>NZ_QUGV01000008.1:0-198960 GCF_003479205.1 Parabacteroides sp. AF17-28 | reverse complement strand
GTTTTGCAATGAGAAAAGAAAATATCAATTTAATAATGCTCCTCTGCCTGCTGCTCTCGTTTTGCAGCGGGTTTGCGTCCTGTGGGGACGACGATGAGGAAGAATATGATCCTTGCGCCCCGTTCGAGGTGGCGTTGGAAAAGGCGGATCCGTTTTATACGGAATCCAATACGCTTTATGACGTAACTAATATGTATGGAGATCTGTTGATACGAAAGGTAGACGGTAAGAAACAATATAGGATTTGTTATCGGCTTCAGGATGGTTCTGAATTGTATGTTTGTCCTGTCAATTTACCGGAGGCTTCGTTTCCGGAGTCTCTGTTACCGGATAATGTTTATGAAGATCCATATGGCATGATAGCACATATTAGGTTCTCCGGCGAAGTGAAGCCTTGCTTAGAGGGAATGGAGTATAATCCGATCGTATTGACCTATGCGGAAATAATTCTTACTTGTATTACTTAATTCGGTCTAACCTGTAAAATTGTTTTGCAATGAGAAAAGAAAATGTCAATTTAATAATGCTCTTCTGCCTGCTGCTCTCGTTTTGCAGCGGGTTTGCGTCCTGTGGGGATGATGAGGAGGAAGATAAATATGATTCTTGGTTCGAGGTGTCATTGGAAAAGGCGGATTCGGTTTATTTGGAATCCAATACGCTTTATGGTATAACCAATATGGAGGGAGATCTGCAGATACGAAAGGTAGACGGTAAGATACAATATCAGATTTATTATCGGCCTCAGGATGGTTCTGAATTGTATTTTAATCCTGTCAATTTGCCGGAGTCTCTGTTTTCGGATTACTCTTTTAGCGATTCATTTGGCACGGTAGGTAATATTAGGTTCTCCGGCGAAGTGAAGCCTCGCTTAGAGGGAATGGAGTGTACTCCGATTGTGTTGACCTATGCGAAAATAAGTCTGAGTTGGTTTCTTGATTCGGTCTAACCTGTAAAATTGTTTTGCAATGAGAAAAGAAAATGTCAATTTAATAATGCTCCTCTGCCTGCTGCTCTCGTTTTGCAGCGGGTTTGCGTCCTGTGGGGACGACGAGGAGGAAGAATATGATCCTTGCGCCCCATTCGAGGTAGCGTTGGAAAAGGCAGATGCGGTTTATACGGAATCCAATACGCTTTATGATGTAACTAATATGTTTGGAGAACTGTTGATACGAAAGGTAGACGGTAAGATACAATATCAGATTTATTATCGGCTTCAGGATGGTTCTGAATTGTATGTTTGTCCTGTCAATTTACCGGAGTCTCTGTTTCCGGATAGCTATTATGGAGATTCATTTAGTGTGATAGCAGGTATTTGGTTTTCCGGCGAAGTGAAGCTCCAGTTAGAAGGAATGGAGTATAATCCGATCGTGTTGACCTATGCGGAAATAATTCTTATTTGTAATCTTGCTACGATCTAACCTCTAAAATAGTTTTGCAATGAGAAAAGAAAATGTCAATTTAATAATGCTTCTCTGCCTGCTGCTCTCGTTTTGCAGCGGGTTTGCGTCCTGTGGGGACGACGAGGAGGAAGAATATGATCCTTGCGCCCCATTCGAGGTAGCGTTGGAAAAGGCAGATGCGGTTTATACGGAATCCAATACGCTTTATGATGTAACTAATATGTTTGGAGAACTGTTGATACGAAAGGTAGACGGTAAGATACAATATCAGATTTATTATCGGCTTCAGGATGGTTCTGAATTGTATGTTTGTCCTGTCAATTTACCGGAGTCTCTGTTTCCGGATAGCTATTATGGAGATTCATTTAGTGTGATAGCAGGTATTTGGTTTTCCGGCGAAGTGAAGCTCCAGTTAGAAGGAATGGAGTATAATCCGATCGTGTTGACCTATGCGGAAATAATTCTTATTTGTAATCTTGCTACGATCTAACCTCTAAAATAGTTTTGCAATGAGAAAAGAAAATGTCAATTTAATAATGCTTCTCTGCCTGCTGCTCTCGTTTTGCAGCGGGTTTGCGTCCTGTGGGGACGACGAGGAGGAAGAATATGATCCTTGCGCCCCATTCGAGGTAGCGTTGGAAAAGGCAGATGCGGTTTATACGGAATCCAATACGCTTTATGACGTAACTAATATGTATGGAGATCTGTTGATACGAAAGGTAGACGGTAAGAAACAATATAGGATTTGTTATCGGCTTCAGGATGGTTCTGAATTGTATGTTTGTCCTGTCAATTTACCGGAGTCTCTGTTTTCGGATAGCCATTATGGAGATTCATTTGGCGTGATAGCAAATATTAGTTTCTCTGGCGAAGTGAAGCCTTGTTTAGATGGAATGGAGTATAATCCGATCGTGTTGACCTATGCGGAAGTAGAACTGATTTGCTATGACTTGTGCGGTCTAACTTGTAAAATAGTTTTGCCCTAACTCCTCTGCCTGTAATTATCTTGAATAACCGAGAGGGGGCTTCCGACAGCCCCCTTTTTTCTTTATTTCTGCCAGATCTCCCAGCCTGCGAATGCTTGCAAGAGCAGCATCTCGAGTCCGTTCTTCACGACGGCGCCTTTTTCTTTTCCTTTCTTCATGAAAAGGGTTTCATCCGGATTGTACAGAAGGTCGTACAGCAGATGTTTCGGAGTCAGCAGGTCGTAGGGGATATCCGGGCAGGTGTTGATGTTGGGGAACATGCCGAGTGGTGTCGTGTTGACGATGACGGTGTATTGTTCCATTGTCTTGGGCGTGATTTCCTCGTAGGTGATGCAGAATTCTTTCGGTTTGCGGGAAACTAACGTTGCGCCTACACCTAACTGTTTCAGTCCTTGGAAGACGGCTTTCGAGGCGCCTCCGGTTCCGAGGATCAGCGCTTTGCGGTGGCTTTCGTCTAACAGTGGCTCGATGGAACGTTTGAAACCGATGATATCGGAATTGTAGCCTTTCAGCTTTAGCTTGCCGAAAAGACCTTTGGTGAATTTGATCACATTGACGGCTCCGATCAAGCGGGCATCTTCGTCCAGGTCATCCAGGTAGGGGATGACTTGTTCCTTGTAGGGGATGGTGACGTTCAGGCCGCAGAGTTCGGGATTGTCTTTCAATACAGTCTTCAGATCTTTGATGTTCGGGATCTCGAAGTTCAGATAAGTTGCATCAATTTTCTCGGATTCGAACTTCTGGTTGAAGTAGTTCTTTGAAAAAGAATGTCCGAGGGGGTATCCTATTAAACCATATTTTTGCATGACCGGTAAATTAAGATGATTAAATATTATTTGCAGGCAGTATATAACGAACATATCCCGAAAGTAAAAGTCCTGGATCGCGCCTGGTTGAAACCGACGTGGCTGAGCAGGTCGGTCATTACTTTCCCTTGCGGAACGACTTTGATGGAGGCCGGCAGATAGCTGTAGGCTGTGTGCTCTTTTGAGAGTAACCGGCCGATGTTCGGGATAACGAATTTAGAATAAACGGTGTAGAGTTGTTTCATCGGGAAATGTTCCGGCGATGACAGTTCGAGGATCATCAGGTGGCCGCCCGGTTTCAGTACGCGGTACATTTCGGATATTCCCTGTTCTATGTCTTCGAAGTTACGGACTCCGAAGGCGGCGGTGACGGCGTCGAACGAGTTGTCGGGATAGGTCAGCGCCGTGCAGTCCTGGTATTCGAACGAGATATGTTCCGACAGTCCGGCTTCGGCCACTTTGCGGCGCCCGACTTCCATCATGCCTTCCGAGATGTCGGCCCCGACAATGCGGTCCGCTTTCAGCCGGCGGTACATGGAGATGGCTAAGTCGCCCGTTCCGGTGGCAATGTCGAGTATCGAAGCGGGTGAGAAAGGGCGCAGAAAAGCAATCCCTTTCCTGCGCCATATTTTGTCGATACCGAGCGAAAGCGTATGGTTCAGCCGATCGTACGTGCCGGCGATGGAGTCAAACATACGCTTGACCTGCGTCGCCTTGTGCTCCTCGTTGTTGTAGGGTAGAATCTGTTCTGAACCGTACTTTGCCATATCCGTGTCTTTCTTATTTGTTGAGATATTCGGTCACGTTCTTTTCGATGCGTGACAACAGGTTGTCTGTGTCTCCTTTTACGAACTTCTCACCGGTGATGTGTTCGAACAGCTCGATGTAACGTTCGCTGATGCCTTCGACGATAGCCGGAGTCATTTCAGGCACTTTCTGTCCAGCCTTACCCTGGAAGCCGTTTTCCATCAACCATTCGCGAACGAATTCCTTGGAGAGCTGTTTCTGGGGTTCGCCTTTGGCAAAGCGTTCTTCGTAGCCTTCGCTGTAGAAATAACGGGAAGAGTCCGGTGTGTGGATTTCGTCCATCAGGTAGATCTTGCCGTCGTGTTTGCCGAATTCATACTTCGTGTCGACAAGGATCAGGCCGCGTTCGGCAGCGATCTCCGTGCCGCGTTTGAAGAGGGCGAGTGTATATTTCTCCAGCAGTTCGTATTCTTCGGGAGTAGCCAGGCCTTGTGCCAGGATTTCTTCTTTGGAGATGTCGGCATCGTGTTCGCCGATCTCGGCTTTCGTTGTCGGGGTTACGATTGGTTCGGGGAAACGTTCGTTTTCACGCATACCTTCCGGCAGTTTTATGCCGCAGATTTCGCGTACGCCGCTCTTGTAAGCACGCCATGCGCTTCCGCAAAGGTAACCGCGTACGATCATTTCAACAGGGAATCCCTGGCACATTACACCGACGGTTACCATCGGGTCCGGAGTCGCCATTTTCCAGTTCGGGCAAATGTCTGTAGTCGCATCTAAGAATTTGGCTGCGATCTGGTTCAGCATCTGGCCTTTGTAGGGGATGCCTTCCGGCAGTACGACGTCGAATGCGGAGATACGGTCTGTTGCAACCATTACCAACACTTCGTCGTTGATGTTGTACACGTCGCGGACTTTACCGTGATAGACACTCTTCTGTCCGGGGAAATTGAAGTCTGTTTTTGTCAATGCCTTCTTCATAACCATTGTTTTTATGGGGGCGCTTATTTGGCGTCCTGACTGTTATTAATATTGTTGTTTTTTATACGTTTGCTGTCGAATTTATCGTAGGCTTCCACGATGCGCTGGACGAGTTTATGGCGGACGATGTCTTTCTTTTCGAATTCGATTTTACCGATTCCTTTGACGCCTTTCAGTATCTGCATGGCTTGCACCAGCCCGGAGGTTGCCGTGGGGGGCAGGTCGATCTGCGTCACGTCGCCGGTGATGATCATTTTGGCGTTCATGCCGAGGCGCGTCAGGAACATCTTGATCTGGTGCGTTGTCGTGTTCTGGGCTTCGTCGAGGATGATAACGGCTTCGTTCAGCGTACGTCCACGCATAAAGGCGAGCGGGGCGATCTGGATCACATTGTTCTCCATATATTCTTTCAGCTTGGCTGCCGGAATCATATCCTGCAGGGCGTCGTACAACGGTTGGAGATACGGATCGAGCTTGTCTTTCATCTCGCCGGGGAGGAATCCCAACTTTTCGCCGGCTTCGACTGCCGGGCGGCTCAGGATGATTTTGCGGATTTCCTTATTCTTTAATGCTTTTACGGCAAGGGCGATAGCGACAAACGTTTTGCCTGTTCCGGCAGGTCCTGTTGCGAAGACGAGGTCGTTTTCCTCGAATGCCTTGACAAGGCGTTGCTGATTCTCCGTGCGGGCAACAATCGGTTTTCCGTTCATCCCGTGGATAATGAGGTTTTCCTGTTTGGTAACCACCGGGGTTTTCCCTTTGATGATGTCCAGGATGACATCTTCGCTCAGCGAGTTGAATTCTTCGCAATATTTCTCTACTTCGCGAATTTTCTTGAGAAAGAGTTCCGATTCGTCTTCATCACCGATCACTTTCATTACATTTCCTCTCGCTACGATACGCAGTTTGGGAAACAATGTCTTTATTAACTGCATATTGACATTGTTTACGCCGTAGAATATCACCGGGTCTACGCTCTCAAGAATATAAATTCGTTCAATCATTCAATCTATTTTAGTTCTGCCTTTTCCGTGAATTCTTTTCACATTCATTCAGGCAGACAAAATTAGTAATATTCTTTATGCTAAGAATAAATTGCCGGATATTTTGTTTCGTATCTATGAAGATTATTTGAACATTTCTTTCAGACGCCATCCTTCCTGCCGGCAATCCCATACGGCATGGATTTCGACCAGTTCTTCTTTAACGGTATAAATCAGCTTGTAGTGTTTTTCTGCGACAATGGAGCGAAAACCATCTTCATACTCTTCCAGAAGGGGTTCGACAGGACCTGCATTAGGGAAAGTTCGTAAAGGTTCGGCTGAATCCAATATGTTATTGTACAAACGGATAGCTGCGGTCGGGCTCTTTTTATAATAATAGTTGTAAATTCCATTAAGTAAGGCAATGGCATTATCTGACCAGGCAATTTCTATTCGCATAATGGATGTCGTTTACGTAGTTCTTCTGTAGTCATATATCTTCCGTTTTTGAAGTCTTCTTTCGATTTCTTCAGCACTTCTTTCAGCTCGTCCAGCGTCATTTGTGCCGGTAAGCGTTCTT
The DNA here is from genome assembly GCF_003479205.1 of Parabacteroides sp. AF17-28. Taxonomy (NCBI): domain Bacteria; kingdom Pseudomonadati; phylum Bacteroidota; class Bacteroidia; order Bacteroidales; family Tannerellaceae; genus Parabacteroides; species Parabacteroides sp. AF17-28. The sequence continues at coordinate 192,477 of NZ_QUGV01000008.1, read as the reverse complement.
CCTGCTTTCTTTCGGTTGAAATGCAGATAAGGTTTTTGATCTGTGTCAAAAGCTTTTTGTCGTCAATCGTTTTCAATTGTTCGATAAGCGATAGTTTTAATTCTAATGTGTCCATACAATACTCTATTAGTTTCATATTAAGATTCACAAATGTACGTATTTTTTCCATCACGGAAGATTATTCGTGAAAGATTATGTACTTTTGTTCACCCTAAAAGAATAATGATGAAGAAAACAACACTTAGTATTTGGTTTATAATGGCTGCCTTTGCGGCGGCAGCAATCTGCTCGTCCTGTGGTAAAAAGGAACAGCGCGGTGAGTTGAAACGTATTTGGTATAATGGAAGCTACAACCGCGATTTCAAGGATTTGAACGATGTGCACTTGGCGGAAGCCGAACGTATTGGCATCAAACCGGCATCGAACCGTGAGGAAGCGGAAAAAGTGAAAAAGGAGATGAAGGAAATCAGCACCAATGAATACTATGAGGTGGAGGAACTGAAGCATTCCATTCCGTATCTGATTCCTTCCGCTGCTAAATTGTTGGAAGATATCGGGCGTAATTTTCAAGATTCCCTCCGTAATCTGAATGCTTCTATTTACAAGGTAAAAGTGACCAGTGTCACCCGTACGATCGATGATGTTAAGAACCTGAAGAAAAGAAATACCAACTCATCCCAGAACTCTGCCCATCGTTATGGAACAACCTTCGACGTGTCGTGGGTACGTTACACGAAAGTGGATGAAAGCGATACTTTGAACATCGATAATGACCGGCTGAAAATGGTGTTGGCAATGGTTTTGCGCGACTTGAAGCGGGAAGAACGTTGTTATGTCAAGCACGAACGCAAGCAAGGGTGCTTCCATATCACAGCCCGGGAGAAAAAATAAAAACAACAGCTAACGGATCGAATGGACAAAAAACTACTGAAATATTGGAAAAACTGCCTGTTGGATGCGGAGCGCAAAAACAGATCGCTGAAGAAAGAGGCGCGGATCACATTGCGGATTGGCGACAAGATCCCGGAGTTTATTCTTCGCAAAGATATTCCCCTGCTTTTTTCAAAGGAGAAACAAAAAGAGAAAGATGAAAAACGGAAAGTGCAGATTGCTCCTTGCGTCCTTCTGCCGGAGTATGAAAACGGGTGGGCTTCCAAACAGAATACACCGGATTATCCTTTTTTGATTACGGTTACGTTATTGCCGGACGGAACGTTTCAGGTGTGTGATAACAAGGCCGAGCGGGTTCCGGTTTTTGTCCGTATGTTTCTGGAACCGAATGCACGCAATGACCGAACCATTGCATCCCTTTCGAATGTGGACCGGCTGTTAAGCGAGTTTGATACTGAAGAGACGGATTGGAAAAAGTATTGGGCGGCTTGTGAAACCCTGTTCCGGAATGCAACCGGTTTGACTTTCCGGGAAATGAATTATGCCGATAAACCTGAAATTGTCGTTGTAAAAGCACCCGGGCGGGGAATGGCGCAAAAAATTATTAATCTATATGACAAGTTGCTGGAGAGTAAAGCCTCCCATCCTTTGCTGGAACTCCTGATCCGTAAAAAGCAGGAAACGCTGTTGCCTGTACCCAACAAACAGCATGTTTATTGCAATAAGGAGCATTGGGCACAAATGAGTGGTGAGTTCCCTCTGTCCGTCTCCCAACGCGAGACGCTTGCCATGTACACGGAACCGGATAGCTCTGATATATTTGCCGTCAACGGACCTCCGGGAACCGGTAAAACGACTTTTCTACAGACTGTGATTGCGAATCGGATCGTCCATACCGTACTCAACCATCCTGAGGATCCGGATATCATCGTTGCCAGTTCCGCCAATAATCAGGCGATTACCAATATCCTGAAAGATTTTAAGATTGAGCAGCCTACTGAAGATAAGCCTGTAGATCCGTTATCCCTCCGTTGGTTGCCTGGATTGGATACGTTGGGATTATATCTGTCCGGAAAAGACGAACAGAAAGACCTGTATAAAATGATGTTCAATACGAAAGGTGACGGTTTTCCGAATGAATATGACGATCCTGCCCGATTGGAAGAATATCGCCGGTTTTATCTGGAACATTTCAACCGGTTCTTTAAGACGTCCTGCCATAATGAAATTGCATGCCAGCGTTTTCTGCGTAGGCGAATGAAAGAGATACGGAAAGAAATTGAAGTCTGTTTGAATGTCGCCAGTCTCAAACAGTATGGAAATGAGATGGAGGATAAGGGGTTCGTGGGCAAGCTGATCCGTAAACTGCAAAAGCTTCCAAGTTATGAAGATGTGATAAAGGGTTGGGAACAGACGAAAGACTTTAAAGATCGCTATGACAAGTTGACCGCCAATCCGGAATATAGCTCCCTTCCTTATACGGAAGATATGGCGGTACGACTGGATATCAGTTACCGTTATCTTTTGTTTTGGTATGCCATCCATGATCGGGAAGCCGAGTTTATCCGCCGGCTGGCAGAATGTGACAAGGAAGAGGAAACCCGGGGGCGTGAAGATTATACCGAGCGTTTGAAGAGGTTAGCTTGTGTGATGCCGGTCTTTATTTCGACTTTCCATTCTTTGCCGAAATATATGGTTTGTGTCGATAGCGGGGAGTGGGATGCACCGCTTTATGATTCGATTGATTTGTTGATCGTAGATGAGTCGGGACAGGTCTCTCCCGAATTGGCAATCCCTTCTTTCAGCCTGGCCAAACAAGCGATTCTGGTTGGAGATGTGGAGCAGATCGAACCGATATGGTCTATCTCGGAAGAATATTCCTGTATCAATCTGAAGCGTTTCGGCCTGATCTCTTCCGAGTCGGATAAAATGTATGCGTTTTTGAGAGAGAACGGTTTCCTGTCTTCATCCGGAAGTATCATGAAGATGGCAAGGAAGAGTTGTAGCTTTGAAGTTGCCGGGGAAAGAGGTGCTTTCCTGACAGAACACCGGCGTTGTGTAGATCCGATTATTGCTTATTGTAATGACTATATCTATCATGGCCGTTTGTTGCCGAAGAAGGGAAACAAGGTGAAATATAAAGCCTTGCCTTCTAAAGGCTATGTCCATGTTAACGGAGTAAGCGAAAAAGGTGGAACGGGCAGTGTATTGAATAAAGCGGAAGCGGCCTCAATCGTATCCTGGCTGGAAAAAGAAAAGGATAATCTGGAAAGAGCTTACAAAGATCCGATCAATAAAATAGTGGCGATTGTCACTCCCTTTAAAGCACAGGAAGAAACCATATGCAACTTGGCGAAAGCATCTCCGGAAGCGGAGGCATTTACCGGCATGACGATCGGTACCGTCCATTCTTTGCAGGGAGCACAGTGTCCGGTCGTAATCTTTTCGTCGGTTAATTCTCCCGGCGATGCTTCTTATTTTATGGAGCAGGGAGGAAAGTACAATATGCTTAATGTCGCTGTTTCGCGGGCACAGTCTCATTTTTTAGTGTTTGGAAATATGAATATTTTCCATCCCGAACGGAATACACCGGTAGGGAATTTGGCGAAATGGTTGTTTGATGATCCAGCGAACGAGATATCCGGTAATTTCATTTATCAGCAGAAAGAACCGCTTTGCCGTTATCAGCCTGCCGAACGTTTATCGACATTGGAGGCGCACATCGGTTTATTGCAGCAGGCATTAAAAGAGGCAACAAAAAGATTGCTGATCGTTTCTCCTTTTATCTCGATCCGGGCAATCGAGCATGATGACCTTATTCCCCGAATCCGGGAAACCGTGCGGCGTGGAGTAGAAGTCGTGGTCTATTCCGATTCCCGTTTGGATTATAATGGACGGACCGGGCTGTTGAAGGAAGAGGCAAATGCCGGACGACAGGCTTTAATAGAGAACGGCGTCAAACTGGTTCTATTGAAAGGTATTCATAATAAATCGCTTGCAATCGATAACGACGTACTGGTGGAAGGTTCGTTTAACTGGCTTTCTGCGAGTAGGGATGAGGTCTATTCCCGGCATGAATGTTCAATTAAACTTCTTCATCCCGAAGCAACGAAACATATCTCAAATCTGGTGAAGGAATTAGACCGGATAGAGCCGGAAGCAGTTCTTTTCGAGCCTCTTCCTGTCTTTGCGGGTTTCTTTGATGCAGATCCGATAGACGCTTGCACCGATGCAGATTTAGCAGATTTCAAGCGACGAATCCTGCAGTTGGAAATTCAGAAAAAGAATGTTTCCGAGTCAATCCGGAAAACCCGCGAGCGATATCCCCGCCACTATGAACCGTGGTCGGAAGAGGAATGCCGGATATTACAGGAACTGATGCAAAAGACAAATGATATAGAAATCTTTTGTGCTTGTTTGCAGCGGACTCCCAATTCGATCCGTATAAAAGTAGAAGGAAAGAATCAGATGTAGCGGTCTGCTTCCCTGATTCTTCCCATCTAACTTCAACTCTCTAAAGTTTATAAGAGACCTTCGATCACCTTACGAAGTTCCGGTTTACCCATCGTCCCAAGCATCGTTTCCTTGTTACCATCCATACGGCAAAGGAGCAAAGTCGGAATTGTCCGGATTTTGAAAGCTGTTTCCAGTTCTTCTTCTTCGTCTACGTTTACTTTGTAGATATAAAGTTGGCCGTCATATTCTTCTGCAAACTCATCCAGGATAGGTGCCAGGCGTTTACAATAACCGCACCAGGGTGCATGAAAATCCACGATGCAAGGTTTGTCTCCTACATATTTCCAATCCTTCGGATTCTCTTCAAAGTTTCCTACTCGTTGTATAAATTCCGCTTTTGTCAATTCAATGGGTGTCATATTGCTTTCTTTTTATTGATGATACAAAGATACATATAATGCAACTGCATTGTAAATGGCAATATTGCTTATAGAGTTATCAATATTGCCTTTCTGGCGGCTATTAATAAAAAATATCTGTATTTTTGTTATTCATAAAGAAGGAGACTCATGCTATCAGAAAAATACGTTCAAGATTTTGCGGTTTTGGAAGCTTTGTTTAAACGCTTTTATAAGCCGTTGCGTGCGTATGCTTTCCGTTTTGTTAGCGACAAGGACTTAGCCGAAGATATTGTGCAGGATGTTTTTTATGAGCTATGGAGACGGCGTGAAAGTATTCGTTTTGAAGATGAAGCTGTAAAATCCTATCTTTTCAGGGCTGTTTATACGCATGCCCTGAATGCTCTGAATAAAAAACAGCAGGGTGTATATCCGCTGGAACCGGAAAGGGAACCGGATATATTGGAGCTGTATGTCTCCTCTTATATGCAGAACTCTGAGCAAAGTCTGTTATTGAAAGAACTGGAAGAAGAAATCATGTCTTATATAAATACTCTTCCTCCCCAATGCCATAAGATATTTATGTTGAGTCGGAGCTATGGTCTGAAAAATCGTGAGATAGCCGAGCAACAGGGTATTAGCGTCAAAGCGGTTGAAAAGCAAATAAGCAAAGCTCTTTACGGCTTGAAGCAACATCTTATCCAAAAAGGCTTATACCCTTTATTGGTACTGGCAGTAACCTGTCTTTCTCATTAGGCCGTCAGGGGAACATTTTTTTTTCAGGGGAATTTTTTGTCGAAGAAGGTAGGGTATAATTGCTTTTTCTTGTATTACTAATAAATGTATCTGTAATGAAAGAAGAAACAAACGATATCAACGAAATCATAATCCGCTATCTGGATGGTTCGGCAGAACTGGGTGAGAAGATGTTTTTGCTTCAGTGGCTGAAACAATCGAACGAAAACCGGGATGATTTTACTGCAATCCGCGACTTGTGGCTATCCTGCAATGTAGCTGCCGGAAATGAGTTGGAGGTTGATATTGCTTTGGGGAAACTGAAAGACCGCATCTTGCAGGAGCAGGGCCGAATGGAAAAAGAATCACTTGCGAAGAAAAAAGCATTATGGGTCGTTTGGCATTGGACACGGATCGCAGCTGTATTGCTGCTCTTGTTGGGAATCGGTTATGGTCTCGGCAGTTGGAGGGAACATTCTGTTCAGGATGTCATAATACAAAATCAACTGATAACGGCAAAAGGAAGCAAAGGCCGGTTTACGCTACCGGACGGATCGGTTGTTTGGCTGAATTCTGAAACAAAACTGACTTATCCGAGTCAATTTGCCGGTGACAAGCGGTTGGTGACTTTGGAAGGCGAAGCCTATTTCGAAATAGAGAAAGATATGAAAAAGCCTTTTATTGTGCAGGCAGGAGAGATAGATGTCGAAGTCTTGGGTACTTGTTTTAATGTCGACAGCTATTCTTACACTGAGTTTGTGCAGACAGCCTTATTAAACGGTAGTGTAAAAATATCGGGAAAAGGAGTGAAAGAACCGGTTTATTTGAAACCTAATGAATTATTCAAATACCAAAAGTCTGATCAAGTCTTTTCCGTCCGGGAAGCAAAAGTGGGCTTGTACACCGATTGGATTAAAGACCGTTTGGTGTTCGATAATGACTATCTGTCTGATATTTTGATTAGTATGGGAGGACGCTATAATATGGATATTGAATGTCCGGAACAGTTCGCCTCTTCTACTCGTCTTTCTTTTACGATCCGGCAAGAGAGTATCGAGGAAGTTTTGGAAGCAATAAGTCTTATTGCTCCTATTAAATATAAGATAAAGAATGGAAAAGCATATATTATCCCTAAATAATATAGATGCGGAATATTAACCTTAAAAATAATAAGAATATGGGAAAGGAGGAATGATGCAAATATTACAAAAGTAATAGGTGAATGCGGTAACATCCACCTATTTAAGAATTTTATTAACCTATCGCTCTCTTGGCGGAGTTCAGCGATAAAGTCTAACAAAAAAATCCATGTAAAAATATGAATAATTTTTATGGAAGGGATGTGTTATGTCCTTTCTTAACACAAAAAAATGTTCGGATTATGAAATTAGTCCTGATAATGTTAACCATTATGCTATTTAGACTTTCGGCAGAGGAGTCTTATGCGCAAAATACGCGGATAAACCTCAGCATGGAAAATTCTACTGTCAAAGAAGTCCTAAAAGGAATAGAGAGTAGGAGTGAGTTTACATTTTATTATAATGACAAGGTTATTAATGCGCATAAGCGAGTCACAGTGAATGCAGAGAATAAGAAAATATCGGAGATATTGGCTTTGATTCTGCCGGATTGTGACTTCAAGATTTATAATAAGAATATTATAATAACGGAGAAAAAGGCTGAGGAAACAAAAGTCACTCAAGAGGGAAAGGAGATCACAGGCGTTGTCTTGGATGCATTCGGCCCGGTGGTCGGAGCGAACATTGTGGAAAAAGGAACAATGAACGGCGTTATTTCCGATTCGGAAGGACGCTTCGTCCTTAACGTTGCACCAGGTGCAACGTTAATAGTATCTTATATCGGATATGTCTCTCAAGAAATAAAAATTACGGACCAAGCCTCTTATACGATCACTCTTAGGGAAGATACGGAGACATTGGAAGAAGTGGTTGTAGTTGGTTATGGAACTATGAAAAAGAAAGATTTGACAGGAGCAGTTAAAAGGGTGAATTTGGAAGAATCTCCTGCTGTTGCTAATACAAGTTTATCTCAGGCACTTGTTGGATCTACAGCAGGTGTCAATACGGCTCAAAGCGGATATGCCGGAGAAGATGTGAGTTTGAGCATTCGCGGAACAACTTCATTTTCAGCTTCTCAAAATCCTTTGATTGTCTTGGATGGCATTATTTACAATGGGGCAATGTCCGATATCAATGTAAATGACATAAGCAGTATTGATATTTTGAAAGATGCAAGTGCAGCGGCTGTCTATGGTGCTCGTTCGGCCAATGGCGTAATCTTGATTACAACTAAAAAAGGAAAAACAGAGAAACCGAAGGTTTCATTTAATATGTCTATAGGGACACAGTCTGCATCTAATCATAGTGCAAGTTATATGAATGCGGAAGAATATACAAGGCGTTTGGCTGATTATGCCTATCAACAGGATTTACGTGCGTGGTATAAAACAAATCCGACAAGCGATGCAGGTCGTCCCGCTTATCCGGATTTGTCGAGTAGAGAAGCTAAAGCTTATTATCTGAGATCTCAAGAAGAAAAAGATAGCTATCTTTCGGGAACAGCATATGATATTGATTGGATAGACAAGGTCATGCAGACAGGTTTGACGCAAGATTATAATATTGGTGTTTCCGGCAGCTCTGATTATGTGAATTATTATTTATCGGGAGCCTACCATGATGAAGAAGGTCTGTTGCTAAATGATCAATTTAAGCGTTATACATTCAATGCGAAAGTCGATACAAAGGTGACAGATTGGTTGAAAATCGGTGCAAACATTAACTTCTCCCATCGTGATTATTCGGGAGTGTCTGCTAATTTTGATTATGCAACAAAAGCATCACCTTTGGCTGCGTATGATTTTGATACACCTGGATATTATCGTCTGGAGTTGGCAACAGAATCATCTATGAAAGATCCATTACAATATTTGGCTATTGATAATTCAGATTTGCGAAATACACTCTTTTTGACCTTGAATGGGCGTATTGACGTCCCTTTTATTAAAGGCTTGTCTTATGATTTTAATTATTCAACTACCCGGTATCATCGAGATAATAATTCGTTTTATCCGTCAGATGTGGATGGAGGATTTATTAATAATGGTAAAGCTATAAAAGAGCCGGAGAATGAAAATGCTTATTTATTTAATCATATTTTTGCTTATCAAAGAACATTTGGTGATCATTCATTGAATGCAACATTTGTTTATACAAAAGAAAAAAGATGGGGCGATAAGACTACTGCTATTGCAGAATCGTTCGATACGGACAATTTAGGTTATAATAATTTGGGTATCGGTACATTGTTTACTGAAAAAAGTACAGCTTGGCAGGAATCTAATGTGGGTTTGATGGGACGTATCAGTTACAATTATAAAAATCGTTATTTGTTTACGGGTACAGTACGTCGTGATGGCTTTTCCGGATTTGGAAGTAATAATAAGTTTGTAACATTGCCTTCAGCCTCTATTGGTTGGGTGATTTCAGAGGAAGACTTTAATCCGTTTGAGGATGTATATTTGAAATTGCGTCTTTCTTATGGGCAGAATGGTAATCAGGGAATTGGACGTTATGCCTCACTCGCTAAATTAGGAATGGGAGCTTATAATTATGATGATGATAGGGTTATTTCTTTATATCCTTCTGAAATGGCTAACAAAGATTTGAAATGGGAACGTACTTCGTCTTGGAACTTTGGTATTGATTTCGGATTCTTTAATCAACGTTTAAATGGTTCGTTTGAAGTCTATAAATCGCATACAACAGATGTTTTGGTAAAACGGACATTGCCGAATGTCACAGGATATAGTTGGGTTTGGGCAAACTTAGGTGGTGTTGATAATAAGGGCGTGGAAGTCGAACTGAATTCTGTCAATATCCAGAATAAGAATTTCTCTTGGACATCCGGTTTTACATTTTCATTGAATCGGGATAAGATTACAGATTTGTATGGGGATGGAACTACACAAGATTTAACGAATGGATGGTTTGTCGGTGAATCAATCGGTGCTATTTATTCTTATGAAATGCAAGGTGTTTGGCAAGAGGAAGATCTGTATTCCGGTAAAATTTATGAAGGTTGGTATCCGGGGCAACAGAAATTTGCTGATTTGAATGGTGATGGTAAGATTGATGCTGAACATGATCGTAAGATTATCGGTAATAAGAATCCTAATTGCCGTTTCAGCTTTAGCAATACATTGACATGGAAAAATTGGTCTTTGTACTTTATGCTGAACTCAATGTTGGGCGGAGGTGGCTATTATATGGGAGGCAATGGTCTTTTGGTTCCGGATAATAGTTCAGATTATGTAGTTCGTTTGAACCAACCGGCTATCAGAGAGTATTGGACACCGGAAAACCATTCCAATGAGGGACTTGCTTTGTTTAGAAATCAGCCGATAGCTACAAGTATTTATCAAAATAGAGGATTTGTCCGTCTTCAGGATGTTTCTTTGATGTATTCATTCGATAAGAAATTGTTACAAAAGACAGGAGTCATCAGTCAGTTACAGCTGTTTTTGACAGGAAAAAATTTATATACGTTTACAGGTTGGGATGGATGGGATCCTGAATATACAGCATTTCCGTTGACTCGCAGTTTGCAATTTGGAATTAAGTTATCACTTTAAATAGATGGAATTATGAAATACAATTTTATATCAAATACGATCTTTTCTAAATTAATAGCAGTAGCGTTCTTTTTGGGAGGCTTGTTCGGGTGTAATGATGACTTTTTGGAAGAGAAACCGTTAGACTTCTTATCTTCGGAAAATGCCTATTCGGAAGCATCGGGTATTAAATTAGGAATTAATGGACTTCATAGTTATTTGCGTGACGTGTTGTATTATGGAGATGATGCTATTGTCTATTTTTACAGTTCAATGGCTGATGTCAGTTACAATGGGGAAAATCCAGGAGGAGTAACGTATGAAGTATTGACCCCTTCCAATAATTTGTTTTATAAATTGTGGCAGAATATGTACATTCTGATCAGTCGTTCTAATGAGTTGTTACTTTATATTGATGGGGAAGAAACGACAGGTTGGGATAGTCCTGAACAGCGAGCATTATATAAAGGAGAAGTTTTGTTTTTCCGTGCGTATGCTTATCGTTTACTTACTTCTTTTTATGGAGATGTCCCTCTGTTGGTTGATGCGGTGACTGTTCCTAAAACTGAATTTGTTCGTACACCATTAAAAGATGTGTACGCTCAAGTGGAGAGTGATTTACTTTTTGCTACTCAACATTTACCGGATCCTGGTAAGGAAGAAGAAAAAGGACGTGTTACAAAGGGTGCTGCCTACCATTTGTTGTCAGAGGTCTATTTACAAGAGAGTAAATATAAAGAAGCAGTTGAAGCAGCTACACATGTGATTGATGATTTTGGTTATCGATTGATGACTGAGCGTTTCGGGGCGACAACTGATGTCTTTAAAACTGGTGATGTATTCTTGGATTTGTTTGCGTATGGTAATCAAAATCTGAGTGAGAATAAAGAGGCGATATGGGTAGCTCAGTTTGCTGCTAACCTGTCGGGTGGAGGAGGAACAGGCAATGGTCCTCAGGGGTCAAATGTATCGGGTGGTGGAGGACAAAATAACGGTCCTCGTCGTCATGGCCCTCGTTATTATTCTTTGGGGAATGACCCAGCCGGATACGCTTGTATATTGGGTGAATTTATTGATGGTAAATATACAGGGTATAGTGATACGTTGAGCCGTCCGGTTTCTTGGTCACGTCCGACATATCATGTGACTCATGAAGTTTGGGCTTCAGATTGGGATAATGATATTCGAAATGCACCTCATAATATTAAACGTACTTATTATTTCCAAAATCCCGAATCACCTTATAATGGACAAGTCATAGATTTCTCTTTGTGGGGTAGCTATGAAACAAATGGTCGTAATCCGATGAAGGATACTTGTAATTTTATATATCCTTATTGGATCGGAAAGGTTGGCGATCCTTGTCATATCCAAGCAGAACCTCTCCGTAGTGGTGGAGGATATACATGGAAAGATTGTTACTTTATGCGGTTGGCAGAAACCTATTTGAACCGGGCTGAAGCTTATATCCAGCTGGGTGAAATGCAAAAAGCGGCTGACGATATCAACGTCGTTCGTTCACGTGCGCACGCAAAACCGGTTGCTACAAGTGATGTCTCGATTGACTATTTGTTGGATGAACGAATCCGTGAACTTTATACGGAAGAGATGCGTGACGTGGTTTTGCGCCGTACGGGTAAATTCCTTGAATGTCTACGCAAATACAATGATAATCCGCAAGCTCCCGGAATGAATGTGAAAGATCATAATATTTTGTGGCCGATTCCCCAAACGGAAATAGACGCTACCGGTGGTACGCTTACACAAAATCCGGGTTATAATTGATAAATGTTGAGAGCCGACAGTTGGATATTTTTTACCAACTGTCCGTACACACAAAAAAAGAGCATCCGGAACTCTCCGGATGCTCTTTTTTTGATTCGCTATAAATGTTTTTAGTTCTGCTCCTTCAATATCACATCATGCGCGCCACCTTCCACAATACTGGTTGATGAAACCAATGTGATCTTGGCGTTCTTCTGCAATTCGGGAACCGTGATCGCACCGCAACTGCACATCGTTGCAATCATTTTGCCTAATGTGAGGTTGAGGTTGTCCTTCATTTTACCGGCATACGGAACATAGCTGTCGACGCCCTCTTCGAACTTAAGCGCCTCGCTGCCGCCCATGTCGTAACGCTGCCAGTTCTTGGCACGGTTGGAACCTTCGCCCCAGTATTCTTTTACGAAGTTGTTTCCGATTTTCATCTTCTTCGTCGGCGATTCGTCGAAACGGGCAAAATAGCGTCCCATCATCAGGAAATCCGCTCCCATTGCCAAGGCAAGTACCATGTGATAATCATGCACCAAACCACCGTCACTACAGATGGGCACATAAATACCTGTTTTCTCCATATATTCGTCGCGAGCCTGTGCAACGTCGATCAGAGCGGTAGCCTGTCCGCGTCCGATACCTTTCTGTTCACGGGTGATACAGATTGAACCGCCACCGATACCTACTTTGATGAAATCGGCACCGGCTTCCACCAGATAGTCGAAACCTTCCTTGTCGACAACATTTCCGGCTCCGACCAGAACCTTGTCGCCATATGTTTTCTTGATCCATTGTAATGTCTCTTGTTGCCATTCGGAATAACCGTCGGAAGAATCGATACAAAGTACATCGACGCCCGCTTCAACCAGAGCAGGAACACGTTCCATATAATCGCGTGAATTGATACCGGCACCAACCAATAGCTTTTTATCGCTGCCGGACAATTCTTTCGGATTGTCACGATGGTTGTCATAGTCCTTGCGGAAAACGAAATATTGTAGTTTCTGGTCCTTGTCGATGATCGGTAACGTATTCAGTTTGTGATCCCAGATAATCTGATTGGCTTCACTTAACGTGATACCCAGATCGCCGACGATCAGCTTGGAGAACGGAGTCATAAAATCTTTTACCTTTCTGTCAAGAGGATCTTTTTCTGCGCGATAGTCACGGCTGGTCACCAATCCCAGCAATTTACCGTTAGGAGTACCGTCGTCCGTCACACCGATAGTTGAATGTTCGGTACGTTGTACCAGAGCGATAACATCTGCCAACGTGTTTTCCGGAGTCAGATTGGAATCGCTGATGACGAATCCTGCCTTGAACTTCTTAACTTTCCGAACCATATCTGCCTGACTGGCGATAGGCTGCGAACCGAAGATAAAAGATAACCCTCCGTTACGAGCCAGCTCGATGGCCAGCTTGGGACCGGAAACAGATTGCATGATCGCTGAAACGAAAGGAATGTTTAATTCGATCGCTGGCTTTTCACCTACTTTATGTTTCACAAGCGGGGTTTTCAGTGAAACATTGGTCGGCACGCATTGTTTGGTGGTTAAACCGGGAATAAGTAAGTATTCACCAAAGGTTCTCGATACATCGTTTAAGTAAACTGCCATAGTGTTTATATTTACTGGATGAATTTTATTAGGGTACAAAAGTACTCAATTCTCTTGTATCCTGTATTGTCTGAATAAAAGAAAATTCTGTTTTTTCCTATTTTCCGTGCTTTATGTGCGATAAGCTAAGAAATTCCGTCTATCGGGGGCTGTCTGTTTTAGAAACTTTTCGGCAGACAGGATTGTTATATAAACGTAATTAACATAGGAGGATTTTTTATGAAAACAATAGTGGATAAAGCCAATACTCGCGGGTACGCAAATCATGGCTGGTTAAAGACTCATCATTCTTTCAGTTTTGCCAATTACTATAATCCGAAAAGGGTTCATTTTGGTATGCTTCGTGTTTTAAATGACGATTCGGTTGCTCCGGGAGAAGGATTCGATACGCATCCGCATAAGAATATGGAAGTAATCTCCATCCCGTTGAAAGGCTATCTGCGTCATGGCGACAGTATTCAGAACAGCGAAGTGATTACTCCGGGCGATATACAGGTCATGAGTGCCGGTACGGGGATTCTCCACAGCGAGTTTAACGACAGTGGAGAAGAACAACTGGAGTTTCTTCAGATATGGGTGTTCCCGCGTGAAGAAAATACGAAACCCCATTATAAAAGTTATGATGTCCGCTCTGTTCTGAAAAAGAACGAGTTGGGTTTGATGATTGCCCCGGACGGTTCTGCTCCGGCTTCCATTAACCAGGATGCCTGGTTCTCGATGGGAACATTGGATGCCGGAATAGTGAAGGAATACAAACTGCACAATAAGAAAAACGGAGTCTATCTGTTTGTGATCGAAGGTGAGGTGGAAGTTGCCAATACAGTCCTTTCCAAGCGTGACGGCGCCGGCTTCTGGGAAACCGACAGTATTGTGATAGAGGTATTGAAACATGCAACGGTCCTTTTAATGGAAGTGCCGATGGAATAATGGTTATGTATTTTACAATAACCCCCTGTTTTTGCTATTTTTCTATTTCATCCGAAAAGTCGATCCATTTTGGATTGACTTTTTTTGCGGTTTTTACCTTTACGGCTGACATCGGACGAAATGAGGTGCCGAGACCATTCTGAAAAGCCTACAATTTGATTGCCGAAAGGCGGAAACACCAACAAAGTGATAAACCTTAACTCCCGGAGAATCGAATATTTGAAAATAAAACGGACGGCGCTCCAAATATCCCAAGGAAATTCAGGTGCTTTTTTGCCCTTACAACGGTCTTCTTTTCAATTACGACCGTCCAAATCGCCATTACGACCGTGCTAATCTTCGCGAGGTGCCGAGTGCACTATACATTAGCACGGTCGTAATGGCGAAGAGGACGGTCGTAATGGCTGGAAACACTCAAAAAAGAGGAAAAAGTCCCTTTTTGAGGTCAAAAAAACGGATTAACATTTGTTTGAATTAGGGGCTCTTTTTGGTCTGAAAAATACGTTTTATACAATAAGTCCTTGAATATTGAAAAAAGTATCCATGCCCATCCATCTAAAATTTCATGGGCATGCAATCCAATTTCCATGGGCATTGATACGGGCTTGGAGTATTGATGCGTTAGTCTAAAAAAATGAAAAGAAATAAAATGTTGGATAAAGTGAGGGTGTGGTATTAGATAAGTTTTGAGCTACCGCAGTCTTTACAGAACTATGGTTATTTTATTGATTTATCGTACACAACTATAAGAAAAATATTAAAAGTACCCCCTCAATATCTTTCCTTGAACCGCTTCTTGGAAGAAGCATTTTCTATCCGCTACAAAATTAAGTAAAATATTTAAATAAAGAAGCCTGTTCTTCTAAAATTAAACAAGGCTGTCCGAGAAAACGTCAAGAGATAGAAGTTAACACGTTACAATGTAACTATTTATGCGGGTACGAATAATTTCTTTACCTAAAAAAGCCTTATTATAAAAATCAGCTTCAATAAATGGGTCTAAAAGAGAGAATAAGCCGACTTAGTTCTGTAAAGACTATGGTAACTTTTGGTTAAGTATATTATATGAAAATGCGTGTAAAATTCTAAAAAACGATAGGCCTATGAGATGAATGTGTAAAAAACTTATCAAGAGGTTGATTCCTCTACAATGAGCTGATGAAGCTTTGGATTTTAAATCTATTTATTATTAACCTTTTTATAATAATACGAAAAATGCAACAAAAACAGAATTGTGACCTTCCCTCAGGATGGAATGGTTCAATATCTCGAGTAACGAAAATCACTTGCGGACTACTCTTTTGCTTGACTACAGGAGTCTTTGCAGCGGGTGAAAATGTTGAATTGTTAACTTCAAATCGAATCGAAAATGTAGCGCCTGATCAGGTAGGAAAAACTGTTACTATTATGGTTCAGGACGAGATGGGGCCTGTTGTGGGTGCCAATGTTGTAGTGAAAGGAACGACAAACGGAAACATCTCAGATGTAGACGGAAAGGTCATCTTGCAAAATGTTCCTAACAACGCGACCTTAGTGATTTCTTATATCGGATATATCACTCAGGAAGTAAAAGTCGGCAGTCTCTCGACAATCAATGTGAAATTGGTTGAAGATGCTAAAACACTTGAAGAAGTAGTCGTAATCGGTTATGGCTCTTTGGATAAAAAACAGGTAACCAGCGCTATCACTTCTTTGAAGGCAGACGATCTGATGGTTGGTGTCAGTGGCGCCGATATTTCGGCTTCCCTGCAAGGTAAGATCGGCGGTTTGGTGATGTATAATTTAGGTAGTGCTAATGCCGGAACAACTTTCCAGTTACGTGGTATGACTTCTATCAACTCTGGAAAATCACCTCTTATCGTGATTGACGGTTTCCCGGGTGGTGATATTCGTTCGCTGACACAGGATGATATCAAGTCTATTGATGTTCTGAAAGACGGCTCTGCCGGTGCTATTTACGGTACTCGTGCGGCTGCCGGTGTGATTTTGATCACTACCAAGAGCGGTTCGGACACAAATGGAAAAGTGAAACTCACATATAGTAATGAGTTTACGAAAAAACAAAACTACAATGCTCCCGAAATGTTGTCCGGGCGTGAATATGCCGAACATAATATCGGTACGGATTACGGTTCGGACACAAACTGGTGGGACGAGATGATCAATAAGGATAATTTCTCGCAAAAACACCATTTGGCATTGGAAATGGGTACGGAAAAAGCACAGGTTTATACCTCTTTCTTTTATGAAAAGAATCAGGGTATCGCTTTGCAGGACGAACGCCAGGATTATGGCGGACGTGTGAATGCATCTTTCAAACTGTTAGACGACTGGTTGGAAGTTCGTCCGGCTGTGGACTATCGCCAGGCTGCCCGTAACAACCACTTCCCGAATTTCCAGCAGGCCATGCGTAACAATCCGACCCGTTCGCCGTACGACCCGGAAAGCGAGACCGGTTATAATGTGTGGAACAACGAATCGTTGGACTATAATGTAGTGGCGGATGTTATGCTGGAAGATTTTTATGGATTGGATAAATGGTTCAAGCCGGAAGTAAACCTGAAATTGAATATCAAACCTATTCCGGGTTTGAACTATCAACAGATTGTCGGCTATGAAAACCGCCAATGGGAAGAACACAAATATTGGCCCAGAACACATCGTAGCGAGATAGACAACTCCCGTAAGGGGCATGGCTATTTGGGTTTCAGCAAGACAGAAAATCTGACTTCGGAAGGATATTTCTCTTATGTAAAAGACTTTAGAGGAGGGCATAACCTGAATGCGACAGCCGGTTATTCTTATTTTGAGAAAAATGGAGAAAGTTTTGGTATGGATAACTATAATTTCTCAGTCGATGGTATCAAGTATTGGGATATGGGCCAGGGTAGCTATCTGTCTGATGGAAAGGCCGGAATGAGTTCCAGCAAATCGGTAACGGAACGTTTGTTCTCTTTATTTGCCCGTGCCAATTATTCTTATCAGGATAAATATATGCTTTCCGCCTCTATCCGACATGAGGGTTCTTCTAAGTTTGCTGCAGACAACCGGTGGGCAAACTTCTGGTCTGCAACGGCAGGTTGGCGTATTTCGAACGAAGAATTTATGAAAGACTTTACTTGGCTGGATGACTTGAAGGTTCGTTTTGGTTATGGTGTGACTGGTAATAACGACTTTAGTGCGACTTATATGGCTAATATGTTAGGCTCGGATACGAACTGGATGATGCCGAACGGCACGTGGGCTTATTCGTATGGAAAGTCGCAAAATGTCAATCCGAATTTAGGATGGGAAGAAAAGAAAGAATGGAACCTGGGTGTCGATTACTCTTTCTTTAACGGTCGTCTGTATGGAAAGTTCGACTACTATCGCCGTAAGGTGGAGAACTTGCTGTTCAGCGTAAAAGTCCCGCAGCCTCCTTATACACAAGGTAGCCAGATGCAGAATATCGGTAGCATGGAAAGTAAAGGTTGGGAATTTGAAGTCGGTGGCAACATTATCCGTACGAAAGATTTCACTTGGTCTTCCAATCTCAACTTGAGCCACAATACCGGAAAAATCCTGACTTTGGAAGGCGATAACTCGTATCATAACGGCAACGGTTTCGTAGCTCCGGGTACTCCGGGCGATGCCGCTCGTATGGAAGCCGGCTCGACAATCGGTTCATTCTATATTTGGAAGTTTGCCGGATTCGACGATGATGGCGGTTTTCTGCTGTATAACAAGGATGGCGAAGTGATCCCGGCTGCCCAGAAAACGGAAAACGATAAACAGTATATTGGCAACTATACTCCGAAATTGGTTATCGGATGGAGCCATACGTTGACGTATAAGAATTTTGATTTAGGTATTAACCTGCGTAGCTGGATTGATTTCGACGTGTATAATACTATTAATATGTATTATGGTATCCAGGGACAAGGCAACCTGAATGTGTTGAAAGACGCTTATGGCAAGTTCAACCATATCAAGGGTGAAAAGCAGGTTTGCGACTACTACTTGGAAGATGGTACATTCCTGAAGATCGATGCCATTACTTTGGGCTATACACTCCCGATGAAGAAATATACGAATAATTTGATCGATCGTATTCGTATCTACGGTACGGTTGGAAACGTATGTACGATTACGGGTTATAGCGGTATGAATCCGGAAGTCAATATTACAGGTTGGGATCAGGGTACGGAAAAATTCTGGGATACAGAACGCTTCTATCCGGTTACCCGTACTTGGACATTAGGTATGCAGTTTAACTTCTAATACAAGATTGTAAGATGAAAAAGAAAAATATATTCCAATTGTTTTTAGCCGGAGTGATCTGTCTGCTGTACACTACTTCTTGTAGCGTTGATCCTGAGTTTTATTCGCAGGTGGTTCCGGAAACATTCTATAGTTCTCAAGATGCCGTATGGCAGCGTTTCAACCGTCCGTTTACACACTGGCGTTGGTATATTGCCCATGATAATCCCCGTTGGGCGTTGCAAGAGTTGGGAACGGATGAATATTGCCTGCCGACACGCGGTAGCGACTGGTATGACGGGGCGAACTATCAGAAGTTCCACCATCATGAATATACGGAAGATATGACACGCATAGAAACAGGCTGGACCAACTTCGCGATGGGTGTCGCTTTGTCTTGGGATGCGTTGGAAGATCTGGAAAATGTCGATTTCGATGCTTTGGGTTTTCCTGAAGGTACACGCGAATCCATGTTGAACCAGCAGCGTACGTTGGCTGCCTCGTTCTATATAGACGGCTTGGATTTCTTCGGTGGAGTGCCTTTGTACACGACGACCCAGAGTGAGGTGAAAGGACGTTCGACGGATGTCGAGACTTTTAACTTCATCGATTCCTTGTTGAAAGTTGCCGTTCCGAATCTCCCGATCAAAGAAGAATTGGGTGGAATGGAAACCGGTTCGATCAACCGTGCAGCCGGGGCGGCTTTGCAAGCCCGTTTGTATTTCAATGCCAAGTCTTATATCGGTAAGGAGATGTTTACGGAAGCGGCCCAGATTTGCCAGGATATCATTGACGGTAAATACGGCCAGTATGCTTTGGAATCGGATTGGACCAATATTTTCGGGTTCGACAATGAGAGATGCCCGGAAATAATCTGGTCTGTACCAAGCCAGAATGCAAAGACCGAGACAGATGCTATGTATTGGGGCTGGCAGGTTCCTTACAATTATAAGAATTATTTAGGTGGTCTGGAAGGTTCCGGTTCAGATAATGGTATCGGTTTGACTCCGAGTTTGGACCCGACCGGCAAGCGTTATCCGTATAAGTTGGGTGGGGCTTATGCCAAATTCAATGATAAAGATATCCGGAAACAACCGTATGTATATGAAGGCAACGGCAAATATCGTGGAATGTTTATCGTTGGCAAATTGGTGAATCCGTTGAATCCTGAATGGGTTTGTACAGGTACGCGTGAGTATGCCGGTGAGGTCATCACGGTGGTCGACCAGGTAGCTTATTTTGCCAAAGTGGGAAAAGATCCGCAGTATCCGGATCTGGCTTCCTTGCCTTCCACGATTGCTACTGCTGAAGAAAACTCTTGTGTACGTGTGACGAAACGCAGCCCGCGTCCTAATCAGGATGAGTTTAAGCGTAAAGGTGATCCGGATTGTCCTGTTATCCGTTTGGCTGAAATCTACTATATGTTGGCAGAATGTAAAATGCGTGCCGGTGACAAGCAGGGAGCAGCCGATCTGATCAATACGGTTCGTAAACGTTATTTTGAAGACGGAGTCGATCCGGATCCGGTGACTGCTGCCAATCTGGATAAATACCGTATGCTGGATGAATGGCAATTGGAGTTTTTAGCTGAAGGACGCCGCCGTACGGACTTGATCCGCTGGGATGCCTATGTGACGGAAGACTGGTGGGATCATAAGGCGACTAACAATCCGAACTTCAACCGTTTCCCGATCCATTACAGTTTGATCGGCGCTAATAACCTGTTGGAACAGAATCCGGGTTATGGTAGCAAATAAGACATAAATAACGATCAGTTCTTTAGATCTCTGAAAGGGAGAGGAATGGCTGCGGATAAGCGGCATCCTCTCTTCTTTTATTTTCAATCTGAAATAATGTTGCTATATGAAATGGAAAACACTTGCTTTCTGGTTGTTTGTCTTTACCGGGATTTACTTTTTCTTCTGCTCTTTTAATCCTTATTTCTATGGGCGGCAGGAAGAAGTGCAATTGTTTTTTCCTGAATGTCAAATCATTTGGGAGATGCTACGTGAGCCAGGTGGTTTTTGTACGGTTTTAGGGCAGGCAATTGTGCAATATTATCCTGATTTGTCAGTGGCTTTGATTATTAATAGCTTCTTACTTTGTACTATCGGTTTTCTTAGTTATTCACTCCTGCAGGAAATAGCACCACGTGTTTATAACTTATTTTTAGCTTTAGTTCCGGTTTTCGGATTGATGAGGGTTCATATTCGTTCCGAATACGTGTTGGACGGGACGATCGGGCTCTGTCTGATGATGCTATTATTGTATGTTTTTGTACGTGTCCGGAAGGTGAGGACGCGATTTTGGTATGGAATAGGCAGCACTGTGGCGCTTTATTTGTTGGCCGGGCAGTTGGCGGCGCTTTATGGAATCCTATTGGTTGTTTTGAGTTATTTATGCGGACGGGAGAAATGGTACCATTTGTTTGTTGCCTTATTGGCCGGGGTAGCTTTGACTTATGCCGGTATTCGCTTGGCTATCTGTATTCCGTTGACAGACGGTATTTATTCGGAGCACTACCAGGAGGTGCAGATGCAGCCGGATTCTTATATCTATTTTGTATGGATACGTTTTACACTTCTTCTTTTTATTCTTCTTTTGATTGGAACGGGTATGAAATATCTGCCTTGGAATAAAATTTTTCAGAAGGTAATTGTGACTGGTTGTACGGTTGTTGTCCTTTTCTTTTTTTCCTCTTTCTGTTTACCGAATCAATATGATGTGCAAAATATGTTGATGGATAAATTGTCCGACCTGCAGCAGAAAGGAAATTGGGATGCGATCATTCAAATGCATCAGGGGAAAAAAGTAAGAAATTATATTAGCCTTAATTATCTGAATATGGCATTGGCGCAAAAAGGTCGTTTAGGGAATGAGCTGTTTCATTATGACCAGAGAGGCCCGCTAAGTCTTTTGGCTTCCTGGAACAGGACTTACTATATGAGCTGCCTGTTAAGCGATATTCATTATATGATCGGCGATATCAGCCTTTCCGAAGGATATGCAATGGAGGGCCTGACGCTTGCTAAACGGGGCGGGAGTCCTCGTATGCTTCAGCGATTGGTGAAAATCAGCCTGATACGGAATGATTTTGATCTGGCAAATAAATATTTGGATATACTCGCCCGGTTACCCCATTATCGCCGGTGGGCGGAAATATATGAGGATTATGTTTACCACCCTGAAAGAATAAAGCAGGATAAAGAACTTTCGGCAAAAACTCTGTCTTCATCCCGGCCGGATAATTTGCTTTGCCTGATTGAACTCGACAGTCTTTGGATGGGACATATTGAGGAATCTGGCACAAACCGGATTGCATGGGAGTATTTAGGTTGTTCTTATTTGTTGGCAAAGGAGATGGAGAAGTTCAAAACGTTTTTGTTACGTACAGGACAACTTCCGGAGGGGCAATCTCTTCCTGTCCATTTTCAGGAGGCTGCTTTAGTTTTGGCTGTAGAAGATGTTTCCATTCTCGATACCGTACCGGTTCGCACTGAAATCTTACAGCGATATAAACAATTCCAGAAAGATATTTTGAAGATCAAAAATAGTAGCGACGGGTTCGCCTGGCTTTATCAGCAATATGGGGATACTTTCTGGTTCTATTATTATTGTAAAAAATTGAATGGATAGCATATGAATTACCTGTATTCTATATTATTGGCTTGTGCGGTTCTTTTTTCTGCTTGTAACGAGGTCTTACCCGATGCGAAAATAGCGGAAGGAGAACTTGAGATATTTCCGGACTATAAGGAGGTCACTATTCCCTGCAATATCTCCCCTCTGAATTTTAAACTGAAAGAGCCTTCCAAAGCAATCCTTCATTTATCGGGGAAAGATCGGCAAATACAGGTGAAATCCGATCAGGGCTCTTTTCTGATACCGGAGAAAAAGTGGCGTAGTCTGTTGGAAGCATCGGCTGGCGGAACAATAATGGCCAAAATCTATATCTATAAGCATAATAATTGGTATCAATATGATGCTTTTCCTATTCATATTGCTAAAGAAAAAATAGATCCGTATCTGGTCTACCGCCGTATCGCTCCAGGTTACCGGATGTGGAACGAAATGGGCATATATCAGCGTAATCTGGAAAATTTTACAGAGACTGCTTTCTTGAGTAATAAGCAAACGAACAATAGCTGTATGAATTGCCATTCCTTCTGTATGCAAAGCCCAGACCGGATGCTTTTTCACCAGCGTATGACACATGCCGGGACCTATATACTAATAAATGGCAAAATCGAAAAACTCGATACGAAACTGGAACAAACAATCTCGGCATTGGTTTATCCCTATTGGCATCCATCCGGACGTTTCGTGGCTTTCTCAACGAACGAAACGAAGCAAGATTTTCACCTTTCGGATGCCAACCGGATAGAAGTGTTCGACAACAGATCGGATATTGTCGTTTATGACGTCGAAAAGCATGAGGTTTTTACTACTCCGCTACTGTTTTCCGGGGAGAACATGGAAACTTTCCCTGCTTTTTCGCCGGATGGGAAGCGATTGTATTTTTGTTCTGCACCGGTTAGGCAGATGCCTGAATCTTATCGGGAAATCAAATATAATCTGTTGAGCATAGCGTTTGACCCGGAAACCCGCGTGTTCGGACATGAAATAGATACGCTTTATAATGCCGTCCAGGAGGGTCGGAGTGCTAAATTTCCACGTATCTCTCCCGATGGTCGTTATTTGATGTACACGCTTTCGGATTACGGTAATTTTTCTATCTGGCACAAAGAGGCCGATTTACGTTTGTTGGATTTGACTTCAAATAAAACAGATACTTTAGCGCAGGTGAATAGCGATGATGTAGAAAGTTACCATTCGTGGAGTAGTAGTGGCCGGTGGTTTGTGTTTAGTAGCCGGCGGGAGGACGGATTATATACGCGTCCTTATATTTGTTATGTCAATAAAAATGGCGAAGCAGGGAAGCCTTTTTTATTGCCTCAAAAGGAACCGGACTATTATGAGTTGTCACTCTTTTCTTTTAATATACCGGAACTTGTTAAGGGGGAAATCAAAACAGATACTTATAAGCTGATCGATATTAGCAAATATGGGGCAACGACCGGAATCTCCTTTGTAAGATAATTAGCTCCTCTGCGAATACACATATAAGCATCTACTTAAATATCTGCCGGGTTATTCATTCCTTTACGGCACTATAACCCCATGAAGTACTGCAATACCATTTCACAGGCGATCTTGACAAGTCAGGACCTTCACGCTTGTTTAAGTTTTAAGAAATAATGAGCCATAATATTGTCATGGAACACAGATGACACAGATTGGGTTTTATCGGTGTTATCCGTGTCCCATGATAATACAAACAGGTTCAGTGAGCCCAAAACAGGCTTTACTTCCTGATTAATGACTAATATTCTTTATCAGTCAGGAAATCGATCATCCGTATGATTGCGCGGCTACATGCCGGGCAGAACGGGGCGTAATCGCGCATCATGCAGTGGTCCATAGGACGGTAGATACCTTTGGAGATGTAGCCGCCGCCTTCGAATACGCCGGCTTTATCCTTGTGTGCTGCGTCGAGTGGGGTCGGAACAGGAGTATTGGCCGGCAACAGGTCTTTCCATTTGCTGTCGAAGTCGACCAATGTCGTGATGTTCGGTTCCCACGGTTCGTATTTCAGGTTATAAAAATCCTGGTAAGCCACTTCCGAGGAGAAATACTCATCAGCTAATCCGGCAAAACTATGTCCGAACTCATGTGTAAAGACATCCGGAGTGCGGGGATTATCGGCCGTTCCGCAAGCATAGAAGTTATACATACCACCACCGCCGTACATATCCGTATTGATCAGCAGGAAGACCGCATCGCAGGGTACGTTCCAAACGGCATCGCGGATTGGTTTCATATCTTGGGTCGTCAGGTAGCGGTCTACTCCGAACGTGTAATAGCCGGAGTTGAGAGCCGTGTTCTTGAAAATGCCTTTGCCGGAAATATCCGTACCTGATTCTTCTGAAACCAGTTCGACAGCCCAGACATTGAAGTCATTGCGACGTGTAGTGAAAGGAGGAGTTGCGAATAATGCTTCCGTGAAGCGCTTGGCATCGGCTACGAATTTTTCCTGTTCGGCAGCCGTGTAACCTTCCGCGATAAAGACGAGGTCTACTTTTTCCGATGAATCCCCGTTATTTTGTATCTGATAGACTTTGTTCTCTTTTAGTTTTCCCCTGTCGATAAAGATACTTTTCGGATCGACTTCCTGTTTCAGCAGCGGGTGGAACTGCATATCGGCTTTGTCCCGTGCCGTGATTTCTACATAAACGGGAGCTTTCGGATAGGGGATGGAAGCGCTGTTCGTCCAGGACTGTGTTTCCGTTTTAGCCTGTTCCGTCGAACGCCATTCTTCAAACAAGGTGTTGAAGCCACGTGAATAGATCAGCTTATTGCTCGCTTTGTCATACACGTTAATATAGTAACCGCCATAATTAAACTTGTCGATCAGATTCTTTACCGGACCACCCCATGTCGGTTCTTCGCGTAGCTGCTGGATGGCCGCTGCCTGGGATTTGAGATTACCGCTTAGGGCAAAATCAACCCGGAGACTTTTCTTTTCAAAATATTTATCGAAGTCATTCTGCGCAAATACAGAAATGCTACAGAGAATGGCGATAAGCAAGAGTGAAATCTTTGTTTTCATATTAGTATGCGTTATATGTGTAATTCATATTCGCAAATATAAGGTTTTTTGTAGAATTGGCAGTGACAGCCGGCTGCTTTTCCCAAAAAGGTTTGGCGACCAAAACAGAATATACCAAATCAACGGCCAACTGTCAACTGCTTTTCTCTATTGTGAATCAGTGTTTGCTCAGATATCCGGAAACACCTTCGTTCGTTGCCTTCATCGCGTCTTTGCCTTTCGACCAGTTTGCCGGACATACTTCGCCGAACTCTTCGAAGTGCTGCAAGGCGTCTACCATACGGATCGCTTCGTCCACGTTACGTCCTAACGGCAGGTCGTTGATTACATAGTGACGGATTTTGCCCTCCTTATCGATTAGGAACAGGCCCCGGTAAGCAACAGGGGCGCCCGTGGCAACCAATTCGCCTTCTTCGTTAGTCAGGTAGTCGGCTGCCAATACGCCGTAGTTTTCTGCAATTGTTTTGGAGAAGTCTGCAACGATCGGATATTTCACCCCATGAATACCACCTTTGTTCTTATCCTGATTCAACCATGCAAAGTGAGAAAATTCGGAGTCGACGGAGCAGCCGACCACTGCAACATCGCGCTTCTCAAATTCACCCAGCTTTTCCTGGAAAGCGTGAAGCTCGGTCGGACAGACAAACGTAAAGTCCATCGGATAGAAGAACAGGACGACATATTTCTTCCCTAAGTATTGTTCCAGGGAAAAGTCTTCAACAATCTGATTACCGTTGATAACGGCGGGAGCATGGAACTCCGGCGCCTTTTTACCTATTAATGCTTTCATATTACTAATGTGTATTGTGTATTTAATATTGTCATAACAAAGTATATGCTTCCTTTGTTCCTTGGGACTTTTTCTTTCGGTAATGTTATTTAAGTCCAATATGTGTCCATTGTATTCAAACTTTGATTTACTTTGCATAAATCCTATACAAAACACAGAATATCATGGATGAGACTTCAGCTAAACAAATACTTTTAACAGACTTCTTTACTTATTATCCGGCAGGGGGAGCCTTGTATGACAGTGAGGGAGCTTTGTTGGAAATAAATAAAATCATGTACGAGAAGTTTGCTATTACGGATAAGCATGATTTCGTGTTGAATAATCTTTTTGAGACGGATTATTTATCAGACTTGCAGAAGAACCATCTGAGGAGTGGAAGTGTGTTGGCGGGTAATCAGCCGCTTGGATATTCCATTATTCCGGGGTTTGACAGCGAGGGGAATACTATCGGTTACACCTTGTTGTTGACTGATACCGAATCTTACAATCCGGATCGGGATATGATGCGGTATGACAGCAAGATGAAGGAACTGAAAGATATCTCGGATAAGGTCGCCCAGTCTGTCCCCGATACGATCCTTTTGATTAATAATCAGTTGGTGGTAGAACGTATCATCACTTATGCTTCTGAAACCTGCATCACGCCGGAGGCCTTGAACCGTCGTATAGATGACCTTCCCGGATTTATCTATCCCGAAGCCATAAAAAGGAAAATCGCTTCTGTTGTTCAAAAGAGCCTGGACACTTCGGAAACGGCCAATATGGAATTTTCAATTCCCGGGCACGATGCACCGGTTGTCTATTTTAAGCTGAGGCTGGTCCCGATTCAGCACAAATATGTGGTGGCCTATATCCGGAATGTCTCGGATATGGTGGAGAAGGAAAAGGAAAACCGGCATTTGTCTCACCAACTATCCGAAAGCCGCAGCATGATGGAACTGGCTCTACGGAACAGCCATATTTCGACTTATTCTTTTAATTTCGACTTGTTCCGCACCTGTGATAAGGAGAGTTGCAACCATTGTTTTCAGTTTTACGGTGCAAATAATGAATTGTTGGAACGAAACCGGTATATCTGCCGTGCCTTGTCTGTGTTGCGCCATCCGGAAGACCGGCAGGATTTCTTTCTTTTGTTCAATGAGATCCGCGATAAGAACCTGGAGGAACATTCGGTTAACTTCCGTTTGAAAAACGATTATGATGACCAATACCGGAGTTATGAAGTTATCGGTAAAGCGTTGGAAAAGGATGCTGAAGGCAAAACGAATCTGATTGTCGGTTGCGTGATCGATAACCAGAAACATGTGGAATATGAAAATTCACTGATTAAAGCCAAAGAGAAAGCTGAAAACGCCGATCTGCTGAAATCGACATTTCTTGCAAATATGACACATGAGATCCGTACTCCTTTGAATGCTATTGTCGGTTTTTCCGATCTGTTGAGCCTGGAAGAAGATCCTGAGCTTCGGGAGACTTATACGGGACTGATCAAGGCAAACAACGAATTGCTTCTAAACCTGATCAATGATGTCTTGGATATATCGAAGATCGAGTCCGATATGCTGACATTTACTTATACAGATGTTCATTTGCCTTCGATGATGCATGAAATACATCAGACGATGCAATTTCGTGTCCCGGAAAACGTCACGCTGATATTGGACCCTTGTCCGGTAATAACTTTAAATGCAGATAAAAACAGGGTTATGCAAGTGCTGATCAATTTACTGACGAATGCAACCAAATACACGGAGAAAGGAAATATCCGCTTCGGTTATGGCATCCGGCGTAACTTTGTCCGCTTCTATGTTACCGATACAGGCCGGGGCATCCCAAAATCCGAATTGGGAAATATCTTCGGCCGTTTTGTCCAGTTGAAAGGAAATAAACAGGGGATCGGTTTGGGCTTGGCCATCTGTAAAGGGCTGGTAAGTAAAATGGGAGGAACGATATCCGCTACTTCTGATGTGGGAAAAGGATCGACGTTTAGTTTTACGTTACCGTTAAATCCGTGATAATCATTAAATGTCATGAAAAGAATTCGAGTAATAGTCAGCTTGTTGTTATGTATAACGTTTTGTAGTTATGCGTTGGGAGAGGAAAAGAAAAATCTGAATATTGTCTTTATCGGGAACAGTATTACACAAGGAGCCTTATTGGAAGATCCGAGGCATGATGCGCCCCCTGTGAAAGCAGCCCTTTATCTGCGTAAACAACCGACGGGCGGGACTGTCCGTTATTCCAACCAGGGTGTGAGCGGAAGCACGACTCTCGATTTTCTGCCCCAAAACGAATCTCTTTTCCCGAAAGTTGTACAGGTAGCCGATCAGTTCAGGGATGAGACTTGGGCAACTTTGATTTTTTCCATTATGCTCGGAACGAACGACAGTGCCATTACCGGACCGAACGGTGCTCCGGTTTCTCCTTCCGATTATTACGGAAATATGAAGTCGATTGTCGACAGGCTGTTAGCTCTGTATCCGGATTGCAAGATCGTATTGCATCGTCCGGTCTGGTACAGCCCGAATACTTACAACGGCGCTAAATATCTTGAAGAGGGATTGAATCGTCTGCAAAGCTATTATCCGCAGCTGCAAGCGTTGGTGCTCGATTATTCCAAACGTTTCCCCGGACAGGTCTTTATGGGTGATACGGAAGGCTTCGATTATTTCAAAACTCATTATGAAACCGAATTGTTCCCCGAAGAAGGAAATGCCGGAACCTTTTACCTGCATCCCAATAAAAAAGGCGCAGCCGCCTTGGGGGAGCTTTGGGGGAAAGCCATACAGAAAGTATTTGAAAATTGACAATGGACAATTGACAATTAAAAATGTGAGCGCGAAGCTAATTGTCTATTGTCAATTATCCATTGTCAATTGGAAAAAGATTTATCTTTTTCCCAGTCTATGGTCAAGGATGCCGACATGGCATTCGCCATAATTCTTCAACTGTTCTACGATTTCTTTGGCTGTGGATTCTTCTTCAACCTGTTCGCGAACGAACCAGAAAAGGAAGTCTCTTGAAGCGTGGTCTTTATCTTTTTCTGCGATATCGACCATTTTGTCGATCAGTTCGGAAACGTAGCATTCGTGTTTGTAGACATGTTCGAATACTTCTGTGACGCTTCCCCATGCAGTCGGAACAACATTGATTTGGCCGATGGTGACGTTGCCGCCCCGGTCGATAGCATAATCGATCATTTTATGGGCATGTTCCAGTTCTTCTTCCGCTTGTTTTTTCATCCAGTGAGCGAAACCGTTCAGTCCCAATTTCTTGAAATGTACGGACATGGAAAGATACAAGTTTGATGACCACATTTCTGCATTAACCTGTGCGTTAAATGCTTCAGATAATTTCTTGCTTAAAACCATAATTCTGTTTCCTTTCTTTCAGTTAGATTTATAATACAATACAATTTTATACAGGCAAAGATATAGATAAAAAAATAATGGTCTGCTTTAACCGGATATTATTTTTCCTATAAAACAAACCATTATAAGCTTTAGTTTATACGGGCGGACGATTATTTGATTTCAATAATCTTTTCAGCCTTCTTAATGTCTTCCTCACTCTTTTTCGGGATGATGATGTTCAACACACCATTCTCTACCTTTGCTTCGATTTTTTCTTTCTCGGCATTGTCAGGAAGAACCATTGTCTGTTGGAACTTGCTATAGGAGAATTCACGTCTCAGATAGCGTCCGTCTTTCTTGTCTTCGTTCTTTTCTTCTTTTTTCTCCATCGATACGACCAGATTGTCGTTTTCGTCGATACGGATGTTGAAATCATCTTTTGTCATGCCCGGAGCAGCAACTTCTACTCGATAGTCCTTTTCCGATTCAATCACATTGATGGCCGGAGCTGTAGAGTTTGCTTTAATCATCCAGTCGTTGTCAAACAAATCATTGAATACATACGGTAACCAATTTTGACTTCTTCTCATCGGTGTCATAATACAGTCCTCCAATTATTTAGTTAAACATTTATTTTATTTCTGCTTCCGTCTCGTTTCCGACCCGGAAGCATTATACTTACTTCAAACAATATGCCAAAGCAAAAGGATGAAAATCTGACAGTTAAAGAATGTTTTAGTATGAGAAAGATTGACAGAAAATGAACCATTTTGGCAGATAGATGGAGGTGGAAAAGTAATAACTCTTATCTTTATCCCCTGATTCTTATATTATCAAGAGCATGAAAAAGAAAATAGAAGCCTTTATCGGGCGTTTGCATATTGCAGTCCGGCATAATCCGGTCGAAGTGATCCTTACAGTTTTGTTTTGCTGTTTTGGCTGTGCATTGTATGAGACGAATAACACAAGACTGATGGCCGTAGTTCCTTATTTTCCGGCTTTCTTCCTGATTACTTACAGTCTAAATTCACTGACGGAAGGAAAACGCTGGCGGTTTGCTTATTATCTGTCTTTGCTATTCTTTATACCGTTTTTCTGGAGGGAGAAAGATGCCTGGTCTGCCTTTTACTTGGTGACACTCGTCGTGGTTCAACTGCTTTATCTGGTTTGTGATTGGAGACGTGATAACGAGAGATTTGTCAGGAAAGGGCTTCGTTATCTCCGGGCCATGTGCTCGGCGGGATTATTAGCGATGATTGCCTGGCTATTGTCTGTGTCCATCTATTATTCGATCCAGTATATTTTTGAGATATGGCAATATGGAGACCGCCGGTTTATGGCATATTCGTCGAGTATTGCATTTGCCGGTATAATGCCGTTACTATTCCTTCTGTTTAACCAGGGGAAAGAAGAAGAAGGAAGTGCAGATAAATTGTTTAATGTATTGCTCAACTATGTCCTCTCGCCGGCATTGTTGATATATGCGGTCATTTTGTATCTCTATTTTATTAAGGTGGCGGTTTTATGGTCTTTGCCTAAAGGGGCGGTTGCGTATATTGTCGTCAGTTTTATATCGGCTACCTTTATTCTGAAGGGTTGTCAACCATTCCTGAAAAGAAGATATTATGACTGGTTCTACCGGCATTCCAGTTGGGTGGTGTTTCCTGCACTGGCCATGTATTGGATAGGGGTTTTCTACCGGATTAATCAGTATGGATATACGGAAGCGCGGGTTTATCTGGTCGCGGTGGGAGCTGTCCTGACAGGGATTGCCTTGTTGTTTTTGACCAGGCGTACGGGGCATTATCTGTATGCAGCCGTGCTTGCCGTCATTTTGCTATCGGCGGTAACGTATATACCGGGCATAACGGCAAAAGATATAGAACGGATTTCACAGGAGAAACGGGACAATTATCCGATCCGGGAAAACTTCGGAAATTATTATGAATACATCTCCATTTCCGATTATTCGCCTTTGGATATTACAGGCTATGAAACGCTTCAAGCCGTAGGCCATTATGACGAAGGCCCTATAAACAGCATGATGCAGGCGGATACCTTTTATTTATGCGACAAAAACTTACAGGTGATTTTTGAAGAGGAAAAGGATTCCCTTCTTGTCCGGCAGATGGAAAAAGCAGGACTGGCTCCGACCGATTCGATTCCGGAAGATTTATATCCGTCTATTCTTCGAGTGGATATGGATTCAGCCCTGTATGTATTTGGGGAGATTTCTGCTTATCGCAGTTCGCCGGATTCAGCTTATACAGTCTCGTATATGGGTGGAGGTTATTATCTGAAAAAAAGCTTACCTTTGCCGACTGATAACAAATAGCAAGCATGAAAAAGAATAATCAGAAAACTTTGTTTTCCGCACCCGACGGGAAGTCTTATCTGGTCCCGTTTCTGTTGATCACCAGCCTGTTCTTATTATGGGGCTTTGCTCACGGGCTGTTGGACGTATTGAATAAACATTTTCAGGGAGTCTTTACCATGACAAAAGCGGAGAGCGGTCTTGTGCAGTTCTCTACTTATATCGCCTATTTCCTGATGGCGCTTCCTGCCGGTATGTTCATGAAGCGGTTCGGCTATAAGAAAGGGATTATTTTAGGATTATGCTTGTTCGCCATAGGGGCGTTCGCCTTTATTCCGGCGGCTTATCTGCATTCGGCTTCCCCGTTTTTAGTCGCTTTGTTTGTGATTGCCTGCGGGCTGTGTATTTTAGAGACGGCGGCGAATCCTTATTCCACGGTTTTAGGGCCGAAGGAGTCGGGTGCGCAACGATTAAATCTTTCCCAGTCGTTTAACGGATTAGGTTGGATTTTAGGTCCGCTGGTTGGCGGTATGCTGATTTTCGGTGGGGCGGAAGATGACCCGTTTACGCTGACAAAACCTTATATCCTGGTTGGTTCGATTGTCCTGCTGGTCGCTATTCTTTTCTTCTTTACCAAATTGCCGGAAGTGCAGGTGGAAGAAGAAACGGATGGGCATGTAAATGAAAATGCATGCCCATCCGCCGGAATTTCCATGTGGAGGCATCCGCAGTTTGTCCGGGCCATCGTTGCGCAGTTCTGCTATTGTGCGGCGCAGACGGGGATTTTTAGTTTCTTCATTAATTATGTGACGGAGGTCGATTCCTCTATGACGAATATCGAGGCTTCGCGTATCTTAGCTTTCGGAGGAATGGCATTGTTTATGATCGGTCGTTTGTCCGGCAGTTTTACGATGAAATGGATGAAGCCGGCCCGTCTTCTGACTTGGTTTGCATTGGCGGATGCGGTTTGTATGGCGCTGGTAGTCGTTTCCATAGGTACTATTTCGTTGTATGCCCTTTATCTGTCTTTCTTTTTTATGTCTATCATGTTTCCGACAATTTTTGCCCTCGGCCTGGAAGGAATGGGTGCTTATACGAAGAAAGCCTCTTCTTATATTGTGATGGGAGTGGCTGGCGGTGCCTTCGCCCCGATGTTGATGGGGTATATCGGTGCGGAAAATATGGCGATCGGATTCGTGATTCCGCTTGTGGCATTTCTATATATCCTGTTCTTTGCACTGAAATGCAAAAAGGGGTAGCAAAAAAGGGGGTTATTGTAAAAAACGTATTTTTCAGGCTCGAAAGACGGTTGAAAGCAAACAAATGTTAACTCGCTTTTCAGACGTCAAAAAGTAGCTTTTTCCCTTTTTTCGGGAGTTTTTTGCCATTGCGACCGTCCTCTTTGCCATTACGACCGTTCTAATCTTCGCGAGCTGCCGAGTACATCACCCATTAGGACGGTCGTCGTGGCGATTACGACCGTCCTCTTTTGAAAAACGACCGTTTTCATGGCAAAAAAACCCCTAAATTTCCTTTGAATATTTGAGACGCCGTCCGTTTTATTTTGCTACAGGCGATTCTCCAGGAGTTAAGCTTTATCACTTTGACGGCATTTTCATCTTCCGATAATCAAATTGCACGCTTTTTAGAATTGTCCTGGCACCTCATTTCTTCTGTTGTCAGCCATAAAGGCGAAAACCGCAAAAAGAGTCAATCCAAAATCGATCAAAATTTCGGACGAAATAGAAAAATGGTCAAAAAGGGGGTTATTGTAATTTGCTTGGTTTTCTTGGAATATAGTGAGGCTATTAGATTCCCTTTTTTTGTTCCATATCTTTGTCGACTCTATACACTTTACTTGATATATGAATATATTGAGCAGAGGTCTTGTTTATCCTGTTTTTGTGGTGGAATGTGAAAAAAAGGATGATGAAATCGCTTGATAATAAATAAAACATTTATCTTTGGGAGAACTTATAAATCATATTATGATGAAACAATTAGGATGTCTTATGGCTGTTTTAGCTTTGTTTGCCTTTTATGCTTGTTCGGATGATGATGATTCTCAGATACCGAAAGAGTTGCGAACATTGAGTTTGAAAGTTTGTCCGAAATTATGGTGGCAATCGGATGCTTCAATTGGTATTTTGCTGCCTGATTCAGAGACAAGTACTGAAAATCAGCTTAACAGCGAGTATGGTGTAGAAAGAAAAAAAGATACTTTGTTCTTAAAGCCGATGGATGTTTCTAATGCAGTCCTGTTACCTTCGGATGGATCTTCATTAAATATTATTTCTTATCAGCCTTATTCAGATCAATTGAATAAAGAAACTCTATCATTATCCATCGATCTTCAAGAACAGGATAAATGGTATGCTGATGGGTTTAGAGCAAGTAAGAGTATTTCGATTTCAGCTCCTGTCGATACTGCTGTTTTTGTAGATTTGGAAGAGCGTCTTGCGACATTGGATATTGCCGTGCGTAAATTTAATGGGGATGACAGTACTCCAATTAAATTGACAAAAGATAATATCTATATATCTAATGTAGCCTTATCCGGTACATATTCGTTCCTGAATGGTGGATTTGAGAATCTGACTGTCTCTGATAAATATCCTTTTTCTATTTTTGATGAATCGGGAACGGCAAAAGGGATTTTTATTCCGACAGATAATGCTTTGACTATAATTTATATAGATGAAAATGGTAAGGAATTTGAATTCCCCATTATCGATATGGCTGGCAATCCCGTGGAACTTCGTTTACAGGCCGGAGCCAGGTGGGTTATTTCTTTGATAATAAATGAAAATACGCTGAAAGCTACTGCGATTGCCAATTGAGAAGGTAGGCTTTTATACGATTAGCTTCATTCAACAAAGACACGATTGCAATTATCGGCACATTGAAAAAAGGAGGCATGTCATAAATATAATGTATTTATAGCATGCCTCTTTTTATGATTCTTACTGATTCAACATCTGATATAGCTTATCTAACTTCGGAGCCATGATGATCTCCGTGCGGCGGTTCTTGGCGCGTCCGTCGGCCGATTCGTTGTCGGCAACAGGCATGAATTCGCCACGGCCGCAAGGTTGTATCTGTAATGGGTTGACACCGTAGTCTTTTGTCAGGATACGAACGACGGAAGTAGCGCGTATCACGCTCAGATCCCAGTTATCTTTGAACTGGACGGTGTTGATCGGCTTGCTGTCGGTATGGCCTTCGATGTAAACGTCGATGTCGGTCTGTTTGTTGAGGACCTCAGCCAGCTTAGCCAAAGCCTCTTTCCCACGTTTGTCTACGCGGGCGCTTCCCGATTCGAACAGGAGTTTGTCCGACATCGCGACGTAGACTTTCCCGTCTTTTTCACGCACAGTCAGTTCGTCGCTGCTGAAACCCAACAGGGCGTCTTTCACGCTGTTCAGGAGGTTTTGCACCCGTTCGTTCTGGGCGTTGATCATGTCCTGCAATTCATTGATGGTACGTTCGCGTTCATCCAGTTCACTCATCTTCTGGCTCAACAGGGAGTTCAGTTTTTCCTGCTCTGTCATGTTGGTGTTGAGCATACTCTGATAGTTACGGATGTTTTTCCCCATGCGGGTGGTGTCTCGCTCGAGAGCGGCAAGGCGCGATGAGAGCTGGTCGCTGTTGTCGCGGCAGTTCACAAGCTGGTTCTGCAGGTCGTCTCCCCGGGCGATAGCTTCCAGGCGTCCGTTCTCGGCCAGCAGATATTTTTTCTTCGTCACACAAGAGGTGCAGACAAGCAGTGCGGAGACTGCAACTAATAGAACCTTTTTCATTGCATTCATAATTTTGGCGAATGTAATATTTATTACACATTACTTGTACCGGGTTTAGGATATTTGCAAATAATTAAACTATAATTAAGGCTGTATGAATATAAGAGAAATAATTGACACGGTACTTCCTACGCGGCAGGCGAGACTATTTGCTGTCGCAGCAGCGGGAGTCGTGTGTGGTCTCGGAGCCTATACTGTCTTTGCTTCCAGGGCGTGGAGCTACCTGTCGGATGATCCGTCGGGCTGCGTGAATTGCCACATCATGGCTCCCTACTATGCCACCTGGAACCACAGCTCGCACAGTCGTAACGCCACCTGTAATGATTGCCACGTACCTCATCAGAGTTTTGCCAGGAAATGGCTTTTCAAAGGCATGGACGGTCTGCGTCATGCTGCAGTATTCACGATGCGAGGCGAACCGCAGGTCATCCAGGCACTCGACGGCAGTGCCGAGGTCATCATGGACAACTGCATCCGTTGCCATACGCAATTGAACACCGAGTTCGTCAGCACGGGCCGTATCGATCATGAAATGGCGCTTGCAGGGGAGGGGAAAGCCTGCTGGGACTGTCACCGCGACGTGCCTCACGGGGGAACGAACAGTCTGTCGTCCACGCCAAACGCCCTCGTGCCCTATCCGAAGACAAACACACCGCAATGGTTGAAGGATATGCTTACAGAATAACCGATAAATTAAAATGCAACAAATATGGAAAAGAAATTAAAATCATGGCAAGGCTGGTTATTGTTCCTCGGGACGATGGCAGTCGTTTTTGTATTAGGCATGTTAGCCTCCTCCGTCACGGAAAGGCGGGCGGAAATAGTCAGTGTTTTCAACAACAAGAAGACGGAGATAAAAGATGTTGAAGGAAGAAACGAACTGTTCGAGCCGAACTATCCGCGTGAATACCAGACCTGGACAGAGACGGCAGACACCAGCTTCAAAAGCCTCTATAACGGAAGCCAGGCGGTGGACGTGCTGGAACAACGTCCCAACATGGTCATTCTCTGGGCCGGCTATGCCTTCTCCAAAGACTATTCGACCCCTCGCGGACACATGCATGCGATCGAGGATATGCGCCACACCCTCCGTGTCGGTTCCCCTATGACCGAAGAAGACGGAGGCCCGCAGCCGGCCACCTGCTGGACCTGTAAAAGCCCCGATGTCCCCCGTATGATGCAAAGTATCGGAGCCGAAAACTTCTATAAGAGCAAATGGTCCGCCATGGGAAAGGAGATCGTGAACTCGATCGGCTGTGCCGACTGCCACGAACCGGAGAACATGAACCTCCGCATCAGCCGTCCCGCCCTGATCGAAGCCTTCCAACGCCAGGGAAGGGACATCACGAAAGCCACTCCCCAGGAAATGCGTTCACTGGTCTGTGCACAATGCCATGTGGAATATTACTTCAAGGGAGACGGCAAATACCTGACCTTCCCCTGGGATAAAGGTTTCACGGTGGAAGATATGGAAGCCTATTACGACGAAACAGGCTTTTTCGACTACAAACATAAGCTCAGCCGTACCCCGATACTGAAAGCCCAGCACCCGGACTACGAACTTTCCATGATGGGAATCCACGGACAGCGCGGCGTCTCCTGTGCCGACTGCCACATGCCTTACAAGAGCGAGGGCGGCGTGAAGTACAGCGACCACCACATTATGAGCCCGCTCGCCATGATCGACCGTACCTGCCAGGTATGCCACCGGGAGAGCGAAGAGACCCTGCGTAACAACGTCTACGAACGTCAGAACAAAGCCCGCGAAATGCGCGACCGCCTGGAAACAGAGCTTGCAAAAGCCCACATCGAAGCCAAGTTTGCCTGGGACAAGGGAGCCACCGAAGAACAAATGGCCCCCGTCCTGAAACTCCTCCGCCAGGCACAATGGCGCTGGGACTTCGGCGTCGCCTCCCACGGAGGAGCCTTCCACGCCCCGCAGGAGATCCAACGTATTTTAGGTAACGGAACCGACCGTGCCCTGCAAGCCCGCTTAGTTATCTCCAAAGTGTTAGCTAAGTTAGGCTACACCGACGACGTGCCGATGCCCGACCTGTCGACAAAGGAAAAAGCCCAGCAATACATCGGCCTCGATATCCCGGCCGAACGCGCCCAGAAAGAGAAATTCCTGAATACAGTCGTTCCGAAATGGCTCGAAGAAGCCAAAGCGAACAACCGCCTGGTAAAAAACAGTTGATATGTGGAACAAGCCTTGGAGATATGCTGAAGGTTGTGCGATAGGCGCCGGTTTATTAGTGACCAGCCTTATCCTGCAACTCACCGCCGGCCCTGTCGATACCGCCTTTTTCCGGTATCCGGTCAACCTGTCGTTCGGCGGAGTCTATCTCATCCTGCTCCTGATCCTACACCTGCTGAGCCGGCGAAGTGCAGCCCTGCGCTGGTTTGCCGGCCTGGAAGCCAGTATAACGTCATTGTGTTTTTGGTTGGTATTAGTCATTCTGATGGGGCTCACTCCGCAAGTGGCCCCATCGGAACATCCTTCCGTCGGGTGGATCGCCAGGTTAGGGTTCGACCGGATGACTACCTCATGGCCTTTCGTGCTGCTTTTCCTCTATGTGCTGACGGTCCTGGGACTGGTGACACTCCGTAAGCTCGCCCGTTTCCGATGGAAAGACATCCCGTTCGCCCTAAACCACGCCGGCCTGTTCATCACGCTCTGGGCGGCCATCCTCGGAAACGGCGACTTGCAACGCCTGCGCATGTCCGTCAGCGAAGGAACGGCCGAATGGCGTGCGACGGACGAAACCGGCGGCATGGTCGAACTCCCGCTCGCCGTCGAACTGAAAGCCTTCACGATCGACCAATACCCGCCCAAACTCATGATAATCGACAACACAACCGGTAAAGCGCAGCCCGAAGGACAGCCCGTCAACCTCCTGGTGGAAGAGCCGCCCCTTTCCGGCTCCTTGTTAGATTGGACGGTCGAGGTTACCGACTTCCTCCCGATGGCCGCCTGTATAGCGGACAAGGACACGGTGAATTTCGTCGGCTTCCAATCCGAAGGCGCGACCTCCGCACTGTATGTGAAAGCACTGAACCGGAAAGACGGCAGTCGCCGCGAAGGCTGGGTGAGCTCCGGTAACTACATGTTTCCCTACGTCACCCTGCCGTTGAACGATTCGGAAGTCCTTGTCATGCCCGAACGTGAGCCGAAACGCTTCGCCTCCGATGTGACAGTCTATACGAAAGAGAAACAGAAGAAAGAGGCCCTGATCGAAGTGAACAAACCCCTCTCCGTCGGCGGCTGGAAGATTTACCAGCTCAGTTACGACGAGACGATGGGGAGATGGAGCAAAATCAGCATCTTCGAACTGGTCTGCGACCCCTGGTTGTCGGTCGTGTACGCCGGAATCTGTATGATGTTGGCGGGAGCCGTCTGCCTGTTCGTTTTTGCACCGAAGAAAAAGGAGAATTGATATGGATTGGAACTATTTTATCTGTTTTGCATTTCCCGCCCTCCTCTGTTGGGGAATGAGTGCCTGGATGGCCTACCGCCCGGAACGCTTCGGACGCGCCGTCGTCCTCAACCTGTCAGGGTTGGCGATCTTCTTCGCCTTTATCGTCGGCATGTGGATCTCGCTCGAACGTCCGCCTCTCCGGACGATGGGGGAGACACGCCTCTGGTACTCCTTCTTCCTTCCGGTAGCCGGGCTGATCACCTACGTCCGCTGGCGGTATAAATGGATCCTTTCGTTCAGTACCCTGCTTGCCGGTGTGTTCATCTGTATCAATCTCCTGAAACCGGAGATACACAACAAGACGCTTATGCCCGCCCTGCAAAGCCCCTGGTTCGCCCCGCACGTCATCGTCTATATGTTCGCCTACGCCATGTTAGGCGCCGCCGCCGTCTTCGCCCTTTACCTGCTGTTCCACAGGAAAGGACAGTCGATCGACACCGACCGGATGGCCCTTTGCGACAACCTGGTCTACGTCGGCACCGCTTTCCTGACCATCGGCATGCTCTTCGGGGCTATCTGGGCGAAAGAAGCCTGGGGGCACTACTGGAGCTGGGACCCGAAAGAAACCTGGGCCGCCGCCACCTGGTTGGCGAACCTCCTGTATATCCACTTCAGGCTCAACCGGCAGGCGCGCCACCGGGCCGCACTCGGTTTGCTGCTCTTCTCCTTCATCCTCCTGCAAGTTTGCTGGTTCGGGGTGAACTACCTGCCGTCCGCGCAGGGGAAAAGCGTGCATACCTATAATATAGAATAACTAAACACTAAAAAATAAATCGTATGAAGAAACTGATGTACATCCTCTCAGGCCTCGTCCTGTGGAGTTCCGGCATGGTGCATGCCGAAGAAAAAGAAAACACGGAAGCGAAGGAGAACACCTTCTCCATGAATATCCAGATACGTCCGCGAGCCGAGTACCGCAACGGCGTCCTTTTCCCCCGCAACAAAGGGGACGAGGCGACGGGCTTCATCAACAACCGCGCACGCCTTTCGATGAACTACGAGCGCGACAACCTCTCCATCGGACTCTCCGCCCAGCACGTCGGCGTATGGGGACAAGACCCGCAAATCGACAAGAACGGCCGCTTCATCCTCAACGAAGCCTGGGCACAGTTGGATTTCGGCCACGGCCTCTTCGCCAAGCTCGGCCGCCAATCCTTGGTGTACGACGACGAACGCATCCTCGGCGCACTGGACTGGAACGTGGCCGGACGCTACCACGACGCCCTCAAATTAGGGTATCAGAACGCCGAAAACCAGCTCCACCTTATCCTCGCCTTCAACCAGAACGACGAGAAGACGATCGGCGGA
Organism: Parabacteroides sp. AF17-28; assembly: GCF_003479205.1. Classification (NCBI taxonomy): domain Bacteria; kingdom Pseudomonadati; phylum Bacteroidota; class Bacteroidia; order Bacteroidales; family Tannerellaceae; genus Parabacteroides; species Parabacteroides sp. AF17-28. Next base: position 152,092 of record NZ_QUGV01000008.1, on the reverse strand, counting down.
ACCTACTACGCCCCCGGCGCACAGCCCTATAAGACGATGCAAACCCTCTGGTACCAGCATACCTTCAGCCCGGATTTCCGCGCCTCTTTCCTCTTTATGAACCTCGGCATCGAACCGGAAGACCCCGAAACGAAAAAGGCCGATACGAAGTATATGCAGACCCTCGGGACAAACCTCTATTACCTGCCGGGCAACTGGACCTTCGGCGGAACCTTCTACTACCAGTTCGGCAAGACCGTCGCCAACCGCGACATCTCCGCCTTCATGTGGGCCCTCAACGCCGCCTACCAGATCGATCCGCACTGGAAGATCGGCATCGGCAGCGACTACCTGAGCGGAGCCGGTGACGATCCCGACGGCAAGTACAAAGCCCTCGACCCGCTCTACGGAACCCACCATAAGTTCTACGGCGCCATGGACTACTTCTACGCCTCCAAATTTATCGACAACAACACGAACCCCGGCCTGTGGGACAACCAACTCTCCGTCGCCTACAAACCGTCGAAGAAAGTTAACCTCTCGCTCGCCTACCACTACTTCTCGGTTACCGGCGATGTCTACGCCGGCCCCGGCGAAGAGGCAAGCCGCGGTTTGGGATCGGAACTCGACTTCCAGGTGGACTGGCAAATCATGAAAGACGTGAAACTCTCCGCCGGCTATTCGACGATGCTTGCCGGAGAAACGATGGAAATCGTCAAAGGCGGTCATCCGTCGAGCTGGCAGGATTGGGGATGGCTGTCGTTAAACATCAATCCGCGCGTATTTATGACGAAATGGTGAATTGCTTAGTACCGGAAAAGTCCTATCTTTGCCGGAGGGGAACAAATCCGGTACTAAACGATAAACATTATGGATATTCACGACATATTTAAAATTCCGCTCTTCAGGGACTTTACCCTGAAGATGCAGGAGGAATTGCTCGACAAACTTGAATACAGAATCGACCACTATCCGAAGGGGGAGACGATTATCCGGCAGGGAAACACCTGCAACGACCTGCACATCCTATTGGAAGGAAAGCTCAATGTAGACGTGACGGACTTGTCAGGCAGCATTGTCCGCGTCGAAGTCATCCAGGCCCCGCGCACCTTTGCCACCCCACATATATTTGCCCAAAAGAACCAGTTCCCCGCCACCTTTACCGTAGAAGAAGACGTCACCCTTATGCGTGTCGCCAAAGCCGATTTCTTTACATTGATGCACAGTATGCCGCAACTGCTTCACAATTTCCTTTGCGTCAGCACCAGTTGTAACCGCTGTACGATGACCCGCCTTCGCGTCCTCTCGTTCCGCGGAATCCGGAGCCGCTATATCTATTACCTGCTTGACCACTTGAAAGAGGGTTCGAGCATTGTCGAGCTGGAACACAACCAGGTGCAGCTTGCCGAATACTTTGGCGTGACGCGCCCCGCCCTGTCCAAAGAGATCAATAAACTTGTCGACAGCGGCTTTATCGAAATCTCCCGCAACAAAGTCCGCATTTTGAACAGGCAGGCATTGACCTGTATGTTATGAGGCATATCTCTGAAGAAAGTATTATATTTGTCCCGTCGGAAAAGAATGGAAAAGATGGGAAAAGTATTGATTATCGATGATGAAAAGCAGATCCTGAGCCTGTTGTCCCGCATTATCGGGCTGGAAGGTTACGAGGTGCTTCAGGCGGCAAGCTGCAAGGCGGGGATCAGGCAATCGGAACAGCATAGTCCCGAAGTGATCCTGTGCGACGTCTGCCTGCCGGACGGGAGCGGGGTAGAGCTTGTCTCCGAACTGAAACGCCTATGCCCCCTTTCGGAAGTGATCCTGCTCACGGCACACGGGAACATCCCCGACGGCGTGCAAGCCATCAAGAACGGCGCATTCGACTATATCACCAAAGGCGACGACAATAACAAAATCATTCCCCTGATCGCCAAGGCCATGGAAAAGGCTACCGCAGCCTGCAAGCAACAGAAAGCCGCCACCCCGGTAGTCGGCAAACAATACTCCTTCGATACCATCATCGGGCAATCGCCCGCCATACAGGAAGCCATCGTCCTGGCCCGTAAAGTGGCCGCCACCGATGTCCCCGTCCTGCTGACCGGCGAAACCGGCACGGGCAAGGAGGTCTTCGCCCAATCCATCCACCAGCACAGTTCCCGTAGCGATAAAGCCTTTGTCGCCATCAACTGCTCATCCTTCAGCCGCGACCTGTTGGAAAGCGAGATGTTCGGCCACAAGGCGGGAGCCTTCACCGGCGCCCTGAAAGAGACGAAAGGTTTATTTGAAGAAGCCGACAACGGAACGATCTTCCTCGACGAGATCGGCGAGATGGCGTTCGACCTGCAAGCCAAGCTGCTCCGCATCCTCGAAACCGGCGAATTTATCAAGATCGGCGACACGAAGCCCCTTAAAGTAAATGTGCGCGTGATAGCCGCCACCAACCGCGACTTAGAAAAAGAGATCGCCGACGGCCATTTCCGCGAAGACCTGTTCTACCGCCTTTCCGTTTTTCAGATACACCTGCCGCCGCTTCGTGAACGGACGGGCGACATCCCGTTGCATGTCCGGGCATTTGTCTCCGCCCTCTCCTCCAAGATGGGAAAAGACATCCGGACGATCTCGCCCGATTATATCCGCATCCTGAAGCAGTACCCCTGGAAAGGAAACGTACGCGAACTACGCAACGTCGTGGAGCGCAGCCTGATTATCTCCGACGGCGACACCCTGACGCCCGACACCTTGCCCCTGAACATGCAGTCCCCGCAGACCGCTGCCGACGGAAGCTATTCAGGCTTCGACCTCAGCGGCGTCGAAAAGATGCATATCCAGAAAGTCTTGAAATATACCAACGGTAACAAGACGGAGACATCCCACCTGTTAGGAATCGGCCTGACCACGCTCTACCGGAAGATCGATGAATACGGCCTTTGATCTTCCGCAGTATTCCTTATTCTTATTATAAACAGTTCTTTCCCCTATTCATATGACTAATATGTCAGAAGTATCCCGTTCCCGCGCTTGACGCGGGATCGCACGAGAGTAAACCTCATCAATTAGTTATTTATATGGTCAGTTTTAATGCGATCCCGCGTCAAGCGCGGGAACGGGATATCTATGAAATATCTCGGTAAAATTGCCTGAAAACGCAAAAGCCACTTTTTTGCCCTGATTTCACCTTTTTACAGAAGAGTGGTAATTGAAAAGTCCTACCCATCAAAACCCTTTCTACATCAGGGTTCCAACAGATAGGACATCACAAAGTGGGAAAGGGGGGCTTTCCCTAAAATCCACAAAAATAAAACGTTAAAAATGGTGGGATTAGGAGTTTCATGCGTTGAAAAACAACGGATGAAATGTTAATGTTAAATGACTAATGAAAACGTTCGTTTTTTTTAGTCATTTTTTCCGTTGAAAAATCAAATAGACTTATCTCCTGCTCACAGAGAACAAATATACGCAAAAAACAGTCTGTAAGCACATTTTATTTGCTATAATCCTTGATTATTAAAATATTTACTCTACATTTGCAAATGACTAAAAAAAACGAACGTTTTCGTTAGTCATTTTAGTGTTAACAAACATAAAACAAATAACAGACAAAGGCTCGCAAGGGTCCATCTTAAAAACAAAGAATATGGAAGACACAACAGATGACAGCCCACCCAACCATTCGTAACCTTATCGAAGGGTAAACAGGTAGTCGGTAATCCTTCGATAACCCTATCAATCCGCAAAAGACAAGTCAAAAGCATTTCGATAACCTTACCGAAGTACAAACAACCTGCCGAATACGTATTAATAGTCTTATCGATTGATAAACAGCCTATGCTTAGCGTCTAAAAACAGTATCGAAAGATAATATGACCGGTCTGTGGCGCTATTGTAAGCTTATCGGACTATTTTTTTATGATCCGCCTCTCGATAAACCATAGGCACCGGAAATAAAATATGAATGGATAATAAAATAGGGTATATACATGTCAAAAATACAGTCATTCGGAACAAAAACACGATTAAAGGTTAACGAACTGTTGGCCTTCGGCAGAGAGATAGAAGATGCCATATTAGATAAAGAGGCTGATACGCTTAAAATTGCAGAGCAATTTTCCGAATATCAGAGGAAGCTTAAGGATTTGGACGACGGGATCGTGATCGTCGCCAAAAGTGCCTATACGGCAGAGATGAATAGCGCCGGAACTTACCGGAATAATATTCATATCGGTATCATTGAACATATCCGTACCGATATGCGTCATTTTAAAGTGGAAATAAAAGAGGCGGCTACCCGTTTGCAACCTCTTGTCTCTACCTATACAGGAGCGCAGACCAGAGGGTTTGACGATCAGACGGGATTTGAATACAATTTCTTACAGGAATTAAAATCAGATAAATACAAGGCGGACGTGACATTGCTCGGACTCGACGAATGGGTTGCGGAACTGAGGAAGGCTAACGACCAATGCGCCCTTCTAACCTCGAACCGTTCAAAAGAAAAAGCTGAAAAAGCCGTCAAAAGCAGTACGGTGACCAACCGTCCTATTTTTGAGAAGGTATATGATGCATTGGTCGAATATCTGAATGCTCTTGCTTTAGTTAATGGTGACGATCTTTATAAAGATCTGTTTTCTTGGTGGAATGCCCGCATAGACCATTACCGAGTTGTTATTTCTAACAACTTGGGCGCTGGAAAGGGAGGTCAGACAGGCGGCGGTAACAAACCGTCTCTCCTTCCAGACGGGGGAAGCGGTATAGATCGACCAGGAATATTATAAGAATATATGCAGGCCAAAGTTGTTGATATTATGTCCCTAAGCCATCTCCCGATGGCCACCACCAGTTATGATTATGCTTATATCATACAACTGGCCTGCATTTTTATTCTCTTTATCCTTTTGTTTTTCCTTTATCTTGAAAGGAGAAAGTTCATACATAAAGTGAAGGACCTGAAGAGTATCGAGGAAGCGGTAATCACCCGTTTGCTCGACTCTATGTCTGCCAATTTTGCTTTCGTAGACCTCGACGGAACCATCCGGTATGTGAATCAACGTGTTTTCAAATATCTGGATATCAATAGGAAAGGTTTGGTCGGTAAAAAGGTTACGGATGTACTCTCGATCTTTTATGAGCAGTCGGATATCCTTCCGGATATATTGGAGGAATTAAGACAGGGGAAGGATTATATAGAATTTAAAACAGACACCTATCTAAGCGAGAAAGATCAGGATGCGGTCCAGTTAGTCGGGGGAGCGGCCTTTGGCATACGGGACCGGAACGGACGCTTGTTGTATATCCTGTTTTTCTTCCGGAATATAAACAAGGAAAAGAGGCAGCAGTACACGATGGATATGATTTTGAACCGGACGCATATCTTCCCCTGGACAATCGAGATAAATACCGGCATACTGACGATCGATCCGCGTTATTTCGAATATTTGGGAAGGCCGGTCGAGAATAATACGATTACGACCGAAGACTTTCGGGCGATCATCCATCCCGATGATGTCGATGCGGTGTTTGAATCAATGACCGGACAGTTCAACGGGGCGTCGCTGGATGCTTACGTATCCTACAGGCTTTTGCGTGGCGACGGTACGTGGGAATGGTTTGAGGCCCAGTCCACCTATATGCAGAGCGTATCGGGCTCCCCTTTCCAGCTTATCGGCATTTGTATGAGTACGCAAAAATACAAGGAGACGGAAATCAGGCTACAGGAGGCATTAGAAAAGGCGAAACAAAGCGAAGAGTTGAAAACCGCGTTCTTAGCCAATATGAGCCACGAGATCCGGACGCCGTTGAACGCGATAATGGGCTTTTCCAATCTTCTTACCGACGAGGATGTAAAGTTGGGTACTGACGAAGCGAAAGAGTTCTCCAATATCATCAACCAGAACGGGCAGCATCTGCTGACGTTAGTATCCGATATCCTGGATCTTTCGAGGATCGAATCGAACGAGATGGTGTTCAATATGCAGCGATATTCTTTGAATGCGTTGTTGACGGATATCTATAAGGCGCAATCTCTCCGGATGACGCCGGAGGTCGAGCTGGTCTTGCAGATGCCGGAGTATAACACCTATCTGACGACGGATAGCACAAGGTTGACGCAGGTGGTGAACAACCTGATCAATAATTCCCGTAAATTTACAAAAGAAGGCTTCATCCGGTTTGGCTACCATCTGGAAGACGACGGTAAAAGCGTCTACATCTTCGTGCACGATACGGGATGCGGTATGGAACAGGCAGAGCTCTCCCAAATCTTTAATCGCTTTTACAAGGGAAGCCCGCACGTGCAGGGAACGGGCCTGGGACTCTCTATCTGTAAAACGATTATCGAAAAATTAAATGGAAACATAACAGTTATATCAGAAAAGGGAAGAGGAACAGAGACAATTTTACATTTATTATTGAATCGATGAACTATGTGTCTTTACGTTTTTCGATCACTCAGAGAGCCGCGCCTGTGAAGGTGCGGCTTTTTTCATTTTGGAACGCCGACCTTTTCAAAATGGAAGGGTTTGCATCGTCCCGAAATTTCATACTGAAAGCTTAACTCTTTGATATTCTTCTCTTAACCAAAACTCCCTCCTCTTTGGCACGCCGTTGGCATATAGAACGGCGAGACGATGAATAGTATTAACTCTAAAAGTATTTTGATATGTTGGAAAATGAATTTGTGTCTTTTGGATTCTTGTGCGTGGTGGGGGTGGCCTGCTACTGGTTTTTCTTTAAGTGTGTGGATTGGTTCGAGAAGATTTAGGAAAGGAGGAAGATTATGTTTGCAGCACTGTTTGTACTCTGCTTGGTTATCTTCGGGTATCTGATGTATGTGTTGGTCAGGCCCGAAAAGTTTTAAACAATTAGTTTAGGTGAAAAGATGAATACGGAATTATTAGGTAGCATTATCCAGATCATTTTGATGGTCGTTTTAGCTTATCCGTTAGGTAAGTATATTGCAAAGGTATATAAAGGGGAGAAAACCTGTTTTGATTTTCTGGCCCCGGTAGAAAGATGGATCTTTAAAATCTGCGGGATCGACCCGAAGGAGGAGATGAGTTGGAAAAGTTTCCTGAAGGCGCTCCTGACGGTCAACCTTTTCTGGTTCTTTTGGGGTATCATCCTGCTGTGGACGCAACAGTACCTGCCCTTGAACCCGGATGGCAATGCCGGACAGTCGTCCCATTTGTCATTCAATACATGTATCAGCTTCATGGTGAACTGTAACCTACAACATTATAGCGGAGAAAGCGGGTTGACCTATTTCACGCAATTATTCGTCATTATGCTGTTCCAGTTCATTACGGCCGCTACGGGAATGGCCGCCCTTGCCGGTATTTTCAAGGCGATGGCTGCCAAGACGACGAAGACGATCGGCAACTTCTGGGACTTGCTGATGAAGAGTTGCACCCGCATCCTGTTGCCGATGTCGTTGGTTGTCGGGTTTATCCTGATCCTGCAAGGGACGCCGATGGGATTCGACGGAAAGATGCAGCTTACGACATTGGAGGGTAACGAGCAACAAATCTCGCAAGGTCCTGCCGCCGCCATCATCCCGATCAAGCAGTTGGGGACGAACGGGGGAGGCTACTTCGGCGTAAACTCTTCGCATCCGCTTGAAAACCCCACCTATCTGACCAATATGGTGGAATGCTGGGCGATCCTGATCCTCCCGATGGCGATGGTCTTTGCGTTGGGATTCTATCTGAAAAGGAAGAAGTTGTCTTATACGATTTTCGGTGTCATGCTCTTTGCCTACTTGGTTAGTGTGGGTATTAATACCTATTACGAGATGAACGGCAACCCGAAGATCGCTGAAATGGGGATCAACCAGGCAGCCGGAGCCATGGAAGGCAAGGAAACACGGCTCGGTGCAGCCGCCACAGCCCTGTGGAGTTGTACGACGACAGTTACTTCCAACGGCTCGGTCAACGGGATGCACGACAGCACGATGCCGCTAAGCGGGATGATGGAGATGTTGAACATGCAGATCAATACCTGGTTCGGCGGCGTCGGGGTAGGATTTATGAATTACTATGCTTTTCTGATCATCGCCGTCTTTATCAGCGGTCTGATGGTCGGCCGTACGCCTGAGTTCTTAGGGAAGAAGGTGGAGGCGCGTGAGATGAAGATCGCCACGATCGTGGCGTTAGCTCATCCGTTTGTGATCCTGATCGGTACGGCGGTGGCTTGCTATTATTATGTCTATAATCCGGCCTTCGTGGAGGCGGAGGGAGGTTGGTTGAACAATCCCGGGTTTCATGGGTTGAGCGAGATGCTTTACGAATATACTTCTTCTTCTGCCAATAACGGTTCGGGCTTCGAGGGGCTTGGCGATAATACCTGGTTCTGGAACTTTACGACAGGTCTTGCGCTGATCATCTCGCGCTACCTCCCGATTGTCGGGCAGGTTGCCATTGCAGGTCTGCTGGCGCAGAAGAAGTTTATACCGGAAAGTGCGGGGACATTGAAGACGGACACTGCGACATTTGCCGTGATGACCTTCAGCGTGATCTTTATCGTGGCTGCCCTGTCTTTCTTTCCTGCACTGACCTTAGGGCCGATTGCCGAATATTTTAGCATTTATCTTTAAGTTGAATATCGAGTATTGAAAATTGAAAAGTAATACGATGAAAGAGAATCGATCTGCTTCTTTGTTTCCGAAGGAGCTTGTTATAGAAAGCCTGAAACAGTCGTTCGTCAAGTTGGACCCCCGGACGATGTTCCGCAACCCGATTATGTTTATCGTCGAAGTGGTGACCTTCGTGATGTTGATCGTGACGGTTTGGGCGGCGGCTACAGGCAATACCGCACAGGGGTCAGCCGGGTATAATATAGTTGTTTTCATTGTGCTGTTCCTGACGCTGCTCTTTGCCAACTTTGCCGAAGCGATCGCCGAGGCGCGTGGCAAGGCGCAAGCCGACAGCCTGCGTAAGACCCGCGAGGAGACGCCTGCAAAACGGGTGGAAGCTAACGGGACGATCACGACGGTGAGCAGTTCGCAGTTGAAAAAAGGCGATGTCTTTATCTGCGAGGCAGGCGACACGATCCCTTCCGACGGCGAGATCATCGAGGGGTTGGCTTCGATCGACGAGAGTGCCATTACGGGCGAGTCGGCTCCGGTCATCCGCGAGGCCGGGGGCGACAAGAGCTCTGTGACGGGTGGAACGAAAGTGCTGTCCGACCAGATCCGGGTGATGGTGACGACACAGCCGGGCGAGAGCTTCCTCGACAAGATGATCGCTCTTGTGGAAGGCGCTTCACGGAAAAAGACGCCGAATGAGATAGCTTTGACGATCTTGTTGGCCGGTTTCACGTTGGTGTTTGTGGTTGTATGCGGTACGTTGAAGCCGCTTGCCGACTATTCGGGAACTCAAATCACCATTGCGGCCTTCATCTCCCTGTTTGTTTGTCTGATCCCGACTACCATCGGTGGGCTGCTGTCCGCGATCGGTATTGCCGGTATGGACCGTGCCTTGCGGGCCAACGTAATAACCAAATCCGGCAAGGCTGTAGAGACAGCCGGCGACATAGACACCCTGTTGCTCGATAAGACCGGTACGATCACGATCGGCAACCGTAAAGCGACACAGTTCTATCCGGTAGCCGGGGTCGACGAACATTCTTTCGTACAGGCTTGCCTGATGGCTTCCCTGTCGGACGAGACGCCCGAAGGCAAATCGATCGTCGAACTGGGGCGCGAGCGTGGCATCCGCATCCGCGATCTGAGCACTTCGGGTGCCCGGATGATCAGATTCACCGCCGAGACGAAGTGTTCGGGTGTCGATCTGAAAGACGGGACCCGTATCCGCAAAGGCGCTTTCGATGCCATCCGCCGGATGAGCGAGGCTGCCGGAAACAAGTACCCGGAGGAGGTGGCCGGACTGGTCGGGAAGATATCCGGCAACGGCGGGACTCCGTTAGTGGTTTCGCAAGACGATTTCATCATCGGTGTGATCGAGTTGCAGGATATTATCAAACCGGGCATCCAGGAGCGTTTCGAACGGTTGCGCAAGATGGGTGTCAAGACGGTGATGGTGACGGGTGATAACCCTTTGACAGCTAAATATATCGCCGAAAAGGCCGGTGTGGACGATTTTATCGCTGAAGCCAAGCCGGAGGATAAGATGAATTACATCAAGAAAGAACAGGAAGCCGGCAAACTGGTGGCTATGATGGGCGACGGGACGAACGACGCCCCGGCACTGGCGCAGGCAAACGTCGGGGTAGCCATGAACAGCGGCACGCAGGCGGCTAAGGAAGCCGGCAATATGGTGGACCTGGACAACGACCCGACGAAGTTGATCGAGATTGTGGAGATCGGCAAGCAGTTGCTGATGACGCGCGGTACGCTGACGACCTTCAGCATCGCAAACGATGTGGCGAAATATTTCGCAATCGTTCCGGCCCTGTTCATGGTGGCGATCCCGCAATTGGCGGCTCTGAACGTCATGCGTTTGCATAGTCCGGAAAGTGCGATCCTGAGTGCGGTGATTTTTAATGCCGTTATTATCCCGATCCTGATTCCGTTGGCTTTGCGGGGGGTGGCTTATAAGCCTATCGGGGCTTCGGCCTTACTGCGCCGTAACTTATTGATCTATGGGGTGGGCGGCGTGATTGCTCCGTTTATCGGAATCAAGTTGATCGACATGGTGGTCTCTCTTTTTTTCTAAGTATAAATATCTCTTGACACTGCGCGCCGCCTGGCGGATGTTTCTGCGTGATCCGGAAAGGTTGCCGGGTGGTAGCGGGTGTTTCGCAATTAAGAACGTAAAGAAAATCAAATCATATGATATCGAATCTGTTTAAATCATTCAAGCTGACGATTGCATTTTGCATCCTCTTCAGTGTCAGTTATATCTTCATCCTGTGGCTTTTTGCGCAGGTAGCCGGCCCGAATAAGGGCAATGCCGATGTGGTCGAGCTGAACGGCCGTATAGTAGGCGCTGCCAACGTGGGGCAGCAATTCACAAAGGATATTTATTTCTGGGGACGCCCGTCGCATGCGGGTGACGGCTACGACGCTTCCAGCTCGGCGGGCAGCAACAAAGGGCCGTCCAACGAAGAGTATCTGGCGGACATACAGGCACGTATCGACACCTTCCTCGTACATCATCCTTACCTGAAACGCGAACAGGTTCCTGCCGAAATGGTCACCGCCAGCGGTTCCGGTCTCGATCCGGATATTTCCCCGAAAGCGGCCTATGCGCAGGTACAACGGGTGGCCGGTGCACGCGGTATCTCTCCGGAAAAGGTGATGGCCATTGTCAACGCGAATGTCGAAGGCCCGCTGTTGGGACTGTTCGGCCCGGAGAAAGTCAATGTCTTGAAGTTGAACGTGGCTTTGGAGAAGTTGGAAACAAGTAATCAACAAACCAAATAAGAATAAAATATGAACGCAATAATCAAAAAGGCATTAGCCGCAGTAATAACAGTTTCTTTCTGCTCCTTCGGGATGGTAAAAGCGCAGGATGACGAAAGCGGAGCGACATTCAACGTCCAGGGCGACCTGGTCAGCTCCTATATCTGGCGTGGTATGTACCAGACGGGTGCCAGCTTCCAGCCGGCATTTTCCTTCGGCATCGCCGGCTTTTCGCTGACAGCCTGGGGATCGACCGACTTCGACGGGTATCAGGCTTCGGAAGGACTTGCCAACAAGGAAATCGACCTGACGGCCGCCTATACGTTCGGCAATTCCGGCCTGACCTTGTCTGTCGCCGATCTCTGGTGGGCCGGACAGGGGGCCAATAAGTACTTTAACTTTAAGAGCCATGAGACGGCACATCACTTCGAGGCAGGCCTGGCTTACACACTTCCCGTAGAGAAGTTCCCGCTGTCGGTGGCCTGGTACACGATGTTTGCCGGACAGGACAAGGATGCGGAGGGCGGTCAGAACTATTCTTCTTACGTCGAGCTGAACTATCCGTTCTCTGTGAAACGTGTCGATCTGAACGTCACCTGCGGGTTGGTCCCTTACAAGGCACCCCAGTATTATACCAACGGCTTTGCCGTTACGAACGTGGCATTGAAAGGAACGACCGCGATAAAGGTTACGGATTCGTTTTCTTTACCTATTTTTGCACAGGCCATCTGGAATCCCCGGTTGGAAGATGCGCACCTGGTCTTCGGCTTTACATTGAAACCGTAAACAGTAATTCAGGCAAATGAACAGAGAAGAGAGCGTACAACACTTTTTGGATTTGCTGAAAAAGTCCCGTCGCGGTAACTTCAAAATCTACATCGGCATGATTGCCGGTGTAGGTAAGTCGTACAGGATGCTGTCGGAGGCGCACGAGTTGCTTCGCAGCGGGATAGATGTGCAGGTCGGCTATATCGAGACGCATGGCCGGACCGAGACAGAGGCGTTGGTTAAGGGGCTTCCCCTTATCCCGCGCCGAAAGTCGTTTTACAAAGGCAAGGAGGTCGAAGAGATGGATCTGGACGCTATCCTGAACATCCGCCCCGAAGTGGTGATCGTCGACGAGCTGGCCCATACCAACGTGGAGGGCAGCAAGAACGAAAAGCGCTGGCAGGATGTGATGGACATCCTGGAGGCGGGGATCAGCGTGATTACCGCCGTCAACATCCAGCACCTCGAAGGGTTGAACGAAGAAGTACAGGATATCGCCGGCATCGAGGTGAAAGAACGCATCCCCGACAGTGTGCTGGAGCAGGCGGACGAGGTGGTGAACATCGACCTTACCGCCGACGAGTTGGTGGCACGCCTGAAAGCTGGTAAGATTTACAAGCCGGAGAAGGTGCAGACGGCGCTGAACAATTTCTTTAAGTCCGAAAACATCCTGCAACTCCGCGAACTGGCTTTGAAGGAGGTGGCTTTGAGGGTGGAAAAGAAGGTTGAAAACTCTGTCCCTGTCAATACGGGCGTCCGTCATGAAAGATTCCTCGCCTGCATCAGCAGTCACGAGAAGACGCCTCGGAAGGTGATCCGTAAGGCTGCACGCTTGGCTACGCGGTATAATTCGAAGTTTTTTGTCCTGTATGTCCAGACTCCGCGTGAAAGTATAGACAGGATACCATTAGCTAACCAGCGGTACCTTTCGAACCATTTCAGGTTGGCTACCGAGCTGGGCGGTGAAGTGATCCAGATCCAATCGGAGAACATCCCGGAAAGTATCGTGCAGGTGTGCAGGGAGAAACAGATTACGACGGTGTGCGTGGGAAAACCTTCGTTTGGTCTTCGTTCCGTACTGGTGTCGCTCTTCCGGTACAGGACCTTGTTAAATAGTTTGTCGCAGTTGAATATTGACCTGATAATAATAGCATAGTGTATGGATAAGTTCTTTAGTCTGAAAATAAAAACGAAACTGACCTCCGGTATCGGTTTGTTGTTTACGTTGATTGTCCTGCTTGGCGGCGTGGCGGTCAAGAACATTACGGATATGTCTGCCGACACGCAGAACATCCTGGCGGATAATTATAATTCGCTTCTTTATTCCCGCCGGATGCTGGATGCCCTCGAACGGATTAAGACGGACCCGACAGCACGTACGGAGTTCGAAAAGAACCTCGAACTGCAAAAGAAGAATATCACGGAGGTCGACGAGAATGTGGCGACGACGCACCTGGTCACACAGTATGAGGCGATGCACCGTAGCCAGAACGACACGACTATCCGGCGTGTCAGGACAGCCCTCAATGACATCATGACCCTGAATATGGCGACGATCTACAGGAAAAGCCAGGTTGCCGGGCATACGGCGGACCAGGCATTACTCTGGATATGTATCATTGCGATGGCTTGTATCCTGATCGCTTTTGCATTCCTGATCCGCCTGCCCCGTTCTATCACGACGCCGATCCGCAAACTGACCGACGGTATAATGGAGATCGCAAACCATAATTACGAAAAGAGGCTCGACTTAGGCGATAATCAGGAGTTCGCCGGAGTTGCCGCCTCCTTCAACCGGATGGCTGAACGGCTGACGGAATACAGGAAAAGCACGTTAGCTGATATCATCCAGGCAAAAAAGTACATCGAAGCGATTGTCAACAGTATCACCGAACCGATCATAGGGCTCGACCGCGACCGTTCCATCCTCTTCGCGAATGACGAAGCACTCACCATCCTGAATTTGAAACGGGAAAACGTGATGGGAAAGTCCGCAGCCGAGCTGGCGTTAAAAAATGACTTGCTCCGCCGTCTGGTTCGCGAACTGATCCAGCCCGACGAGAAGAAGGAGCCTCTGAAGATCTATGCCGACAATAAAGAAAGCTATTTCCAGGCAAAATACATCCCGATCCATGTGACGGACAGTGACGGACACGAAACCGAGTATGCCGGCGATGTCATCCTCTTGAAGAATATCACCGAGTTTAAAGAGTTGGACTCTGCGAAAACCACCTTTATCTCCACCATCTCCCACGAGCTGAAAACTCCTATCTCGGCCATCTTAATGAGCCTGAAACTACTTGAAGACAAACGGGTAGGAGACATGAACAACGAACAGAAAGCGCTTGCCGAAAGCATTAAGGAAAGCAGCGACCGCCTGCTTGAAATCACCGGCGAACTCCTCAAAATGACGCAGGTGGAAACGGGCAAGCTGCAACTGAATCCGAAGATCACGAAGCCGATCGAACTGATCGATTACGCTATCAAGGCGAACCGGGTACAGGCGGAGCGTTTCAATTGCCATATCGAGGTGGAATATCCGGAAAAGATCTCCAAACTCTTTGTCGATAGCGAGAAGATAGCCTGGGTGTTGACAAACCTCCTTTCCAACGCCATCCATTACACGCCGGAGAATGGCCGTATCATTATCGGTGCACGCCAGGCAGATAAGACGGTGGAAATATTCGTCCGGGACTTCGGCAAAGGCATCGATCCCCGTTACCATCAAAGTATCTTCGACCGTTACTTCCGTGTCCCCGGCACAAAAGTACAAGGGAGCGGCCTCGGCCTTGCCATCAGCAAAGACTTCATCGAAGCACACGGCGGCACGATCCGCGTGGAGAGTGAGGTGGGCAAGGGGAGTACGTTTATCATCACCTTTAATGTATAAGAGGATTATTTAACGATCCAGCTTTCGATATTTCGTATTGCAGCGCTGAAGTTCACGCCGATTTTAAATAATTGGCGTGTATCGTTTGCAAATGGCAATGCGTAGCCCTTTTCCTCAATCTGGAGCAAGGCTTCTTCGGCGGATCCTTGTAGCTTAAATTCCATTACATAAATATACCGGTCCGTTTGCAAGACGAGATCGATACGTCCTTGTGATGTATGATATTCGGCCTTAACATAGAAGCCGACCAGTTTAAAGACGATGAAAAGGACATTCTGGTAATGTAGTTCCAGATCCCGTATCAGTTCGTAAGGCGTATCTGCAAAGAAACTTTGCAGACGACGGAAGAATGCGTCGACTTCTCCGCCGCGGATTTCCTGTACGAAACGTTGTATCTCGAATGCCGAATCGACGGCATTAACAGATGTATAGAATGGCAGCAGGTAATTGATGAAACCTTCCTCTACCTCTTTGTTCGGGAAGCCTAACTTGTATATGCCAAATTCCTTATCATATCCTTTGATTGTCAGGTAGCCGCTTTGATAAATGACCGGTATAGGGCTTAAAGAGTTCGCGTCGATACTGTTCAGTACGGCTGAACTGGTTTGCTCATGCGCCATCTCGTACAAATTATAATGGCTTTTTTTCAACAAGGCGACCAGATAGGAAGGCGTGCCGGTTTCAAACCAGTAGCTGCCTAATTTCATCTTTGCAAAAGTACTCAATAAACTGAACGGGTTGTATATCCCTTCCGAGTCTTCGACGAAGTGATATCCGTCATAGCGCTCTTTCAATTCCTTACAAACCTGTTCTTTGCTGATTTTTAATCTATCTGCGAGTTCATTTAGCTCTTCATCGAAGTTCGTATGGATTTCCTTTTCCGTGATGCCGCAAATATCGATATAGCGATCGTCCATCGAGATATCCATCAAATTATTCAGATCGCTGAATACACTGACTTTACCGAACTTGGTTACGCCTGTGAGCAGGGCAAACTTGATACAGCCGTCTTTCGATTTCATCACGCCATAGAAAGGCTTCAACGCGTTGCGGAACTTCTCCTGCAATTCCTGATCGGTGATTGCCTGAAGCAAGGGTTTGTCATACTCGTCGATCAATATGGCGACGCGTTGTCCGGTCTTCTCATAAGCCCGTTCTATCACACCTGCAAAACGCAAGGCCAGGCTTCTCTCTGCCGGGTCTGCCCCGTATAGTTTCTCCCAGGCTACCAGGCTGCGGTTCAGCATATCTTCCAAATCGCTTTCCTTATCATATTTCGCAATGTTCAAATCGATATGAAACACCGGGCGTTGTATCCATTCTTTCTCGAGATCTGCAATTGCAAGTCCGTCGAATAATTCCTTCTTCCCCTGGAAATATGCTTCCAGGGTGGAGATCAGCAGGCTTTTACCGAACCGGCGGGGACGACTCAGGAAATAATAGCGGCCGGTTGTCGCTAAATTATAAATTAACTTTGTTTTATCGATATAGATATAGTTATCTTGTCGAAGGCTTTCAAAGTTCTGTATGCCGATAGGATAAAGCTTTGCCATATTCTTTTGCTTTAAATTGATTACTACACAAAGTTAGTAAAAATGGTGTAATAACATAATAATCTGAGAATGTAATAACCTGCGAATGTATAATTAGAAACGGAACAATTGTATCATCAGCAACCCCAGTGCCACCGACACCCCGGTGGCAATCAGTCCCGGCATCATGAACGAATGGTTGAGGATGTATTTACCGATGTGGGTTGTTCCGGTACGGTCGAAGTTGATGGCGGCTACGACTGTCGGGTAGTTCGGGATGAAGAAGTAACCGTTTACAGCCGGGAAAAGCGCGATAAGCATATACGGGGAGATGCCGAGGGCGATTCCTAACGGTAGTAACGCACGGATAGTCGCAGCCTGGCTGAACAGCAGGATGGACATCACGAACAGGGCCAGGCCGAACAGCCAGGGCATTTCCGTTACGATATGTTCGATCGAACCTTTCAGTTCGGCCATATTCCCGCCGATGAACGTGTCGCCCATCCAGGCGATACCGAAGATGGCAACTACCGCTTGCATACCGGCGGAGAAGACAGAACCTTGTACGGCCTTTATCCCGTCCGTCCGGGTGATGAGCAGGATCAGGGCGGCGGCCGAAAGCATCAGTATCTCGATGATATGCGCCATCTGCATCTGCCGGGTTGCCCCGTCGGCCAACGCGAACACGGGACGCAATGAATCCATCGAACCGAAGAGGACGATCCCGATGGTCGCCGTAATGAAGATTACCACCGACAGGAGGGCGGCACGATGGTTCTCGACGCCTTTCGCCACATATTTGTCATTCGTAAATTCTCCGTTGGCGACGCGGCGCAGGTATTCCGGGTCGTCTGTCAGTTCCTTTCCGACGCGGAGGGAATAGAATGCGCCTGCCAGAACACCGACCAGTGTACAGGGAACGGAAATCATCAGAATGTTCATCAATGAAATATTATATCCCGCTAACATACTGAGCAGAGCCACCGTTGCCGCCGATATCGGACTGGCGGTAATGGCCTGTTGGGAAGCGATAACGGCAATCCCTAACGGGCGTTCGGGACGAATCTTTGTCTCTGTTGCGACTTCTGCGATCACGGGAAGGACGGAATAGGCCACGTGCCCCGTTCCGGCAATGAAAGTGAAGACATATGTAACTAACGGGCTCAATATCGTGATCTTGGAAGGATTCCTGCGCAACAGCTTTTCCGCCCACTTCACCATCAGGTCCAGACCGCCGGCTGCCTGCATACAACTGGCTGCCGCAATAACCGCAACGATCATCAGCATTACGTCGATGGGTGGGGAAGTCGGTTCCAATCCGAATACGAAAGTAAGGACCGCTAATCCCAGACCGCCCAATACACCTAATCCGATACCTCCGAGGCGGGCTCCTATTATAATTGTAATTAAAACGAATAGTAATTGTAACAACATGGCTGTAAAATGCAGATTTAGTTTGTAAAGGTCGCAAATTTAGTTATTTTTGTCCTGCTAAGTACTACAAAAACACTAAATACAAATGAAAAGAATCTATTTCGCAGCTTTAGTAGGGTTGTTCGGGTGTGTGTCGGCAATGACGGCGCAGGTCCGTAATGAGTTCTTGTTGGAGAAAAACTGGAAGTTCACCCGCGAGGATAACAATGAGTTTATAAAGCCTGCTTTCGACGACAGTAAGTGGCAGTCTGTGACTGTCCCGCACGACTGGGCCATCTACGGCCCTTTCAGTTCCCAGAACGATAAGCAGGAGGTGGCGATCTCGCAAGACGGACAGAAGGAAGCGATGGAGCATGCCGGACGTACCGGCGGTCTTCCCTTCGTCGGTGTGGGCTGGTACCGCACCGAGTTCGAGGTTCCGCAGTTCCAGGCAGGCAAGCGGGCGACGATCCTGTTCGACGGCGCGATGAGCCATGCCAATGTTTACATCAACGGGCAGAAGGTCGGCTACTGGCCGTATGGTTATAACTCGTTCCATTTCGATATCACGAAATATCTGAAAGCCGGACAGAAGAATACGTTAGCCGTCCGTTTAGAGAACCTGCCGGAGTCTTCCCGCTGGTATCCCGGCGCTGGACTCTATCGCAATGTCCATGTGATCGTGACGGACGACGCCTATATTCCGGTTTGGGGAACTTACGTGACGACTCCCTCGGTAAACGAGAAATTTGCCAAAGTAAACATCCGTACCAAAGTAGTGCTTCCCGAAGGGGCCGATCCTGCTAAATACAGCGTGGAGACCAGCGTCTGGAATCCGAATAAGCAGAAGCTGACGGCTGTCCGCACCTCTCTTGAACAGATGAAATACAACAACGACCAGGCGGAGCAGGAATTTATCATCCAGAGCCCGTCTTTATGGTCACCGGATATGCCGGCTTTGTATTCGGCTGAAACCCGCCTCTATGAAGGTGATCAGCTGAAAGATATCTACACCACTCCGTTCGGTATCCGTTCGATCGAGATTATTCCCGACAAAGGTTTCTTCCTGAATGGCGTGAAGACTGTCTTTAAAGGTGTCTGCAACCATCATGACTTAGGTCCGTTAGGCGCAGCTGTCAACGATGCAGCCATCCGCCGCCAGGTGCGTATCCTGAAAGACATGGGCTGCAATGCGATCCGTACCTCCCATAATATGCCCGCTCCGGAACTGATCCGGGCCTGTGATGAAATGGGTATGATGATTATGGCGGAGAGCTTTGACGAATGGAATGTGGCGAAATGTAAGAACGGCTACAACCTGCTGTTCGACGAATGGGTGGAGAAAGACCTGATAAACCTGGTTCATCACTACCGGAATAACCCGAGCGTGGTGATGTGGTGCATCGGCAACGAAGTTCCCAATCAGTGGAACGAAGGAGATTGCAAGATCGCCAAAAGATTACAGGATATCTGCCACCGCGAAGACCCGACTCGTCCGGTAACGCAAGGGATGGATGCCCCGGATGCCGTGGTGAACAATAACTTTGCCGCCGTCATGGATGTGGCAGGCTTCAACTATCGTCCGTTCAGATATAAGGTCAACTACAAGAAGTTGCCGCAGCGGATCATCTTAGGCAGTGAAACAGCTTCGACAGTCAGTTCCCGCGGCGTGTACAAATTCCCGGTGGAACGTAAGGCAATGGCGAAATACGACGATCACCAGAGTTCCGGTTACGACGTGGAACACTGCGGTTGGTCCAATTTGCCGGAAGACGACTTTATCCAGCACGAAGACCTGCCGTATTGCATCGGCGAGTTTGTGTGGACCGGTTTCGACTATCTGGGTGAACCGACCCCGTACTATACGGATTGGCCAAGCCATAGCTCCCTGTTCGGCATCATCGACCTGGCCGGTATTCCAAAGGACCGTTACTACCTCTACCGCAGCCATTGGAACAAGGTGGAACGTACGTTGCACATCCTGCCTCACTGGACATGGCCCGGACGTGAAGGAGAAGTGACGCCCGTCTTCGTCTATACCAATTATCCCACCGCCGAACTCTTTATCAACGGTAAGAGCCAGGGCAAACGCACGAAAGACCTGAGCGTGGAACTGGATAGCAGCTATACGGAAGCCGCCCAGAAGAGTTTTGAACGCCAGAAGCGCTACCGCCTGATGTGGATGGATACCAAATATGAACCGGGAACGCTGAAAGTGGTTGCTTATGACAAGGACGGCAATGCCGTTGCCGAAGAAGAGGTGCATACGGCAGGCAAGCCTCACCATATCGAATTGACAGCCGACCGCAACCGCCTGACGGCCGATGGCAAGGATCTTTCCTTCATCAATGTCCGTGTTGTCGACAAGAACGGCAATCTTTGTCCGGATGCCACCCATAAGGTGAAGTTCAACGTGCGCGGCGCCGGCACCTATCGTGCGGCAGCCAACGGTGATGCTGCTTCCCTTGAATCCTTCCAGGCTCCGCAAATGTCTCTGTTCAAAGGACAGCTGACTGCCATTGTGCAGACAGAAGAGCAGCCGGGCGTCATTATGTTCGAGGCTTCGGCTCCGGGTGTGAAGAGTGCGAAGATAGAACTGATCAGCGAATAATAAATGAAGATTTATCGGTTCAGTTATGATTCACGTTTCATGCCCATGGAAATCGGATTGCATGGGCATGAAATTCCGAATGGATGGGCATGGATACTTTTTCAATATCCAGGGGCTTATTGTATAAAACGCATTTTTTAGGCCCTAAAAGAGCCCCTAATTTAAACAAATGTTAATCCTCTTTTTAACCGCCAAAAAGGGGAAAAAGCCCTTTTCCAGGGAGTCTATTGCCGGGAAGTCAACCTTTATTTCATTTTCCCGGAACTTTATCGCCCTGAAGACGGTCGCCGTACCCTATGAAGACGGTCGCCATTCCAATGAACACGGTCATTATCGCGATGAAGACGGTCGTCATGGCGACAAGGCCCTGAAACTTCCTTTGCATATTTGGAACGCCCTCCGTCTTCGTTTTGCTACAGGCGATTCTCCGGGAGTTAAGCTTTATCACTTTGCCGGTGTTTCCGGTTTCCGGCTATCAAATTGTACCCTTTCCTGAATGGGCTGCGCACCTCATCTCCTCTGTTGTCAGGCGAACAGGTTAAAACCATGAAAAAAGTCACTTCAAAATCGATCAACTTTTCGGACGAAATAGAAAAACATCCCGGGAAGGGGGTTATTGTCAGTTTTAACATATTTGAAATATAAAAAAGCCATCTTATTTATGAAATATAACCCTTTCTGTTTGTAACAATATTCCCGAATACATCAAACTCCACTGTGACCGCCTGTCCGTTGTGGACCACATTGAACTTATAGAAGGCACCGTTGGCGTCTACATACATATAGATGGACTCCACGGTGTCATTCCTATATTCGGAAGTCCTGAATGCGTTCATGATAACGGATGGGACTTCCTGCTTAGAGAGTTTCCAGGTTGTGCTTTCCCATGTGTATATCTGGGTTAGTTTGACAATCTTCAATATGGTCTTGTCCAATACGGCCAGTTGTACACCGAAAGTCGTGTTTTCGATATCTAACAGTTCTGCGCCTTGAAATGTCTGTTCCATCAGGTTGGCGACCTTTTCCGGGATGGTGACCGGCTGGTCGGCATCGTCTTTATCGGCTGTGGCTTTGATCAGGTCGCCGTATGCCGTGTAATACAGCGCTGTGTCCTGTTGTCCTTTTTCCACTTCTACTTTGTAGACGGTTCCCATGCCGGCCCGGCCGATCGTATCGGCTTCCTCTATTTTCCAGCCGGCGTATTTCCCTTGCCGGATATCTGCCGTGATGGGGGCGGGCAACTGGTTGAGCGGTAGCTCCGTCTTGATCATCGCCCATACGCCTAAGTGATTGAACCAGGCGGTGTTGTCAAGGGCATTGTTTTTGAATTCGATCACGTAATAATCGTCGTTGACGGTCCATTCCGTGTCGCGAGCATCCGGATATTTGGCATCGAAAGCTTTCAGAATGGTTTCGGGCGGCTCGATGCCGCCGGGTATGTCATGGTCGTGCCTGTCACAGCCGGTAAAGAGCAGGGTGAGACTTGTGAAGAGTGCAAAGATTGAAATTTTAGCGTTCATAATTTATCATTTTAAGTTGTTAGGGGATAAACAAGGGGAAGTAGGGAAAAGTTCTCTCAAAACCGAACACACTGTCCGATATTGAACACTTATTCAGGGAGGATATTTCCACTAAATCAGTTGCTTAGGTTTTTGGCACGGAGTTTGCCCTGTAGATGCCAACCGGACAGTAATGCCGGTAAACGTGAATTAAAACAATACAAAATATGGACAGAGAGATATCAAAAGAAGTACAGAAGAAAGAACAACGCAAGCAGTTTCTCAAAATAGGAGCAGTCGCCGGTGGTCTTATCGTCCTGGTTGTGGTGGTGATCTCCATGCTTCAGACGAGTCTGAAACGGAAGGATCTGAACATTTCGACAGTCGACAAGGGCGTGATCGAAGTATCGGTCAGCGCTTCCGGTAAAGTGATTCCGGCGTTTGAAGAGATTATCAACTCGCCGATCAACTCGCGTATCGTGGAAGTCTACAAGCGTGGCGGTGACTCGGTGGATGTCGGCACGCCTATCCTGAAACTGGATTTGCAGAGCGCCGAAACAGAGTATAAAAAGCAACTGGATGAGGAACAGATGAAGAGCCTGCAACTGCAACAACAGCGTGTGGTGAACCATAACAAGTTGTCGGAAATGGAAATGAACCTGAAAGTCTCCCGCATGGAACTGGACCGTAAGGCCGTGGAACTCCGGAACGAGCGCTATTTAGACAGCCTCGGAGCCGGCACGACCGACAAGGTCCGCCAAGTGGAACTCGATTATAACGTGAGCCTTCTTAAACTAAAAGAAGATGAACAGAAGTACACGAACGAACAGGCCCTGACTGAAGCAGACTTGAAAGTAAAGGAGTTGGAACTGAATATCTTCCGCAAAAGTCTTGCCGAAACCAAGCGGACCCTGGACGATGCCCAGATCCGTTCGCCCCGCAAAGCGATCCTGACATATGTAAATAACGAGATCGGTTCGCAGATCGGGCAGGGGGCGAAGGTGGCAATCGTTTCCGACTTGTCCCATTTCAAGATCGAAGGCGAGATTGCCGATACCTACGGTGACCGCATTGCCGCCGGCAGTAAAGCGGTCATTAAGATCGGCAGCGACAAGCTGGACGGTACGGTGAGCGACGTCACGCCACTCTCGAAAAACGGGGTGATCTCTTTCACCGTACAGTTGGATGAGGACAACCACAAGCGCTTGCGCTCCGGTTTGAAGACAGATGTCTACGTGATGAACGCTGTGAAAGATGATGTGCTCCGCATTGCCAATTCCTCCTATTATGTAGGGAAAGGGGAATACGAACTCTTTGTCGTCAACGGCGATCAGCTGCTCAAACGCAAGGTACAGTTGGGCGACAGCAACTTTGAATACGTGGAAGTGGTCAGCGGCCTGCAGGAAGGCGACCAGGTCGTAGTTTCCGATATGAATGCTTATAAAGACAAGAACAAACTGAAATTAGAATAACATGATTAAGCAATACGTTAAACAAGCCGTTCAGATGCTGAAAGAGAACCGTCTAATCAGCATCATATCCATAGCCGGTACGGCGATCTCCATTGCCATGATTATGGTGGTAGTGCTGGTGTTCCAGATACAATTCGCAAGCTTTTATCCGGAGAATGACCGCGACAGGATGATGTATGTGGACAGCGGTACGGAAGTTCGGTCGAACGACGGCTGGAACCGCGGTAATATGTCGCCCGAAGCCGTAAAGGAATGCTTCTATTCCCTGAAATTACCTGAAGCTGTCTCCGGATATGCTTCACAGGCGAAACCGCTTTCCATACCGGGCAAACGGATGTATAAGGCCTATGATATCAAATATACAGACCCCGGTTTCTGGAAGATATTCTCTTTCCGCTTCGTGGCAGGCAAACCTTTTACGCAGGCCGATTTTGATTCGGCCATTCCGCAGGCAGTGGTGTCGACAAGTATCGCGAAGCATCTGTATGGGACGACCGATGTCGTCGGGAAACCTGTTATCATCGATTTGGCTACTTATACGATTTGCGGCGTGGTGGAAGACGTCAGCCGGGCGGCCGATACGGCCTATGGAAACGTGTGGGTTCCCTATACATCCGATCATATCCTGATGTCGAATGTCTATTCGGAGAATATGTCCGGATGGTTTTCCGTATGCTTGTTGGCAAAGGATAGCCATGATTTCGACGCTCTCCGCCAGGAATTGCTCGGACAGACGGCCCGCTACAATGCAACAAAGAAAGATGCACAGATCAACTTCTTCGAGAACCCGATCACCCGTTTTGATGTTGCGATCGGTTCTATCGGGCAACGTAAAGTGAAACTGAAAGACTATCTGATGGAGACAGGCGGCTTGCTGTTGTTTTTGTTGCTCGTCCCCGCCTTGAACCTGTTGGGTGTAACGCAGTCTTCCGTACAGAAACGGCGTTCGGAGATGGGGGTGCGCAAGGCGTTCGGAGCGACCTTCGGGGTACTTGTCCGCCAGGTGTTGTATGAGAACTGCGTCATAACCCTTTTGGGAGGTGCTTTAGGGCTGGCTTTGTCGTTGTCGTTCCTGCCGCTTTGTAAAGACTTCCTGTTGAAGGACAGCGGAACGTTGTTGAGCGGTGACATGATCTTCCAGCCTGCTATTTTCTTACTGGCTCTGTTGTTCAGCCTGCTGATCAATTTGCTTTCGGCCGGTATTCCGGCTGTACAGGTCGCCCGGCAACAGATTGTGACCTCTCTGAAAGATGGAGAAGATAATAGATAAACCATTAATACGATAAGACGATGATTAAGCATATACTGAAAATAATATGGAACCAGCGCAGAAGCAATGTCTGGATCTTTATGGAGTTGCTGTTGGTCGTAGCCATTTTTTGGGTTATGATGGATTCCCTGTTTGTGGATGTTAGTACCTACAAAGCTCCGTTAGGTTTCGATATCACAAATGTATATAAGGTAAACCTCGGGAAGATAAGCCCGGATGTTCCCGGTTACGTTCCGGACGAACTCCACCAGACATCCGACGGGGAAGATTTGATACGTCTGGTTGATAACCTGCGTCAGAACCCCAAGGTGGAAGAGGCCAGTCTTGCTTATGCTGCCTGTCCTTATTCCTGGAATACTTCTTGGAGTTCTCTGATCCAGGCGGAGGCTGATACGACGCAAAAGGCCAATACATTCCAGCGTTTAACGGTGCAGCCTTCCTATTATGATGTCTTTCGGTTTACGGACCAGGAGGGACATCCCTTGCGTCCGATTGTAGAGCAGCATACGGGTGAGCTTGTTATTACTGCTGATATGGAGAAAGACTTTTGGAACGGACAGGCAGGTGCCGGCAGGCAAGTGAAAGTGGGCAGTACTTCCAATGAATCGATAACTGTAGCTGCCGTTTCCACTCCGATCCGGCGGACAGAATATGATAAGAGCGAACCTTGCTTCTATCTCCTGTGGCGCAGCGACAAGGATGTCATTGATGCCGCTGACTGGGCACAGGCCCAGAACATGGAATGCTTCATCCGGATGAAAGACGGTTTCCGTGCGGAAGATATGGAGGCTTTTTTGCAACAGATGAGCGACCGCCTGACCGTGAATAACCTCTATGTCTCCAGCGTAAAGTCACTGCAGGAAATGCGGACCTCTTTCCTGAAACCCCGTACGGACAACCTGACGAAGAAGTCCGTTCTCATCGGTTTCATGCTGGTCAACGTCTTCTTCGGCATCGTCGGAACCTTCTGGCTCCGCACGCAATACCGCCGGGGCGAACTTGGTCTGCGTGCCGCTCTTGGAGCTTCCCGGAGCAAACTGAAGCAGTTTATGAATGTGGAAGGTCTCTGTCTGCTGTCCTTCACCGTGCCATTGGTCCTGATCTTTATTTTCAATATGCTCTACTTCGATATGCCGGACACCTATCGTCAGCCTTATTCCTTGTGGCGTTTCCTGGTTACCTTTGGCGGTACCTGCCTGCTGCTGGCCGGCATGATCTGGGTCGGCATCTGGTTCCCGGCACAGAAGATCGCGAAGATGGATCCGGCAGAATCATTACATTACGAATAAAACACGACGAACATGTTCAAACAATATCTCAAACAAGCCCTTCAGATGCTGAAGGAGAACCGCCTCACCAGCGTGATCTCGATTTTAGGAACGGCTCTCTCTATCGCAATGATACTGGTGGTTGTGCTTCAGTTCCAAATCCGGCTGGTAGGCTTCCGGCCGGAGTCGAACCGTGACAGGATGCTTTATATCCTCGGCATACGGGCTGATTCTCAAACCGATCCGAACAACCGTAATTCCACAGCCATGTCGGACGGTGTAGTGAAGGAATGTCTTTATCCCCTTCAGACACCCGAGTCTGTGACTGCTATGGCAAAAGACAGGTCGATCGTTTCCCTGCCGAACCGGCGGTTGTTCGAAGAGTATGTGATCTGCTATACCGATCCCGGATTCTGGAAAGTCTTCGACTTCCACTTCCTCGCCGGCAAGCCCTTTACGGAGGCTGATTTCAGTTCGGGCTTGCCCCGTGCCGTGATCACGAATACGCTGGCCCGCAAACTGTTCGGCTCGGAGGAACCTGTCGGGAAAGAGATCGAGATGGGATATGTTTCTTATACGGTTACAGGCGTGGTGAAAGAGCCTTCGCGGGCGGCTGGTAGTGCTTATTCCGATGTCTGGGTGCCTTATACCAGTAATACCAATTACGTGAATAATCAGTCGTGCGGAGACGTTTGTGGCAACTTCCAGGCTGTGATCCTGGCGCATAGCTCCGGCGACTTCGATGCTATCCGTGCGGAGATCAAGCAGGCGGTCGCCCGCTATAACGCTGCCGGACGTGACTTTGTGCTGGGGATCAACTACGTTTTCTCCCGTGTGGATGTGGCGTTGGGCTCGAACGACATGAATGGAGGCATACAAGTCGGCTGGCTGGAATACTTGACCCAGAAGGTGCCCTTACTGCTCTTCCTCCTGCTGGTACCGACGTTGAACCTGACAGGTGTCATCCAGTCGTCTGTCCAGAAACGCCGTTCCGAGATGGGGCTTCGCAAAGCTTTTGGGGCGACGAAAGAGCGTCTGCTGACGCAGGTGTTGTGTGAAAACCTGATTACGACGATGATAGGAGGGATCATCGGGATCATCCTCTCCGTCGTGCTCCTTCATCTTTGCAAGTCGTTCTTGCTGTCCAGAGAGATGGTGATTACGTTCGAGATGCTGTTCAAACCCGCTCTCTTTGCCGCTGCCCTCTTTTTCTCCCTGTTGCTGAACCTGCTGAGTGCCGGTCTGCCGGCAATCCGCATTGCCAGGGAGCAAATAGTGGATGCCCTAAAAGACAATGATAATTCATAATTCACAATTTATAATTCATGCCCCCATGATCAAACATATACTGAAAATAATGTGGAACCAGCGTCGCACGAACGGCTGGATATTTGCGGAACTGCTGATTGTCGCTGGCGTCCTCTGGATGATGGTGGATACTTTCTGGGTGGACAACCGCACCTATCATGCACCATTAGGTTTCGACATCGAGAACGTCTGGCGTTTCAAGCTGGGCAAACTGAATGCAAAGGCGCCGGGTTACGTCATCGATTCGCTTTACCATTCGTCCGATCCCGAAGATCTTACACAACTGATGAACCAGATCCGCCAGAATCCGGAAGTTGAGGATGTCTGCGTCACCTTCTACTCCTGTCCCTATTCGAACGGTAACTCCTGGCGTCCCGTCAAGCCGGTGGATGGCGATACCCTCTATGCCAAGACGATGGAGTCATTTCAGATGCGCAACGTTACGCCTGAGTATTTCCGCCTTTTCCGTATCCAAACGAACGACGGTGGGCAGGTCTACGACAAAATTAAGGGCCGCCACAACGCTATCGTGATCACGCCGGAGATGGCAGAAGGTTTCTATCACGGAGCCCCCAACATCGTCGGCCGCCGCGTCTACCATAGCGAGAACGAACAGACTTCCGAGATCGCCGCTGTCTCCACTTCCATCCGGTCGAACGAATACGAACGTCCGGAAGCCAGCTTTTACCAATGTCTCGAAGGAGAAATCTTCAACTCGGTTGTAAGTGGTTTCGGAGCCGAACGGGCCGAGTTCTGCGTCCGCATGAAACGGGCTTACACGCAGGACGAGATGAACCGCTTCCTCGACGGCATGGGCGACCGGCTGACGGTGAACAACCTCTACGTCTACGGTGTCACCCCCATCTCTTACTTTCGTGAAGGCCACCTCGAATATTACGAACGGGAGGCAAGCAACAAGATGTCACTGATGGCTTTTATGTTAGTGAATGTCTTCTTCGGCATTATCGGTACCTTCTGGCTCCGGATGCAGAACCGCAAGGGCGAGATCGGCCTCCGCATGGCGCTGGGCGCCCACCGTATCACACTCCAACGCTATATGTACACCGAAGGCCTTTGCCTGTTGGCGATGACCTTGCCGCTGATCATCATCTTCGCCTTCAATATGGTGTATATGGACCGGCTCGATACGTATCGCCAGCCACTCACCGCAATGCGCTTCCTCGTGACCTTTGGCTTGACTTACCTGCTGATGGCCGCCATGATCTGCATCGGCATCTGGTTCCCCGTCCGCAAGGCGGTCCGGCTGGCGCCAGCGGAGGCGTTGCACTATGAATAAACACTGCAAAAAACACTGTAATATGATAAAACAATATCTCAAACAAGCCTTCCGGCTACTCGGGGAAAATAAGCTCCTGAGCGTGATCTCCATTATTGGGACAGCTTTGGCGATCTGTATGGTTATGGTGATCGTGATCTTGTATATAGCAAAGACTGCCGGCTTCCGTCCCGAGGTGAACCGGGACAGGACCTATTATCTTTCCGTTGCCATGTCAGTAGGCAAAGACGACGGACGGCGTCTTTCCTTCGGAAGCATAGGCCTACCGCTTATACGTGAATGTTATTATCCCCTGGAATGTGCAGAAGTGACGACCGCCATTATACGGGACCGCTGGAATAATCAATCTGCACTCAGCATGGACGGTTTGAAGAGCAGCAACGGCAAAGTGATCCAGACCGATCCTGCTTTCTGGAAGCTCTTCTCGTTCGACTTTATCGAAGGCAAGCCATTCACAGAAGCTGATTTCGAGAGTGGCATCCGTACGGTAGTCCTGAGCGAGCATATCGCCCGCGCTCTTTTTGGCAGTGAACAGGCGGTGGGGAAGGAGATGAAACTTAACTTCAATGTTTTCCGCGTCTGCTGAGTGGTGAAAGACGTCTCCCGCTTTGCTAACACGGCATGGGCGGAGATGTGGATTCCCTATACGGCAGGTACGGAGTACAATACGTATTGGTCCGAAGGCATCAACGGACATTTCAACTGCTGTGTCCTGCTGAAAGAAGGTGTTACGGAGGAGGAACTTCGCCGGGAAGTGCAGAGCCGTATTGCAAAATTCAACTCCACCCTTTCCGATTGTAAAGCTGATATCGGATATCAGCCCAATTCGCAGATTGTGGAGTGGTTAAACGGAGGCAACGAAGGGAAGGCGGATATGGCAGGCGCTTTCCTCCGTTACGGCATTATCCTCTTCATCCTGCTTCTGGTACCGGCCTTTAACCTTTCCGGCATCACCCTGTCGAGGATGCGCAAGCGGATAGCCGAGTTGGGTGTGAGGCGTGCCTTCGGTGCGTCGAAAGGCAATATCATCGGGCAAGTCCTGTTCGAGAACCTGGTCTTTACGTTGGTAGGCGGGTTGCTGGGGCTTTGCTTCTCGTACGTTGCCATCTGGCTGCTGCGGGACTGGCTGCTGGTCACATCTCTGGGCGACGCAGGTCTGTCGGGTGGTATGCTTAACGGCTATGTCTTTCTCGCAGCCTTCCTGTTTTGCCTGGTGATGAATCTTATGTCGGCCGGCATTCCGGCCTGGCGGGTGTCGCAGGTGAATATTATAGACTCCATAAACAATTGATGCCTTATGTTAAGAATGATCTTTATACAACTTTGGAATGAGCGTAAGGGCAATGTGCTTATCTTTCTGGAACTGTTAGTCGTCTCCGTCTTCCTCTGGTATATGGTGGATACGTTATACGTCAATTATAAAGAATATGAAAGGCCGTTGGGTTTTGATATCTCGCATGTCTATCACGTACGGCTGGCAACGGTTCCGCAGAGTAGCGCCGACTATGATACGACCGCTATCCATAGCCATTACGGCGGGGGCGATTTCCTGACGCTTTATGATCGTCTGGCCCATAACCCGTCGGTCGAGAGTGTCTGCTACACCAGCAACAACCATTTCCATTACAGGGGAAGTAACTCTTTCGCTACCTTCAAGAACGACTCCTTGGCCCGTCAAGGTTATTTGCGCCATGTGGACCCCGCCTATTTTCGCGTCTTCCGGGTGAAGACGGCACACGGAGAATCGTGGGAAAAGTTGGAACAGGCTTTGCATGACAACCAAATTGTGGTGACGGGAACCGTTGCCGAAACCTTTTTTGGCGATGCCGGGAAGGCGGAACGGAAGGAGATATGGATCACCGACCAGGGCCGTACCGACAGTATGGCCTATCGCATCGGGGCTGTTTCCGAGCCGCAGCGCTACGCTGATTTCAGCAGTTATGATTATGCTTATTATAAGCCGGTGGGAACGGAGGAGGCTTTCCGCAATTCGAGTGCTGGGGTGGCTGACGTACTCAACCTCTTTATCCGTGTGAAGCCTGCGGCGGACAACAGCCGCTTCGTTGACGACTTCACTCGCGAGATGTCCCAACAGATGCGTCTCGGCAATATTTACCTGAAGGAAGTGATTCCGATGACCTATTACCGGAACGAGTTCCTCCGTTCCTGGGTCGATAATATCCGGATGTACGCCTCCTGCATCCTCTTCTTCCTGCTCAACGTCTTCTTAGGGATTATCGGCACCTTCTGGTTCCGCACCCAGCAGCGTAGCGCCGAGATCGGCCTTCGTATGGCGATGGGAGCTTCGCGCCGCAATATCTTCCGGCATCTCTTCACCGAGGGTTTCGTCCTGTTAGGGATCGCGTTTGTCCCAGCGGCTATCATATTCGCCAACCTGGCTTATATGGAGGTGACGACGCAGACGGATATGCAACTCTCCGTTGCCGCTCGTATCCTGTGGGGTATGGGACTGACGCTCATGATGATCGGCTTAATGGTCGTCATCGGCATGGGCTTCCCCGCCTTCCGCGCCATGCGGATGCAGCCGGCAGACACGTTGCACGATGAATAACACAAAAACGGACAATGTGTTCAATATCGGACACTGTCTTGTTTTGAAAATAATTGATTAATAATAACTTACTTCTTTGGCACGCAATTTGCCTATCGGAGGATATACCGGGTGAACGATCCCGGTTAAACACAGAATATAATAACAACGGTCGGCTCATCCCGCCCAACAAACAATAACGATTATGATTACACTTACAAATCTTGAGAAGATCTACCGGACGAAAGAGATCGAGACGGTAGCTTTGGAAAATGTGAACCTGACAGTCAATAAAGGAGAGTTTCTTAGTATCATGGGCCCCTCCGGTTGTGGTAAATCGACACTGCTGAACATCATCGGCCTGCTGGATTCCCCGACTTCCGGGTCTGTCGAGATCGCCGGCACTAACACCGTCAACATGAACGACAAGCAGCTGGCGACATTTCGTAACCAGAAGCTCGGCTTCGTTTTCCAGTCCTTCCACCTGATCAACTCGCTGAACGTACTCGATAACGTCGAGCTTCCGTTGCTCTACCGCAAGGTCAGTGCCAAGGAACGCCGTGCCGCTGCCGAAGCCGTGCTCGAAAAGGTCGGCCTTTCGCACCGTATGCGCCATTTCCCGACGCAGCTCTCCGGTGGTCAGTGTCAGCGTGTCGCCATCGCCCGTGCCATTGTCGGCAACCCCGACATCATCCTCGCCGATGAGCCGACCGGTAACCTGGACTCCAAGATGGGAGCCGAAGTCATGGAACTGCTCCACAAACTGAACAAGGAAGACGGCCGCACCATCGTCATGGTAACCCATAACGACGAGCAGGCCAAGCAAACCTCACGCACAGTGCGCTTCTTCGACGGACGGCAAGTGATGTAACTTATAATTCGTAATATGTATAAACAATATCTCAGACAAGCCTGGCAGTTGATGAAGCAGAATCGCTTCTTCAGCGCCGTATATATCATCGGGACGGGACTGGCGATCTCGATGGTCATGGTGATGGCGGTGGTCTACCATATCCGGACAGCCAATATCGCCCCGGAGGTGAACCGTGACCGGATGTGCTACGTGACGAATGTTTCCTTCAACATGAATGACGACAAAGGGCACCTCAACAGCTGTGTCGGTCCTCGCTTCGCGAAAGAGGTCATGTATAACCTGAAGACACCTGAAGCTGTCGCTGTCGCGACTATGACGCAGATGATGCCTTTCACGGTGGGCGATGTCTTCATGCAGGCGCCGGGGCACGATGAGGCGCCGAAAGTCAGCCTCATGGGATGCAACGACCAGTTTTGGAGAGTTTATGCCTTTACGTTTGAGGAGGGGAGACCCTTTACGGAGGCCGATTTCCAGTCCGGTCTGCCGCGTGCCGTGCTTACGGAGTCGCTGAGCCGGAAGCTGTTCGGGGAAACGGAGGTGACAGGGCAGACTGTGTTGATCAATGACGTGAAATATATCGTGAGCGGAGTCGTGGCGGATGTGTCCGGCGTTGCTTCTGATGTGTGTGCAGATGTGTGGATCCCCTATACTTCGATGGCTGTCATTATGAATAAGATGGCGGATGAGAAGGAAGGGTCGGCTCATATCTTGGTTGCGAATATCCTGTTGCGCGATGCGGACGACATAGGTCTCCTTAAAGACGAATTGGCGCAGGAGGTGAAACGTTATAACACGACCTTGACGGAAGGGCAGGTGACTTGCAACGATCCTGTCTCTTATGTGGACCAGATGGTCGGCAGCTTGCTCCGGATGGATGTGAAACAGACCTATATGACGCTGTCGATCGTCCTGCTGCTTTTCCTGCTCGTTCCGGCGTTGAACCTGTCGGGGCTGAACACGTCGCATATGCAAGACCGCATACCGGAGATCGGTGTCCGCAAGGCGTTCGGCGCACCGCGTGGGACGTTGATGTCGCAGATCTTCGTGGAGAATATGTTACTGATGCTGCCCGGCGGAGTGGCGGGGCTGCTGTTCTCGTACGTGCTGGTGTTCCTGTTTCGGAATCTCCTGCTGTCGTCCGGCGTCTTTGCGATGCAGATGGGGACGGGCGGGTCGATTTTCCTTTCGGCGGGGATGTTGCTCAACTGGGAAGTCTTTCTCTATGCCTTTGTGGTCTGCCTGGTCTTGAACCTGCTTTCTTCGATGGTTCCTGCCTGGCGTGCGGTGAAGGTGAATATAACAGAGGCACTAAATGCTTAAAATCGGACGATTATGATAAAACATATATTGAAATTGATCTGGTCGCAGTTCCGGAGCAACACGTGGGTGTTGGCGGAGCTCTTGGTGGTGTTCGTGGTGCTGTGGTTCATGACGGACTATTTCCTGATGCAGGGTGTATTGATGCACCGTCCGGTGGGGTATAAGCTCGACAATGTGTATCAGGCGGTCGTTTCGCTCCGTTCGTCGGACAATCCTTCGTTCATCGAGTATGAGGAAGGAAGCGAAGAACCGATGCGTAACCTCGAGCGTATCGTGGAACGCATCCGCCAGCATCCCGATGTGGAGGTGGTCGGGTTGTCCTACTATTCGTTGCCTTATACGCACTCCAATATCGGGAACGGGGTCTGGCGCGATTCCACACGGCTTAATATCCGTTATATGCTGGTTTCGCCCGACTATTTCCGGGTGTTCGGCATCGGTTCGATATCGGGCGGTTCGCCGGAAGAGCTGGGCGCAAAGTTGCCGGGCATGAAGAACACGACGGATATCGTGATTTCAGCCGGCATAGCCGAGACGCTGTTCGGCCGTACGGATGTGATCGGGTCGGAGTTGTATTCCGGTGGCGATTCGGTCCCCAGGCATATTGTGGCGGTGACGGAACCTGTGCGCAATGATGAGTATAGCATCGGTCATCGGCATGTTGCCTTCGGCCTTTTCAGTTTGCCCGAGCTGGCGGGTGAGGAGGAGATGGTGGAAGAGGATTTGACGAATGTGCAAATAACCTTCCGCACCCGTCCGGGCGTCGCTTCGGCGGATTATGCCGGGAAGTTCCTCCGGGAGATGAAGCGGCAGCTGATGGCGGGCAACCTCTGGGTGTCGGACATCAGAAGTTATCAGAAGGTTCGTGCCGATTATCTGGCAAACTCGCCGGAGACGGGCAGCCGGAAGTTGTTCTCGGCTCTGGGTGCATTCTTTCTGGTGAATGTTTTCCTGGCGGTGATCGGGACGTTCTGGTTCCGGGTGCGCCGCCGGCGTAGCGAGTTGGGTTTGCGTATGGCTGTCGGTTCTTCCCGTTCGGGCATTCAAGGGCTGATGATCGGGGAAGGGCTGTTACTGCTGACGCTTGCAACGTTGCCGGCGTTGCTGGTCTGCCTGAATCTGGTTTGGATGGACGTGCTTTCGACAACGGTCATGGCGGCTGGCGTGGGACGTTTCCTTACAGTCAGCTTGCTGACATGGAGCGTTCTGGCGTTCGTTATTTTCCTTGCCACCTGGTATCCTTCGCGTAAGGCGTCACGGCTGGAACCGGCGGAGGCGTTGCACTATGAGTAATAAATAATGCAGGTGTGTCAAAAGTAAGTTCTAACGCTTTAGCGTGTCATTGCGTGTCAAGCCCGCCAGGACACAGACGCTATAAATAGGACTTTTGACACACTCTCATATAAATATCTAATATCAAATAATATGCTGAAAATCTATCTCAAACAAGCCTGGAACCTAATCCGGCAAGAACGTCTCTTCAGCCTGATCTATGTTGTCGGGACGGGGCTGTCCGTGTCGATGGTGATGGTGCTGTCGATTGTCTTCTATATGAGGGTAGCGAATATCTATCCGGAGACGAACCGCGACCGGATTCTGGTCGCCAAGAGCGGGACGTTTAATAGTGAAGGCGGCGGGCAGTCCAGCAGCTCCCTTTCCGAGGGGATGATCGACGCCTGCTTCGGGTCGCTGAAAGGCGTGGAGGCAATCGCATTGATGGCAAGAGAAGACGACGAATTCCTGGTACAGCCCGAAGGTGATCCTGTGCAGTTGCCGGTGACGGTGAAGTTTGTGAATACGGACTTCTGGCGGGTGTTCCCTTTCCGCTTCCTCGAAGGGAAAGCTTTCACCGAGGCAGATCAGCAGTCGGCTATCCGGACAGCTGTCATCGCCCGGAGCCTGGCGCACCGGCTCTTCGGTGACGAGGAGGCCACGGGCAAGTATATCTCGGTTAACTTCAGGCAATACCGTGTATGCGGCATTGTGCAGGACGCTTCGTTAGTGACAGAGAAGACCTATGCGCAGATCTGGTTTCCCTACACGGTGGCCGATGATTATAAGCCGAACGATAGCTGGAACAATACCGGAGTATTGGGTAAATTCAACGCCTACATACTGGCTTCACGTGGCACGAACCTGAAAGCTTTGAAGCAGGAGGCTGAAGAGCGGGTGGAACGCTATGGGAAATCGCTGAAAGGCGGTACGTTCACTGCTTTGGGACAGCCGGACTATTATTGGCAGTCTACTTTCCGTTATTGGAGCAACAGCGCTCCGGATTTCGGAAGTCTGCTCCTTCAATACGGGCTGATCGTCTTGATCCTGCTCCTGGTGCTGTCCGTCAGCCTCTCGGGAATGACCGACTCGCGTATGGAGCGGCGGTTGGCCGAGATGGGCGTCAGGCGGGCTTTCGGTGCTCCGACCGGGACGCTGATGGGGCAGATCATCTCGGAAAACTTCCTCTTCACCTTTTTGGGAGGGCTGTTCGGGCTGCTGTTTTCCTATTTGCTGATCTATTTGAGCCGCGACTGGATCTTGCAGCTCGATGCGACCTTTGTCGACGTATTGCCGGAAGGAGCCGATGTGGTCTTT
The DNA here is from genome assembly GCF_003479205.1 of Parabacteroides sp. AF17-28. NCBI lineage: Bacteria > Pseudomonadati > Bacteroidota > Bacteroidia > Bacteroidales > Tannerellaceae > Parabacteroides > Parabacteroides sp. AF17-28. The sequence continues at coordinate 116,095 of NZ_QUGV01000008.1, read as the reverse complement.
ACGCCGGGGATGCTGATGAACTTCCAGGTGTTCGGCATCGCCCTCTTCGTGTGCTTCGTGCTGAACCTGCTTTCTGCGCTGATACCTGCTTGGAGAGCTTCACACCGTCAGATCATTTATTCGTTGAACGCAAAATAGTAGCCTTATGTTGAAACATATATTAAAACAGTTATGGAACCGTAGACGGGCCAACCTCTGGATCGGAGTGGAGTTGTTGCTGGTGTTTTGCCTACTTTGGTACATTGTGGATTATTTCTTTGTCCTGGAATATAACAAGAGCTTGCCTTCCAACCGCGACTTGAACAACACCTGGCAGGTGAACGTGGCGCTTTTCCCGCCGGAACATCCGGAGTATCAACCGGGTGAAAGCGACTCGACCGCCCTTGAAAACAACTATTACCGCCTGCTCGACCGCATTCGTGATTATAAGGATGTCGAGGAAGTTGCCGTCCTGACGACCTGGAGCACGCCGGGCGGTGGAAGTTATTCCGGTAATTGGCTCCGTAGCCGCCGGGATACGACGCGCGAGGGAAGCGGGCAGGTTCTCACGTTTGATCCGCAGACGGACTTCCTGAAGGTCTTCCGCTATACGACACGAGATGGCAAACCGGTTTCTGTGGCCGACTTCGACTGGTCGGACCCGAAAGCGATCGTGCTTGGCGGCTTGTCGGCCGAGACCTTCTTCCCGGATAGTAATGCCGTCGGGGAGATATTGGAAAGCCCGCGTCAGCCGGATTCCTATAATTACATCGTGAAGGGCGTGATCGGAGATACGAAGCGTTTCGATTACGAACGTCCCCAGCTGACTTTCTACCGGGCCGAGCGGATCAATGCCGATAACATAAAAGACAGAATGGAGATCGCCGTCCGCGCCCGTGAATCCGTGCCGGATGCCCGTTTCCTGCAAGATTTCAAGAATGCGATGAGCCGGGAACTGCGTATCGGCAATTTCTACTTGAAAGGGGTGAAATCTTATAACCGGATCAATAAAGATACGGAGTTCAGTTTCGGAATGACGAGCAGTGTCCGCATCCGAACCGCCATGACGCTCTTTTTCCTGATAAATATCATGCTTTGCGTGATGGGGACGTTCTGGTATCGTATCCGGGTGAGGCGCGAAGAGATCGGCCTGCGCATGGCGATGGGGTCGACGCGTGCCGATATACGCAAGATGCTGTTGTGGGAAGGTATCTGCCTCCTGACGGTGATGATGATCCCGGCTGTGCTGGTCGAGATGCAGTTCGTGTATCTCGGGCTGATCGATACGTTAGGAGGCGGCAATAGTTCGTCGGTGACCTATCTTCCGGACCGGACAGTCCTGCGTTTTATCCTGACCAACTGTTTAACCTGGGTTGTGCTGGCTGTGGCCATTGTGGCTGCAATCTGGCTTCCGGCCGATAAGGCTGCGAAGATGGCGCCGGCAGAAGCCCTGCACTATGAATAGCTTTTTAATAAACACTATTTGTTTTTGTTTAAAAGCCCGGCGCTGCAGTGATTGCAGGACCGGGCTTGTTTCTTTTAGAAAGTCATGGAAGCATATATTCCGAAATGTTTATCGCTTGCTATCGGGCTGATAGATAAATTGTGCTTTTCAGCAAACGGGCGGGTGAAGATATAGGCGCTTCCTGCTCCGAGAGCGGCTCCTGCTACCACATCCCACCAATCATGCTTTTTAGCATACGTCCTGCTCCAGCCTACATACGAAGCGACCGCATAAGCGGGAATACCCCATTTCCAGCCATAACGCCGCTGGATAAACGCTGCCCCCGTAAACGATACCGAAGTGTGCATCGAAGGAAACGAATGGTTGTCGCTGCCGTCCGGGCGCTCTTTCTTGATCAGATATTTCAGGGCATACGTCATACCTATAGTAGAAACTCCTGCCAAAGCGCCTTGCTTCAATCCTTGCCAATCCTGCAACACCAATACGGTGGCCAAGCTTGCCGCCGGCGTTACGAATGCCAGCACATCACCGGATGTACGGACAGCCTTGCGACTTCCGCTTATTTCAACCTCTTGCGCTCTCCCCGATAAACAAACGAATAACACGAAAACCAGGGTGATAATTCGTCTCATTTATAGATATGTTCTTGTTCTTTTTTATTTGCTTTTTTCAAGAATGATGCGGCTGATACGAGCCTGTACCTGCATCAATGTTACAACGTCAACATTTTCAAAGTCGATATCGATGAGTTTGATTTTGTCTTTTCTCATCATTCTCGAGCGTGAGGAATGTCCCATTTCATTTACTAAATCATCGATCATTTCTTTGATTTTTTCTGCCCTTTTCGGATAATTTACTGTGCGTGCCATAATCTCCTGTTTTAATATTTTGTTAATAATGGCACAAATATAAACAAAGAGAATTGTAAAACAATGAAATAACGGATTATTATTTTAAATAGCCGGTAAAATACCGAGTTTAGGGAGAAAAATAATAAATCCGACTATTGCGGCAGCTATCGCTATAATTAAAACAGCTCCGGCTGCGAGGTCTTTGGTGTTTTTTATGGCCTCGTTGTATTCGGGCGAGACCAAATCGGCAAGCGATTCTATGGCGGAATTGGCTGCTTCTGCCGACAATACGGCTCCAATAACGATGATAACAGCTATCCATTCAGCTTCGGATAAACCGAAGAAAAAGCCTGCTATAACTACACAAATAGCAGCAAAACAGTGTATCCATGCGTTCTGTTCTTTTTGTATCAATAAACGGATACCATTAAAAGCGTACCGGAAACTGGCCAGTCGTTTACGAAAAGTGAAGCCGCTGTTTTTCATCTTATTTATTGTTTTTGAGAGATTGTTGCAAAGATATGAATAATACTTCAAAAACGGACACAGTGTTCATTTTCGGACACTGATATTTATTATACAATACAGATAATCAGTTGTATATCTTTTTGGCATAGCTTTTGCCAGAAGAATGGCAAAACATTTATTACGATGAAAAAGATCTATATAGCCATTCTTTATTTCCTGTTGCCGGGCATCGGGTTGCAGGCGCAGGAACAAGATACGATCAGGCTGACCCTGAAAGAGGCGATCAACCTGGCGCAGCTGCAGTCGGTCGATGCGGCGGTTGCCCTCAACGAACTGAAGACGGCCTATTGGGAATACCGTACGCACGTCGCCGACCAGTTGCCGGAAATTAACTTCAAGGGGACATTGCCTTCTTACAGTAAGCAATATTCCAAATACCAGCAGTCCGACGGTTCGTACACCTTTGTCCAGAACAACGCGCTCGGGCTGAACGGCGAGATTTCGATCGACCAGAATATCGCATTGACCGGCGGTAAGATATCGCTCAACTCTTCTCTCGATTTCAACCGCCAGTTAGGCCATGGTGCCTTCAATGAATATATGAGCGTGCCCGTCGGGCTGACCCTGACGCAACCGATATTCGGCGTGAACGACCAGAAATGGAAACGCCGCATCGAGCCTGTCCGCTACCAGGAGGCGAAAGCCGCCTATATCGAGAGCGTGGAGATTGTCACGCTCAACGCGATCGGCTATTTCTTCAACCTGTTGCTGGCCGATGAGAACCTGCAGATCGCCCGTCAGAACCTCGAGAACGCCGACAAGCTCTACGAGATCGCCATCGCCAAGCGTAAGATCGGGCACATCTCCGAAAGCGAGCTGATGCAATTGAAGCTGTCGGCCCTGCAAATGAAAGGGAAGCTGACGGAAGCTCAGTCCAACCTCAACGCCAATATGTTCCAGCTCCGTGCCTTCCTGGGCTTGAGTGAGCAGGAAGTGATCGAACCGATCCTTCCCGAATCGGCTCCCTCGCTCCGGATGGTCTATCAGGCAGTGTTACAGAAAGCGCAGGAAAATAATTCGTTTGCCAAAAATATACGTCGCCGCCAGTTGGAAGCCGACTATGCCGTCGCCACCGCAAAAGGAAACCGCCGCAGCATCAACCTGTTTGCCTCCATCGGATATACCGGGAAAGACCATACGTTCGATGCTGCCTACAACCGCCTGAAAGGAAACCAGGTGGTCGAAGTCGGCATGACGATCCCGATCCTCGACTGGGGCAAACGCCGGGGGAAAGTGAAGGTTGCCGAGTCCAACCGCGATGTGACTCTTTCCAAGATACGCCAGGAAGAGATCAGTTTCAACCAGGACATCTTTCTGCTGGTCGAGAATTTCAACAACCAGGCAGCCCAGTTGGAGATTGCCCAAGAAGCCGATGCGATCGCCGAGAAACGGTATAAGACCTCCATCGAAACATTCATGATCGGCAAGATTAACATTCTGGACCTGAACGACGCGCAGCAGTCCAAGGATGAAGCCAAGCAAAAGCATATCCAGGAACTCTACGACTATTGGAATTATTACTATAATATCCGTAGCGTTACCCTCTATGATTTCATCAATGACCGCAACCTCGATGCCGATTTCGAAGAGATCGTACGGCGGTAATCGATTTAATTCCGTAAATTTGCAAATATTTACCGGACGCAGACGGGCGCAGATTACGCAGAGGAACGCAGATTTATTTATTCCCTTTTAAAACAATAAATGATCTGCGTTCTTCTGCGTCGTCTGCGAAATCTGCGTCCGGTAATACAAACATAATATAAACAACAATGATCCTAATAGTAGACGATGATTCTGCCGTTCGTTCTTCACTGACCTTCCTGTTGAAACGGGCCGGGTTCGAGCCGGAAGCCGTTCCGGGTCCGGAGGAAGCCTTGGCTGTCGTGCGTCAGACAGCTCCGCAGCTTATCCTGATGGATATGAACTTTACGTTGACTACCACCGGTGAGGAAGGCATACAACTATTGAAGCAGGTGAAAATCTTCCGACCCGATGTCCCCGTGATCCTGATGACGGCATGGGGCTCCATCTCGCTTGCCGTGCAAGGGATGCAGGCCGGCGCCTTCGATTTTGTGACCAAACCTTGGAACAACCTCGTTTTACTGAAATCCATCCGGACGGCGCTCGAGCTGAGCGAGCAGAAGAAGGAGCAGGAAACGCCCCTGAACCGCCTGGATGCCGACAATAAATTCCATTTTGACAAGATAATCGGCCAGAGCGCCCCGCTGATGGAAGTGTTGGGGACTGTTTCGCGCATCGCCCCGACAACCGCCTCCGTCCTGATCACGGGAGAGAGCGGGACCGGAAAAGAGCTGATTGCCGAAGCGATCCATGCCAACAGCCCCCGTGCGAAAGAACCCTTCGTGAAAGTCAACCTCGGTGGCCTGTCGCAGAGCCTTTTCGAGAGCGAGATGTTCGGCCACAAGAAAGGTGCCTTTACGGATGCCTATATTGACCGCACCGGACGTTTCGAGATGGCCAATAAAGGAACGATCTTCCTCGATGAGATCGGCGACCTTGAATTATCTTGCCAGGTGAAGCTCCTGCGTGTCCTGCAAGACCAGACGTTTGAAGTATTGGGCGACAGCCGCCCGCGCAAAGTCGATATTCGGGTAGTCAGCGCTACGAACTGTAACCTGCGCGAGATGGTCGCCCAACGTGCTTTCCGCGAAGACCTGTTCTACCGCATCAACCTGATCACCATTCACCTGCCTGCCTTGCGCGAGCGTAAAGACGACATTCCGCTGCTGGCCCGTTATTTTGCCGACAAGCAGTCCGAGATGAATGGCCTGCCCGCCGTCCGCTTCTCGTCCGAAGCATTGACGTTCCTGCAGAAACAACCCTATCCGGGAAATATCCGCGAGCTGAAAAATCTGGTCGAGCGGACGATATTAGTGTCCGGCAAAGCCGTCCTCGAAGCCTCCGATTTCGAGAGCCAATGCCTGCACGCGCCGTCGCTGCAGGCGACACCCTCCGCGCCGTCGCTCGAAGGGCTGACGCTCGACGAGCTGGAAAAGCAGACCATCCTTCAAGCCCTCCGGACGCATGCCGGCAACCTCTCGCATGTTGCGACCGCCCTCGGCATCAGTCGTGCCGCCCTCTATCGGCGTCTCGAAAAGTATGATATACCCATTGACAAATAATCCCGAAAACGCATGAGGATAAAAGGACTGTTCTGGATCTTGACCGTGTTGCTGCTCTCGGTGCTGGCGATACTCACCTGGCATGCCTTCTATTCTGATTCGTCCAAGATGTTTTTCATTGTGGAAGGTGTTGTCGTGCTGACGATTATCTATTTGGCTGTTTTCTACAGCCGCATCATCAAACCCCTCCATATCATCGGTAACGGTATGGAGCTGCTGAAAGAGCAGGATTTCAGTTCCCGCCTGAGCCGTGTCGGGCAGACAGAGGCGGACCGCATCGTCGACATCTTCAATAAGATGATGGAACAGTTGAAAAACGAGCGCCTGCACCTCCGCGAGCAGAACCACTTCCTCGACCTGCTGATCAACGCCTCCCCGATGGGCGTGATTATGCTCAACCTGGACAAGGAACTTCTCTCCGCCAACCCGGCAGCCCGCAAGATGTTCGGTGTATCCGCGTTGTCCGATCTCGCCGGGTGCCGGTTGTCGGAAATCGACTCTCCGCTCGCGTCAGAGTTGGAGCGGATTCCGCTGTACGATTCGCAGACCGTCCGCCTGAACGATGCCAACATATATAAATGTACGCATTCATCGTTTGTAGACCGCGGCTTCCACCATTCCTTCTATCTGGTCGAGATATTGACGCAAGAAGTCTTCAAGGCCGAGAAGAAAGCCTACGAGAAGGTGATCCGGATGATCGCGCACGAGGTGAACAACACGACGGCGGGCATCACTTCGACTCTCGACACGCTCGAGTCCACCTTTAGCGAGATGCAAGACACGGAAGACATCTGCGAGGTGCTGCGTGTCTCGATCGAACGTTGCTACAGCATGAGCCATTTCATCACCAACTTTGCCGACGTTGTGCGCATCCCCGAGCCACAGACCAAGAGGCAGCCGTTGAATGCGGTTGTTTTCTCTTGCAAGCGCTTTATGGAGACGATCTGTCAGAACCGTGATATCCGTATTGTCATGGATTTGTCGCCTGTTTCACCGATTGTCGACCTGGACAATTCGCTTTTCGAGCAAGTGCTTGTCAACATCATCAAGAACGCCGCCGAATCGATTGACCACGACGGTCATATCTACATCCGTACGTCGCATAATCCCGTCTGCTTAGAAATCGCCGACACCGGCAAAGGCATCGACAAAGCGACGGAAGCGAAGTTGTTCAGCCCCTTCTTTTCGACCAAGCGAGGCGGCCAAGGCATCGGCCTTATCTTCATCCGCGAAGTCCTCCAAAAACACAACTGCACCTTCTCCCTCCGAACGTATGCGGACGGACTAACGAGGTTTAGGATTGTGTTTGAGTGATGTTTTTCTGTTTGTTGTGTGGTTTGCTTTCAATCTATTATCTTTGGCATACTGAAAACAACGGTTACGCAAAGAGGCTCCTGTACATTTTGTTGTGATTTGCTTTCAATCTATTATCTTTGACATACTGAAAACAACGAATAAATATCCTTTTCCTCCCTCTTATCAGTTGTGATTTGCTTTCAATCTATTATCTTTGACATACTGAAAACAACGGCGGATGGTGTCTACTCATTCGATGTGTCGTTGTGATTTGCTTTCAATCTATTATCTTTGACATACTGAAAACAACTCAGTTTGCGGGTAGGTTCAATATTGTTTTGTTGTGATTTGCTTTCAATCTATTATCTTTGACATACTGAAAACAACGTAGTAGCAGGATTCGAACCTGCAAAGATTGTTGTGATTTGCTTTCAATCTATTATCTTTGACATACTGAAAACAACAAGGAGAGCGTTATACATTGTGGTATCCTGTTGTGATTTGCTTTCAATCTATTATCTTTGACATACTGAAAACAACGATACGCTCAACAAGTTGGCTGCCGCCATCGTTGTGATTTGCTTTCAATCTATTATCTTTGACATACTGAAAACAACCTGGGAACAAATTTGAAAGTGTTGCTGTCTGTTGTGATTTGCTTTCAATCTATTATCTTTGACATACTGAAAACAACGATACGATCAACAAGTTGGCTGCCGCCATCGTTGTGATTTGCTTTCAATCTATTATCTTTGACATACTGAAAACAACAAGGAGAGCGTTATACATTGTGGTATCCTGTTGTGATTTGCTTTCAATCTATTATCTTTGACATACTGAAAACAACCGGATTGCTCAGATGAAAAATTGTAGCCGGTTGTGATTTGCTTTCAATCTATTATCTTTGACATACTGAAAACAACCAGAAAGCATCGGATTATATTGGAAAGACAGTTGTGATTTGCTTTCAATCTATTATCTTTGACATACTGAAAACAACTGACGGCTTGTGGGCTAAACGCAAATGGTAGTTGTGATTTGCTTTCAATCTATTATCTTTGACATACTGAAAACAACCTGGTCCTGGAACAGCCTGAGCGGCTTCACTGTTGTGATTTGCTTTCAATCTATTATCTTTGACATACTGAAAACAACATTAGTAGACAGATAAACTATCTGTTTATAGTTGTGATTTGCTTTCAATCTATTATCTTTGACATACTGAAAACAACTAGGGTGCGATCATCCAGCCCCGGCCATTTGTTGTGATTTGCTTTCAATCTATTATCTTTGACATACTGAAAACAACAACAAAGAATATACAAAATTCTCCCTTAGAGTTGTGATTTGCTTTCAATCTATTATCTTTGACATACTGAAAACAACTGCTACGATTAAAGAGGCTATTGATTCATCGTTGTGATTTGCTTTCAATCTATTATCTTTGACATACTGAAAACAACCTTCTGTTATAAAATATCGTTTAGTATCACGTTGTGATTTGCTTTCAATCTATTATCTTTGACATACTGAAAACAACACTCTGAAATTCAAAAATCAACGATATATGTTGTGATTTGCTTTCAATCTATTATCTTTGACATACTGAAAACAACTTGTCAAGATATTCATATCCTGGCAGTTCTGTTGTGATTTGCTTTCAATCTATTATCTTTGACATACTGAAAACAACACGCAAATCAAGATGCCTATGATAAACAAAGTTGTGATTTGCTTTCAATCTATTATCTTTGACATACTGAAAACAACAAAAAATACAAAATGCACTTCAGGCTTTTGGTTGTGATTTGCTTTCAATCTATTATCTTTGACATACTGAAAACAACAATTGGCTTAAAAGGAATTACGGTACTACTGTTGTGATTTGCTTTCAATCTATTATCTTTGACATACTGAAAACAACCACAGCTGGGCATGAGGACAGATCCGGCTAGTTGTGATTTGCTTTCAATCTATTATCTTTGACATACTGAAAACAACTGATATGGTTCTACTCTACTAATGTGCTGGTTGTGATTTGCTTTCAATCTATTATCTTTGACATACTGAAAACAACACAAAAATATTAGAACATGGACAACAAACCGGTTGTGATTTGCTTTCAATCTATTATCTTTGACATACTGAAAACAACTTTCGTTTTCTTTAGTAACTTTGTATAAAAGTTGTGATTTGCTTTCAATCTATTATCTTTGACATACTGAAAACAACACCATATTCTTTAACATATTTCATGATCTGTTGTGATTTGCTTTCAATCTATTATCTTTGACATACTGAAAACAACCAGCATTTTCAACTGTTTCTTTAATCTGACGTTGTGATTTGCTTTCAATCTATTATCTTTGACATACTGAAAACAACAAACATAATGAAAAGTATAGAGAGTATACTGTTGTGATTTGCTTTCAATCTATTATCTTTGACATACTGAAAACAACGATGAAGACGAAATACTTGACCTTCTACATGTTGTGATTTGCTTTCAATCTATTATCTTTGACATACTGAAAACAACAATTATGTTCTGGAGCTTCTACCGATATAGTTGTGATTTGCTTTCAATCTATTATCTTTGACATACTGAAAACAACTGTATAATTTCTGTATGGAAGATCCTTGTAGTTGTGATTTGCTTTCAATCTATTATCTTTGACATACTGAAAACAACGGATATCAAATAAGTATTTATTTTGCTCTGTTGTGATTTGCTTTCAATCTATTATCTTTGACATACTGAAAACAACTTGTTGGCAGAGTTAAGCCGCGCAACATTTGTTGTGATTTGCTTTCAATCTATTATCTTTGACATACTGAAAACAACTCATGAGACAGCTTTACTTGACGGGGGGTGTTGTGATTTGCTTTCAATCTATTATCTTTGACATACTGAAAACAACTAAATAATCCGTTTAAACGTTCTGTTGCCGTTGTGATTTGCTTTCAATCTATTATCTTTGACATACTGAAAACAACATCATGAGACAGCTTTACTTGACGGGGGGTGTTGTGATTTGCTTTCAATCTATTATCTTTGACATACTGAAAACAACTCTCACCTGCCTGATCTTCTTCATAAACTAGTTGTGATTTGCTTTCAATCTATTATCTTTGACATACTGAAAACAACGGAAAATTCTAATGGATGTGTATAGTATTAGTTGTGATTTGCTTTCAATCTATTATCTTTGACATACTGAAAACAACGGAGAAGGCGAAGAAAAATGGGATAATCTAGTTGTGATTTGCTTTCAATCTATTATCTTTGACATACTGAAAACAACATTGACCGACTATACCATTGCTTCTGTTACGTTGTGATTTGCTTTCAATCTATTATCTTTGACATACTGAAAACAACCACAGGCAGGACGGCTATTTACTATTAACAGTTGTGATTTGCTTTCAATCTATTATCTTTGACATACTGAAAACAACGAGGCCATCAAGTGGGGAATCAACTTCTATGTTGTGATTTGCTTTCAATCTATTATCTTTGACATACTGAAAACAACTACACGTTGTCTCATCCCGATTATTTAGATGTTGTGATTTGCTTTCAATCTATTATCTTTGACATACTGAAAACAACTTTCTGTAGATTATAAAGATAGTGTGCCTTGTTGTGATTTGCTTTCAATCTATTATCTTTGACATACTGAAAACAACACAAGTTCGATACAGTGTCCCGTTTGGCTGTTGTGATTTGCTTTCAATCTATTATCTTTGACATACTGAAAACAACGTTAGAGACAGCATCCCTTATCCAGTCTAGTTGTGATTTGCTTTCAATCTATTATCTTTGACATACTGAAAACAACAAGATAGTATACTTACAGAAGAAGCGACTGTTGTGATTTGCTTTCAATCTATTATCTTTGACATACTGAAAACAACATTATTTCTTGAATGGTCAGCTTGTCAATGGTTGTGATTTGCTTTCAATCTATTATCTTTGACATACTGAAAACAACGTTTGTCCGATATCTACTTTATCGGCAGTTGTTGTGATTTGCTTTCAATCTATTATCTTTGACATACTGAAAACAACCCATTCCGGGACATCATCTGCGATTATCACGTTGTGATTTGCTTTCAATCTATTATCTTTGACATACTGAAAACAACCAATCGTGCATTACGATAATCTCCCGCATGTTGTGATTTGCTTTCAATCTATTATCTTTGACATACTGAAAACAACAAGACAACGTTACGGACTATATAGGCACTTGTTGTGATTTGCTTTCAATCTATTATCTTTGACATACTGAAAACAACGAAAACCTGTAAATTAACATACGATAATATGTTGTGATTTGCTTTCAATCTATTATCTTTGACATACTGAAAACAACTCAGCAGTTCCGGTGGAATTGCTGCCTATAGTTGTGATTTGCTTTCAATCTATTATCTTTGACATACTGAAAACAACATGCAACCGTTTTTCTGCTGGATATGAGCCGTTGTGATTTGCTTTCAATCTATTATCTTTGACATACTGAAAACAACAACCCTCTATCATACTCCTGATACATTCCCGTTGTGATTTGCTTTCAATCTATTATCTTTGACATACTGAAAACAACATGAACGACAAATTGTTATGCATAGGTATTGTTGTGATTTGCTTTCAATCTATTATCTTTGACATACTGAAAACAACTAAAATAGGAACATATGCTACCGAGTCTGCGTTGTGATTTGCTTTCAATCTATTATCTTTGACATACTGAAAACAACTTGGTAAGAAATATTTGTTTGTTCCTTCTGTTGTGATTTGCTTTCAATCTATTATCTTTGACATACTGAAAACAACTGGCAAGGTCTCTATAATACGATGCCACAGTTGTGATTTGCTTTCAATCTATTATCTTTGACATACTGAAAACAACAGTTGGCGGCATCATCGCTTACTACGAACAGTTGTGATTTGCTTTCAATCTATTATCTTTGACATACTGAAAACAACACTCCTTTGCATGTTCTTTACATGATGTCTGTTGTGATTTGCTTTCAATCTATTATCTTTGACATACTGAAAACAACCGTAACTCTACTATCCCCTTTCGTTTCTGTGTTGTGATTTGCTTTCAATCTATTATCTTTGACATACTGAAAACAACGGTTGTGTTGCATTGTCGGTAAGGTTATGGTTGTGATTTGCTTTCAATCTATTATCTTTGACATACTGAAAACAACCACGAGTTTTTTAGTGTATGCACGCATTTGTTGTGATTTGCTTTCAATCTATTATCTTTGACATACTGAAAACAACCACGAGTTTTTTAGTGTATGCACGCATTTGTTGTGATTTGCTTTCAATCTATTATCTTTGACATACTGAAAACAACTCATTAGGTAGGTTAATGATGGCATTCCCGTTGTGATTTGCTTTCAATCTATTATCTTTGACATACTGAAAACAACTAGAAATCATCTACACCAAATAGTTCCATGGTTGTGATTTGCTTTCAATCTATTATCTTTGACATACTGAAAACAACACACGCACAAGTTTATACGTGTTGCCAACTGTTGTGATTTGCTTTCAATCTATTATCTTTGACATACTGAAAACAACTCCAATCTACAGAATATACGTTGATATGTGTTGTGATTTGCTTTCAATCTATTATCTTTGACATACTGAAAACAACTTCTGCTTCAGTGAAACTTAACGCATCTAGTTGTGATTTGCTTTCAATCTATTATCTTTGACATACTGAAAACAACAAACACCGAAGTATAACAAAGCAAGAATCAGTTGTGATTTGCTTTCAATCTATTATCTTTGACATACTGAAAACAACATGCGCCGAGTGGGGGAGAAGCTCAAACTTGTTGTGATTTGCTTTCAATCTATTATCTTTGACATACTGAAAACAACCTAATTATAATTTAATGCTATTTGATTCTGTTGTGATTTGCTTTCAATCTATTATCTTTGACATACTGAAAACAACAATACCTTTTGGGAGTAAGGTTAGTATAGAGTTGTGATTTGCTTTCAATCTATTATCTTTGACATACTGAAAACAACTGAGAGAGTATTTACATGGACTATAATCTTGTTGTGATTTGCTTTCAATCTATTATCTTTGACATACTGAAAACAACTCCCTGGTTGTATGACCTTGGCTTGTTCCGTTGTGATTTGCTTTCAATCTATTATCTTTGACATACTGAAAACAACTTTGATAAGTGCAAAAAATAAGGAGAACAGTTGTGATTTGCTTTCAATCTATTATCTTTGACATACTGAAAACAACTGATTGTGTGCAATTGATTGTGGTTCAGTACTTAATGTTTGCAATTAGAAAATAAAAAAGTAGTTGTTGTTCAGTAAGAAATCCTGCTTGCAAGGCAGGATTTCTTATTTTAAAAAAGTTCAAGTTGCTGGCCTGGAGTATTTATTGGTTGCTCTTTTTTACCGAAGAATAGTTCTATGTTGCCAAATTGTTTATCTGTTATGCATAGAATACCGACTTGACCATTGGGGGGAAGAAAGGATTTAACTCTTTTTATGTGTACATCTGCATTTTCTGCGCTTGCACAATGACGAACGTAGATGGAGAATTGGAACATAGTAAAACCGTCCTTCTGCAAATTCTTTCGGAAATCAGCATAGGCTTTCTTTTCTTTTTTTGTGTCTGTCGGAAGATCAAAAAATACAAGAACCCACATAATACGATATTCACTAAATCTATTCATATTACATTTGCGGATATGCTATGTGGCGAAGTTCACCACTAAAACATTTGTATAATGAAGCTGTCGTTTGACTTACAGCAACCATGAGAGGACTACGTTTCCCGTTTACAGAAACTTCCAAAGTCGGGATCGTTAATAACTTTGCTTTTATTTCTTTTGATAGATCTGCAATGTCACAATTACTGTTTATAATGCTGACTATTAATTCATCAACATACGGACGATAAGGCTCCATTATATCATCTGCCAGACAATAGGCATTGTAGCGATTATGATGATGGATGCCTAATGTTGGAAGTAAACCGCTTGAAACAAGTCCTCTGGCAACCACTGCACGCAAAATGGCATATCCATAATTTAATAAATTATTGGGAGGAATACCTTCTCTATCTCTGGTAAAACCCTCAATCTTAGGAAAAAGATTTTTCCAGTAATAGGCTGCGGCACGTGCTTCTAAATTATCCGGGTCGCCACTTCGGACGTCATTAGCCCATACACGCATGTTTTTAATTTCACAATTTCGACTTTTAGATAAGACTGTTGCTTGATTCTCAATCTTCATCTTAATCGTTTGTTGCCAAAGTTGTTTTTTTAACGGTAAAGATGCATCCAATTGATCTCGAAAACGTTCATTTTGGGTCGTATTTCCACATAATGGCAGCATAAGTCCAACCGGCATACTTTTGCAGTCGCATGTAATAACGGCACAGTTGTTTTCAAGAAGAGCCTCCAATACCCCGGAAGTTATTGTAATCTGCTTATGGTCTAAAACAACAACTCCGATATCTTCTATAGGCTTACTTCTGACCGTGTCTCTCTTGAAACTATCCGGTAAAGTTTCATTTTTCTCTACTTCCGGAAGTTTTATTATCAATTGATTGTTTCTCAATGATAGATATGCTGGATTTCCGAAGTATAATGTGCTTTTTATCATGAGCTCTTTATTTCTTTAATATTTCCTAATCTATCTACTATTAGCTTTATGCACACATCTTTTATCATTTCACCTGTGATGGCACGTTCCATTTTGTTTAACGGTGAAAATTCCATTTTATTAATAATGGGCGTGGAGATATCTTGGCGAACGAACATGCATTGATTCCCTGTTGAAGAAACCATCTTATAAATTCTTTTAGGCTTTATATTTATATCATTTAAATTAATACCACTTTTAATATCCTCTTCTGTTGGTACATATACCAAGTCATTAGGTGATAGATGGAATAATAATTTGTACCCTTTCTCATTTATATTGGGGACTGCATTTAAACCTTGTTTCATTCGTTCTATAACAATATTCAATGGCACAGTTTCATATGAACGATTGCCGCTTTCGTCTGTATAAATTGCAAAAAACAAGTTTGTCCCTTTGGCTGCTTCAACATACTTATCTTTTTTATTACCTTTTTTGCCAACTGCAAATTTTTTGCCAATAGTTTCATAAACTCGTACTTTTATAATTGGTTGGTGAAACTTGCCATTATTGAATTGTATAATATTTTTATTCATTTCTTCAATTCCTTCAGGCGAAAAGGCTAAATCGGGATTATTTCCTTTTGTCGATAAGTAATTGAGTAAAATTTTCTGTATGGCTGTGTCTGTAACTGATTCTTTGATTTTCTTTTCATTGAAAGAAGTGTTAAGTGATTCCCTTACAGCTGAGTAGCCATTATCGAAGTAATAAACTTCAACTTTTGAGACATCAACATCTTGAAATTTATATTTTCTGTCTTTGAAGTATTTATTAATTATATCAGTATTATAATTGTCTTCATATAAACTGATTAGATGCTTTATTTCTTCTTTTAATCTTTTATCTACAATACTTCTCCAATTCTTAATTGCTTCGCTAAATCGTACTGTTTTAATTTTCCGTAAAGAAACTTGTGCATAAACCGTTTCTTTGTGCAGCGGTTTGCGAATAGCCCAATTTAAACCTTCTTGTTTGACCTTTATTTTTTTTCCGTTTTTGTATTTACTGTATTTATTTGTGGCTTTATTGATTATCCTTAAGTTCTGCTTGAAACTAACGATAATTTTAGACAATTCATTTTTGGCCTCAACAGTGAATTTATCCCAAGGTTTCTTGAATTCTGAGAATTTGTATCTTTCTTTGCCATCCTTGTCAATCCATTTTTCTGTGTAACGTAATTTGCGCTGTAAATCATGACGCGAATTCTCGGATTTTGCAGATTGATTATTCAGCAGATTTATATGGTCGCGTGTGACACAGGCAATTACTAAGGCATCCATTGCGTGATGACGATGGTCAATTCGCTTTTTTTGAAATCCTTTTGATAATTCTAATGGCACAGTTGGCAGAAATTTTTGGTATTGCTCATTCCAAGCGGTGAATTTACTTGTTTCGGTCAGTTGATTCATTCTTTCGAAACGCGGTAAAATTAAATCGTTCCAAATATCATTCAATCCCCAATCCTGCTTTAAGATCGTTGTTATTTTCCCATTTACAGGCAGTACATTTTTGGAATTAATGCCGTCATCATTGCTGTCTGCACGAACGATGTTGGATAGAAGAGCTGAAATAAACTTGCTGATGTAACGGGTGTCGTTCATTTGCCGTTCAATCATTTTATCTGGGATTTCTTCCAATAGTAGTTTCGTCTTTTTGGAACGGTTTTTAGAATAATGCCGGTTTACAAATTCCATATATTCTGCCTCTTCTAATATTTTCACAGATTGTCCAAGCCCTGTTTCAATAATTTCTCCGTGGTGATTTTTGATAAATTCTAAGCCAAGTTCTCTGTCTTTCTTTTTATTAACAGCTGCTTCGCAAATCACTTTATTACTAAGACTGTTATCAAAATAACGACTTTGTGGAATTATATGTTCAATCTCGTAGGCAGATGTAAATAGTTTTCCAAGCGGAATTATTTGTCCTGTGTAAGGCGAGCGATAACGCTGTTCGAGCCATAATTTATAACGTTGTAAATCTGCACTGGACGGTTGTGCAGTTTTGCTGATTTTGATAATAAAATCTTTATCGCTATCGCTGTCTGTAATATTTGAAATGGCATATTCTTCGTAAATTTTTAAGATTTCCTGTTGTATTGGTGAATATGGGCGAACATTCTCAACATTGCTGTCATTTTGTAATTCTGCGAGCAATGCCTTAATACGGAGATTGGTGTTTTCGTTTTCTATTACCGTATTAGCTATTTTCTTACGTTCTTCGGATGTGTTTTTCATTTCACGTCCAAGCTCAATATGAATTTCGTCGAAGAAATTTTCGTGACTGTGGCCATACTGTTTCCATATATCACGTACTACTCGCAAAGTCTCAGTAATAACCTGTTCCACAATAGGGTTACGTAATGAATGTTGCTTAAATTCATTCAGATATTCTTCCAAATCGGTAACATTTTTCCATTTTCCTGCAATTTCAGCTTCAGAATGTCTGTCATAAACAATGTATTGGGAGAGCCAAAGATGTAGGCCTTGAAAATGATACTCTTCTGTTAGTTTTATTGCTTTTTCTCGGACTCTTTCTTTTATTTTCTCATCATATTCACCTGTTATGATTTTGGAAATCCGAACTTTTGTGTTTTCATCTATGGCTGCATATTTCCAGTATTTTCCAATCCGCATCAATGGCAATAGTTTTTTGATTGCTTTTTCTGAGTATGAACCGTATTCGCTTTTGAATGGTGGAAACTTTTTAAAATTTTCTACGAAGGATTCAGTTTCTAAATTGTACTTTATCGCAAAATTTCTCAAAGCTTGTTCATATTCTTTTTTATCAGTGACAGAATAGATTATATGCCAAAGTTGATATTCGCGCGTTCCTAAATTTGCGCTTCCATGTTCTTCTGTCTTTCTGTCAATAAATTCTTTTGTGTCAATTATTTCCAAAAAATTATCAGGCACATTTTCTACTTTTGCCAAGCGTGTTGATAACATGGTATGGGTTTCGTTGCACGGATATTTCTTGTCTTCTACATAGTTCCAACGGTATTTATCTGTTTCGTTTTTCCCCTTTATATCTTTTTGTTTCAATAAATATTTAATAAGTATATTTTGTTCGATGTCTTTACGATTGTTCAAGAAGTCAAATAAATTTTCCAAATCTTCGATGTTGGTTATAAACGTTGTTGTAACCTCTGTTTCGTTATCTTTATTATAAATTTTCAAATTATACAACCATTGCCATAATCGAAATTCCTGATAATAAGGATTTGATTTGGGAATGCCTTTTAGATATTCCTTAATAGTATTGTTATTTTTGTCCTTATATATTCTAAATTCCAGTGAGCAGTTTCCTATTGACGACTTTTGACTTCGTAGCGGACGTTGATAGAAAATGATGTCATTCACAAACAGATGTATGAAATCCAGATTGCTTAAAAAGGACTGCTGTTCGGTGTTGTTTCGGTACAATTCCCTCACACAATCGTAATATTTTTCTTCGGTAAACAGTTCTGGCTGTAATTCAATTTGCTTTTTAAGAATAGCCAGAAGCTCCTCTTTATAAAACTTACGTTCGATAGTACGTACTAATTTACCACGAATTTTTTGTGTTGGATTTTGTAAAAGAGCTTCGTAAATGAATGCTCCGACTGTTTTTTGTGAATGCTCAATATCTGCTTCGGTTTTCTTTTTGAGCAATGTCCAATCATTCTCATTTGGTGCTCTAAATGAGCGTTTTTCATTACCGTCTTTATCGGTTTTTGTCGTACCGTCATCATTTAAATCGGTTGTAACAATAAAATCTCGTACTTTGTCTTTCCAATCGTATAAAGGGTTTTTGCTTGAACGACGATAAATCCAACCGTTTTCTAAATGTAGTGAATACCAAGTTTCGCCTTTGCTGTTTGGTTTTTCATCTGCAACAACATCAATAATTTTTAAAGAGTGAAATTCTACAGATTTGTTCGGCATTTCTTCTTCCTCTTCTCCACGCAACTGGTAATAGCCTCGTTTTGTATTGAAATTTAGAATGATCCATGCAAGTTCTTCTTTTAGAATTTTATGAGTTAAAGCTTTTTTGCGGAGATAGTAGATTGTCCAATCATAGGGAATTTTTATTTCTTGTCCGTTTGCTTTGAAATCATTAAGCATTTCATCGAAAGAACTTTGGAATAAAAATTTGAATTTTCCATCTTTGTTTCTAACCCAAGGTAGTTTTGTTTCTGTTTCAGGAATGAATTTACCAAGATTGTTGACAAAGTCAATGCTTTCTGCGTAATGCTTAGGTAGAAAGCCTAAAATATTAAGTACTCTATGTAGACGCTCGCGCCTTAAATTACAGCGTTCATATAATCTTCTCGTTCCTCTGAAATTAGTACGTTCTGCTGTTTGAGAAATGGAATTTCCAGCATCAAAATTCCCTAATATATCTTGGCTCATAGGGATAATTCGACTCCCAATTCCCAATATCTTTCCTTGTTTACTGTTGAAATCTTGTTCTATCAATGACCAGCCGACACTATTTGTTCCTAAATCCAGTCCTAATATGATCTTTTCCATGGTTTTATTTGTATGTTTTTTCAAAAATAAACAATAAAAACAAATAAGCACTTGTTTTTGACGAAAATATGAATATCTTTGCCTCTACAAAGATAAATTGAAGCAAATCACAATAAGGATTATTCCGTTGTGAAAACATTTAGGGCGGGGCAACTCGCCCTCTTTTTTTATGGAGAAATGGAGACTCACCCGATAATCATTGGGGATAAACACAAGGATGAGGTAGGTGATACAGATCAGTTTAAACCTGGCAAGTTTCGAATCTTCCGCAAACCTGAAGATTACAATAACCCCCTTTTTAGCCGTTTTTCTATTTCGTCCGAAATTCTGATCGATTTTGGATTGACTTTTTTCATGGTTTTAACCTGGTCGGATGACAATAGATAAAATGAGGTGCCGATCCCATTCCAAAAAACGTGCAATTTGATAGCCGAGAACTGGATACGGCAGCAAAGTGATAAAGCTTAACTCCCGGAGAATCGAATATTTGAAAATAAAACGGACGGCGTTCCAAATATCCCAAGGAAATTCAGGGGCCTTTTTGCCTTTATAACGGTCCTCTTTTCAATTACGACCGTCCAAATCTCCATTACGACCGTGCTAATCTTCGCGAGGTGCCGAGTGCACTACACATTAGCACGGTCGTAATGGCAAAGAGGACGGTCGTAATTGTTGAAAACGCTCAAAAAAGAGGAAAAAGTCCCTTTTTGAGGTCAAAAAAGTGGATTAACATTTGTTTTGTTTTGGATGTCTTTTAGACTTGAAAAATGCGTTTTATACAATAAGCCTCCCTGCGGCAGGCTCTCTTTTGTCAAATAATGAATTTATTTATCCCCAATGATTAGCGGGTGAGCTTAAATTTAATTCCATTGTAGTCATAACACTGTTATTTAGGTTTCTTAATAAGGAAAGGGTAAGATATATTCTTGAATTATACCTACTTTTGCATTTGAAACAAAATAGGAATATGATATTTTACTTTACAGGAACTGGTAATTCGCTTTGGGTGGCAAAAGCTTTGGGAGAGGCATTAGGAGAACCGTTGATTCTGATTGCAGATGAATTGCGTAAGGAGGACAAAGACTTGGTTTATCCGCTCCGCCGGGATGAAAAGATACTGTTTGTCTATCCTGTGCATTCCTGGGGACCAGCGGTGCCGATGGCCCGTTTTATCTCCCGGTTGGTGTTGGAAGGATATGCCGGACAGCCCGTCTATTCCGTTTCTACTTGTGGAGATGAATGCGGATATGCAGATCAGCTTTTGGAGAAAGCCTTGCGCAAACGGCGTTTACCGCTTACTGCCGCCTATTCCGTGATTATGCCGAACAACTATATCCTGCTGCTCGGTTTCGATGTGGACAGTAAAGAGGTGGAAGAACAGAAGTTGCAGGAAGCGCCTGCACGGGTCGGGGAAATCATTGAAGCGATCTGTAGTGGGCAAGATTCCAGTTTATATACGCAAGGAAGCATGCCTTTCCTGAAAAGCCGGCTTGTCTATCCTCTTTTTGCCCATTTGGCAATCGGGAGAAACTCATTCCGGGCGACAGATGCCTGTATTTCCTGCGGATTGTGCGAACGCATTTGTCCTACCGGAACGATTACCTTGCAGGAAGGGAAGCCGGTCTGGTCGAATACCTGTGTGCAGTGTGTCGCCTGCATCCACCGTTGTCCCGTCCGAGCAATCGAGTATGGCAAGGAGACGCTGAAAAAAGGAAGATATCATCATCCTCAAGTTAAATAATAAATAAACAGATAAAATGAAACGATTAGCAGTAACAGCCCTGGTGGCCCTGACGTTGGCAAGTTGCCAGGAAACGCCGAAAGGTTATGTGATAAACGGTGAGGTAGCCGGTATGCCGGAAGGTAAAATCTACCTCAAGTCATTCCGGAATAAAATGTTTTTTGATGTCGACACAGCTGAGGTGAAAGACGGGAAGTTCACGTTTAAAGGAGAAGTAGACCAGCCTTTATTGTTTGGTCTGGCAACCGAGAATATGGATTATCCGGTTCAGCTCTTTGTCGAGAATACGACTATGGATGTAAAGATCGGTGATGACGGAGAGACGATTACGGTTCAGAACTCACCGGTAAACACCGTCTTTCAGGAGAATGCCGACAAGGTTTTTGAGGACGGCTACGACATTGATAGCCTGATTGCCAAATATCCGGATTCGCCTGCCGCCGCCTTCTACCTCTATCGCTATTTTACCTATCAACTGCCGCTGGACGACTTAAAGGCAACCCGCGCCCGGATTTCGCTGGCATTGGGCGATTGCCCGTATGTGAAAGATTTGGACGGCATCATCAAGCAGCTTGAAAACGTGCAGATTGGTAAGACTGCGCCGGAGTTTTCTTTACCTGATACGGCAGGCGTTTCGGTATCGCTTTCCGATTTCCGGGGCAAATATGTCTTGTTGGATTTCTGGGCATCCTGGTGTCCGCCCTGCCGTCGCGAGAATCCGAATGTCGTCAAGGCATTCAACGAATATAAGGATAAGAACTTCACCATTATCGGGATTTCCTTAGATAAGGATAAAAGCAAATGGCTGAAAGCGATTGCCGATGATAACCTGACTTGGACACATCTTTCCGACCTGAAATACTGGGATTCCGAAATACCGGCGCTCTACGGTGTGCGTGGCATTCCGGCCAATGTATTGTTGGACCCGGACGGTGTGATTATCGCCAAGAATATAACCGGTGAGGATTTGCATCAGAAACTGAAGGAAGTAATCAAGTAGAACGATGCGTACGTATAGCGTTATGACTTTATTCCTGCTTCTCTGCTTCTCTCTTTCGGCGGCGGAGAAGCCGGATTTTGATACGGCGGTGCGTGCCGCCGTATCCCGTCAGATGCAGACTTATCCGAAATCGACATTGAAAGACCTGTATAAGAATTTCTTTCAGGATAAGTTCGGCCCCGGGCATATCATCGGCGATACGGCGGCTGCCGGTAATTATCTGCGCCGTGAACTTGCTTCCTACACGGAATGTTCCGGCGATATTGCCGAGCCGACCGGCTGGGAAGGTAACTTCCTACGGGTGAACCTCTCGGTTATCAAAACCGGACAGATTCCCTATAATACCTTTTTCGATGCCTTTGTCCGTAGTGTAAACGGAATTCAGCCTGTAACGGTTGCCGAATGGAAAAAGGAGTGGCTTCAGATCGAGGCGATTATCCGTTCCATAGAACTGGCTTTACCTGGTTACGAAGCCGACCGGAAAGAGATTGAAGAACGGTTGGACAGGGGAGAGTATGTCGGACATCACAGCAAAGTCTTTGAAGAAACCTACTCGCCTCATTACCGTATTGTCAGCAAGGATATATTTGAGAAGGAATTGAAACCATTGTTGTAATTTATTCATCCTCGTCCGGATCTCCGAAATCAAAGTCGAAGTCGAAACCGTCACCGGCCATTCCCGGATCAGTGAACTGTTCCAGTTCGCGGCGGTCCTTTTTGGTCGGACGGCCTAAGCCGCGTGCGCGGTCGACAAAACCGGAGATGCGGTTCATTTCCAGAATTTCATACTGGTCGGGTGTCGTTACGTTTTCTAAAAAGCCCGGCACCAGTTTGGCTCCCATGCGGTGTTCCGTTAAGTCGAGCACTTTGAATGAGTAGGTGATAGGCGGTTTGCGTACCTGTATCACTTCCCCGACTTTGATCATGCGGGAAGGTTTTATTGTGACGCCGTTTATCATGATCCGGCCTTTCTTGCAGGCCTCGGCGGCTATCGTACGTGTTTTGAATATGCGGGTAGCCCACATCCATTTGTCTATACGGACTTCGTTCATAATAAATTCTCAACTATTTATTGTTGTATAGGTTCATCGTATTCTGTATTCCGGCCAGGCAGAAACTCTTGATGATTTCTACGGCCCGTTTCATTTTCTCCGGCATAAGCTGGAGTTCTTCCGGCGGAAATTTGCCCAGCACATAGTTGATCTGTCCGCCACGCGGGAAGTCGCTGCCGATACCGAAGCGGAGGCGGCTGTATTCTTGTGTGCCTAACAATTGCTGGATGTTCTTCAAGCCGTTATGCCCGGCATCACTGCCTTTGGGTTTGAGGCGGAGCGTCCCGAACGGAAGTGCGAGGTCGTCTACCACAACCAGCAGGTTTTCTACCGGGATATTTTCTTTCTGCAACCAGTAGCGGACGGCATTGCCGCTCAGGTTCATGAATGTGTTCGGTTTCAGTAGAATCAGCTCACAGTTCTTGACACGCATCCGGGCGATTGCGCCATAACGTTCTTCTGTAAAAGGAACGCCGGCATCTTCCGCCAGTGCGTTTACCACACGGAATCCGACATTGTGGCGGGTTCCTAAGTATTCGGAGCCGATATTACCAAGTCCTGTTATCAGATATTTCATTGTCTGTTTATTTTGGGATGTACATCAGGTATCTTATATATAGCAAAGGGAAGAATACTCCGTTAGAATATCCTCCCCTTCGATTATTTGATACAATACTGATTATTGTGCTTTTGCCTGAGCACCACGAGCGGCACGAGTCAACTGAACGGCGCAGACAACTGCGTTCTTAGCGTTTATCAGTTCAAGACCTTCGAAGTGCAATGAACCAACCTGCATAGTCTTTCCTAAGCCCAGGTGGTCAACATTGATAAATAATTTTTCGGGGATAGCAGTGTAGATCGCTTTTACTTTCAGCTTTCTCATCTGCAGGCTCAACTTACCACCGGCTTTAACACCTTCAGCGTGACCTTCCAGAACAACCGGAACTTCCATTACAACCGGTTTCTTATCAGATACTTCCATGAAGTCCATGTGCATGATAGCATCTGTTACAGGCTGGAACTGGATGTCTTTTACGATAGCCATCGTCTTTTTGCCGTCGATAGTCAATTCTACGACAAAGATTTCAGGAGTGTAAACCAGGTTACGAACACTGTCTTTTGTGATGATGAAGTGAGTTACTTTTTCACCGCCGTACAGTACAGCAGGGATTTCGTTGTTCTTACGCATAGCTTTCAAAGCTCTCTTCTGGTCTGCAGAAGTAGCTGCTACTTCTCTTGACTTTCCTTCTAATTGAAATGTCTTCATTCTTTTTTAATTTTTGTGTTACTCAAAATTAGATGTTTATGCTTTCTAATTTCCCATCACACGTACGGGGGTTAAAAGCGGTGCAAAGGTACGATTTATATTTATATCTGCAAAATCTTGTCTGCATGAAATTTTAGTTCCATGGGCATGAAACTAAAATTCCATAGGCATGGAACGGAAGTTTCATGCCTATGGAACTAAAAAGGCATGCCGGTTCAAAAATGGAATCCCTTTTGTCGGAGTAAAATTTCCGTGTCGTCCCAAAGTTGTTTTTGCTGAACATGGTGCAGGATGCGTTCCGGAACTTTTGTCTCTTTGCAATTGGCATAACAACGACCGCTTTTCTCTTTCGGTTCATCCGATAGGGCGAGATGGATGGCTGTAGCGGCTCCTTGTGCCGGCGTTTTGATAAACGGGCGGAAGAAGATGTCAGTCAGCGGGTCGAACCAGGCTTTCATCGTGATCATATTGGTGCTGACGATTCCCGGATCCGAAGCGTTTACCGTAATTCCTTTTTCCCGGATCCGTCCGGCAAGTTCTTGTGTGAACAGCAATAAAGCCAACTTGGTATTTCCGTAGACCGGGATGCGGGAGAAACGTCCGCTCTTTCCTTTCTCAAAGAAGTCGGGACCGATCTTACCGATGGCATACGTACAAGATACCGTGTTGACGATACGGCAACCGGGTTGCATCAGCGGTAATATTTGCCGGGTGAGCATGTAAGGCGCCACGTAGTTGACGCTTACGATTGTTTCCAGCCCATCCTCGGTTCTGCGTACCGGAGTGGTCAGGATTCCGGCATTGTTTATCAAACGGCTGACAGGGCGGCCTTCTTTCAACAATTGGGCGGTGAAGGTGTTAACGGCCGACAGGGATGCGAGGTTGGCAGGACGTACTTCTATCTGCGTGTTTCCGGTCTCGTTTTTGATCCGTTCGCAAACAAGGGTTGCTTTCTGCGGGTTGAGGCAGGCCATGATCACCGGATAGCCCTCTTTTGCGAGCGCTGTCGTGATGACTTGTCCCATGCCTCCGTCGGCACCGGTTATGATGGCTAATCCTTTTTCCATTACTTATATTCCAGTTTTTCTATTTCTTTGATGATACTTTTGGGTAAGTTCTGAATATGTTTGTGGCAAGCCATTTCGATGGAATACATGCGGGCGATGCAATAGTTGCTATGTCCGCAGTCGCAACGGGCATGCTCGTCTTCCTTCATCTTATTGACGAATGAAGGGTCGTTCAGCAAGGCGCGTGCCATACTGACAAACTCGAAACCGTCGCCCAGGACTTCGTCTATCTTCTCGCGTGAGATCAGTCCGCCTACATACACAAGCGGCATTTTCAATGCAGCCCTGAACTTCAGCGCGTCTTCGAGGAAGTAAGCCTCTTTGAACGGCTCGGACGGGATCATGAGGCGTCCGGCCATTTTAACGCCGATCGGCAGCCAACCGAAAGGCATATAATGCGTCATCGTATGGATCGGCATCGCACCGCGCATCACATACATCGGGGCACGGCTGACGAAACCGCCGCTCAGCACCAACGCCTGCGCTCCGCATTCGTCCTGCAGGGTGCGGGCTACTTCGATCGTTTCGTCGAGTTCCATTCCGCCTTTGAATCCGTCGCGCATATTCACCTTGACCAGTACGGCCATATCCGAACCGGCTGCTTTCATCACTTCGTCCATGCACATTTTCATGAAACGCATCCGGTTTTGCAGGCTGCCGCCATATTCGTCTTTCCGGTGATTGGTGTAAGGAGAGAGAAACTGGCTGATCAGGTAGCCGTGTCCGGCATGTATCTCGACTGCATCCATGCCGGCTTCGCGTGCCAGATGTACGGCCTGCCCGAATGCTTTGGAGATCGCTACGATTTCGGAGGGTTTCATGCCCCGGACAAGCGTAGGGGAGTAGATATTGAAACCGCTGGATGCTGATATAGGCGTACATCCGCAGATATTTTTATGGGACATGTTCCCGCAATGTCCGAGTTGTACGGAAGCGGCTGCACCTTCTTTATGGATCGCATCGGTGATACGTCTTAATCCCGGAATGATCTCCGGCCGCATCCACAATTGCCTTTCAAAGGAAAGTCCGCTTTGGGTGACGGCCGCATAAGCTAATGTCGTCATTCCGATTCCGCCGGCTGCCACTGATGTGTGGTAGTCGTATAACATATCGGAAGGCGCATTTCCCGGACACATGCTTTCGAATGCTGCCGCCCGTATTGTCCGGTTCCGCAAGGTCAACGGCCCGATCTTCGCAGGTGTGAATAGAACAGATTCTTTTTCCATAACTGTATGTGTTTATCTTTCAATATATAAAAGGGATCACCCGTTTCCGGTTTCCCAGTTCGTTTCCAAACATAGCTTTATATTTATGATAGATGGTGTTGGCGCGAGGCACCAGATTGGCAAAGGTCCACCAGGCGAACACGGCTCCGCTTGCGCTCCAGGTCAGGATGGCAAAACCGCACCATTCCACTATTTCGCCGAAATAATTAGCCGAAGTTACATAGTTGAACATTCCTCCTTTGGGCAGGTAATGCTTTGTGTCGCCCGGTTTGCGCAGATGGCGGACGATATGGTCCGAATGAATATTGATCCCCATGCCGGTGAAGAAAAGGATTGTCCCGATGATGAATTGCGGACTGTATAACCAGCTTTCGGTGTACATATCTTGCGGGGCCAGGTGGAAAATCCATTCTCCTTGCATATATCCGTTCAATATGTTGAAAGTAATCCCCATCAGCATAATTCCCGCCGGCATCTTGCTATTGCCTTTTATCAGTAGAGGGAAGATAAAAGCCCGCTGGAAATAATGCAGTTCGAAGAACAGGAATATCAGCAACGGCACCGTTTCAAACTGCCTTTCCGAGCCGCTCCATAATAGGAACATCACGATGAAAACAGGTGCTTCCATACAAATCCAGGCAATCCGGTTCGGTATCGGAAAGCCCCATTTCTTGTCGAACAGCATTCCGTAGCCGGCTTCTACAAAGTAGAGCGTGATGAAAACAATGGCGGCAATGGCTGCCATTACAATTAGAAATAAGGTGAAATGTTCAGTCGTCATCATCATAGTATGTTGATAATTTGTATCCTTTTCCGTGAATGTTCACGATCCGGATTGTCGGATCGTCTTGCAACAGTTTGCGCAACTTGGTGATATAGACATCCATACTGCGGGCATTGAAATAGTTGTCGCTTTTCCAAATGACTTGTAGGGCCTGCATCCTGTCTATCGTCTGGTTGGCATGCTGGCACAAGAATGTGAGCAAGTCTGCTTCTTTGGTTGTCAACTTGGTCGTTTTGTCTTCGATAGACAAGAGCTGCTTTTGTATGTTGAATCTGAACTTGCCGAAGATGTAGATTTTTGTCTCTTTTCTCTCTTCCGGATGATAGCGCTTTTGTATCGCTTTCATACGTGCCAGCAGGATTTCAAAGTCCAGCGGCTTACGTATCACGTCATCGGCATGGAAAGAAAATAATAAACTGATATCTTCTCTGGTTGGGTGATCACATAAGAAAATAACAGGGATTATTTTCTCCGAACTCTTCATCATAGCGACAAATGTTCGCGTTTCTTTTACGGCCAGATTATTATCTAAAATACAAAAATTGAAATGACCGGAGAGGAAACTCTCGTACGCGGTTGTTTCCTGGTCAAATACCTGTGAGTCGTATCCGGCGGCTTTCAAATTGTCTTGAATAATAGCTCCCTGGTCATTGTCTTTACTAAAAATAAGAATGTTTGAGTGATCGTCCATTATCTCCTTTTATATTGTTTTTTCGATGTTCCAGACGAAAGCCCGTAACCCTTGGGCTTCTGTCTTTTGATCCATCTGGCGAAGTATTTCCAGGAAATTGTCGACCTTTTCATCGTCCACCATTGCCAGGATTGCCGAGTTTAATGTCGGCCAGGCATGGCTTCCGTAATGAGGTTCACCTGTTTTACTGCCACGTCCCTGCACTTCGTCCCAGTATGTGAAGCCCCGGATATTATTTCGGTCCATCACACTAAGGATCATTTCGTAATATGCTTGATTAAATGATACAAATATAGCTTTCATATATGTTATTTCTATTATAATTTACTCTTTTTTTTAAATGTATATTCATCTATATGCTTAGATAGCATACTGCTTATCTCTGTAGATGACATATTATTCATCCTCTTAGATAGGGTATTATCTATGTTGTAAGATAATACCTTATCTAAAAGAATAGAGCTTTATTTATCTGCTTTTTGCCAGCTTCCGCCGTCTGCGGCGAACTCCGTTTCCGGCAAATACACTGTACACGACCGGTACGATCACCAACGTGATCAAAGTGGATACCGAAAGTCCCCATGCCACCGTCATACCCATCGAGCGCCACATTTCCGAACCTTCGCCTGTCCCGATGGCCATCGGGATCATACCTAATACGGTTGTCAGCGTAGTCATCAATACCGGGCGGAGACGGGATTTACCGGCTGCCACGACTGCCGTCAGGATTCCCATGCCGCGTTCACGGCAAAGGATCGTGTAGTCGATCAACACAATACCATTCTTTACTACGATACCCATCAACATAATCAGACCGATCAGTGCCATAACACCCAATGGAGTCTGTGTTATTGACAGTCCCAGGATGATACCCGTAAAGGCAAACGGTATGGAGAACATGATCACAAACGGGTCTGTCAACGATTCGAACTGGGCGGCCATTACGATAAATACCAGGATAATGATCAGAATCATCAGGATGGTCAGGTCGAAGAACGTATCCATCTGGTCTTCATACGTACCGCCTAACTGCCAGCTTACATCCGAAGGAATATCCATTTGCTTCAGCTGGGCGCGGGCGGCAGTTACGATATCACTCATCGCCGCACCTTTTCCGACTACGGCCGAAACGGTGATGATACGCTCGCGGTCTTTACGTTCGATAGTCGGCGGAGTCATGCGTTCGACGACTTTTCCCAAGTCGCGGATGCGGATTCCCTGGCCGGAAGCATTGTAGACCATGATGTTCTCGATGTCTTCGACCGACTGGCGGAATTCGGGCGCATAGCGGACTTTGATGTCATACTCGTCGCCGTCTTCACGATATTTAGATGCGGTAGAACCGTTGATGCGGTTACGAAGCGCCAGCGCGGCTGTCGTAATGTTCAGGCCGTTTATCGCCAACTTCTCACGATCGAAGTCTACCTGATATTCGGGAATATAGTCCTCACGGCTGATATTGACCTGCGAGCAGCCTTTTACTTTACGCATCCGTTCGGCCAGTTCAGCTGCCACTGCATCGGTACGGCCGAAGTCGAAACCGTAGATCTCGATACTGACGGCATTCTGTCCGCCCATACCTTCTTCCTGTCCGCCTTCGATCACTTTGAATGTCTTGATCTCCGGATATTTGGCCAGATCTTTACGCATCTCCTCGCATATCTCGACCATACCGCGTTCACGATCGCCGACGCTCAACATATTGATATAGAAGTCGACGATATGTGTTCCGTTATTGCTTAACTGCGCCCAGGTGTTGTCGGAATCGGCCTGTCCTTCGGTGAAGTTACTGGTCTTTATTTCCGGATATTTCTGGCGGAACAGTTCGTCTATCTCCAAAGCTAACTTACGGGTGATATCCTGGCGCGTGCCGACCGGCAGTTCAAGATGGACGCTGATCTGGGCATTATCCTGAGTCGGGAAGAACTCCGTCTTGATCGTCGGAACCAGCATCATACTGCCGGCAAAGATCAAAGTTGCCCCTGCTATCACGGTTTTTCTGTGACGTACCGCCCAATAAAGGAAGCGGGAATAACCATGATCGAGTGCATCCAGCGCCTTTTCGATCGGAGTGAAGAACAGGACATACAGACGCCCTTTGTTCGGATTCAGCCTGAGCAGTTGCGAACTCAACATCGGTGTCAGCGTCAAGGCTCCGACCGTAGATACAATCATGATGATACTGACGATCCAACCCAATTGCTTGAACAAGATACCCGCCATACCCGTCACCATTGTCAACGGTAGGAACACCGCCAACATCGTCAGGGTGGAAGCGACAACAGAGATTGCCACCTCATTGGTCGCATGGACGGCCGCCTGTTTCGGTGCGCTACCCCTCTCGATATGGGTCGTAATGTTTTCCAATACCACGATCGCATCGTCCACAACCATACCGATCGCAATGGAAAGGGAGCTCAGCGAGATAATATTCAGTGTGTTGCCCGATGCCAGCAAATAGGCGAACGAGGCAATCAACGAGATCGGAATGGTCAGGATGATGATAAACGTCGCCCTCCAACGTCCGAGGAAGATGAATACCACTAACATAACGATGATGAAGGTGATGAAGATCGTCTCTTTCAAACTGTCGATTGTATTCAGAATGTTAGTCGAAGTATCCATGATAACTCCTAACTTAACATCCGACGGAAGGCTTTCCTGGATTTCCGGTAACCGCTGGTGTACCTTTTTGGCAATGTTCACCGAGTTGGCTCCCGATTGCTTCTGGATCACGATCATACCGCCCTTCTTTCCGTTGTTGAAAGTTTCCTGTGCACGTTCTTCGATACTGTCCTCGATACGCGCAACGTCGCGGAGGTAAATCGTTTTATTGTCCTTGTGCCCGATGACCAGGTTGTCCATCTGGTGGGCGTCCGTAAACTCACCTTGCACGCGGAGTGCATAAGCATTGGAACCTATATCCACGCTTCCACCCGGCGTATTCCGGTTTTCCTGTGCGATGATGGAGGAGATGCCTTCGATCGAAATGCCGTAGGCTTCCAGCTTGTAAGGATCGCAATAGACTTGTATCTCGCGTGTCGGCGTACCGGAAATAGACACAGCGCCTACGCCGCTGATACGGGCCAACGGGTTTGAAACCTTATCATCCAGTATCTTGTACAGGGCATTTGTGCTTTCTTCCGCCGTAACCGACAGGATAATAATGGGAATGTCGTTCGTACCGAATTTGAAGATAATGGGATTGTCCACATCATCCGGCAGCATCGGTTCGGCCACGTCCAGTTTATCGCGCACATCATTTGTCGCCACGTCGATATCCGTACCATAGTCGAACTCGAGTGTGATGATCGATATGTTTTCACGTGACTGTGACGTGATGTGTTTCAGGTCGCTGACACTGTTCAGCACATTCTCCAACGGTTTGGAGACGTTCATCTCGATATCCGCAGCACTGGCACCGGCGTATGAGGTCATGACCATGATGGTGTTTGTCTCGATCTCCGGCAGCAAGTCCACAGATAATCGGGTTAATGAAAAAAGACCGAAGATAACGATTGCCACAAAGACAAGGGCGGTCGTAACTGGCTTTTTTACCGCTGTTGCATATAAGCTCATAGTATTTTTCTCTTACTTTTCGATTTCTACTTCCATTCCGTTGTTCAGGCGGCTTTGGCCGGATACGACTACCTGGTCGCCGCTGTTGACACCTGAAATGACTTCATATTTGTTACCCATACGACGTCCGAGTTGTACCTTTTCATAGGAAACTTTGCCATCTTTATATACATATATATAACGGTCGCCTGCACCTGACTGTTTTACGATGGACAAATCCGGAGCGACTACATGGTTTTGCGTACCGAAGCCCATTGTGACACGGGCGAACATACCCGGACGGACACGTTCGTCGCTGTTGTCTATCTTGATTTCGACCGGGAACGTACGCGTGTTCGAGTCGATGGTCGGGTAGACCAGGTTGACTTTCCCTTTGAAGACCTCGTCGCCGTACACATCCAGCCGGATATCGACCTCTTTTCCCTTCTTGACTTTTGTGAAGAGGCTCTCGGATACGTTGACCATCAGTTTGACCGGACGGATCTGTTCTACAGTGAAAATAGGCGAACCTCCGTTGTACATGTCGCCGCTGTCATAATTGCGGGCGGTCACGATACCTGTCACCGGGCTTAGCAACTGCGTGTTCTCCTCCAGGTTCTTGTAGGCTGCACGGCTAACGTCCAACTGCGTTTTCTGGGCATCCCAGGCCGATTTGGAGGCGCCGCCTACTTTGTACAGTTCGTCGATACGCTTAAATTCCAGTTCCTGGTTGTCTAATTGTATTTTAGTCTGTTTGAGGTTCGTCTCATCCATTTTGACTAATAGTTGGCCTGCTTTTACATGGTCGCCCACTTCGGCAAACAGTTTAGCGATGCGCACCGGTGTCTGCGGGGCTATATTGTTAGAGATGTTGGCTTCGACAGTTGCCGTAAACTCACTGATCTGCTCCACGTCCTGTGCCGAAACGGTTTCCACTCTTACGAGAACCTTGTCATTGGTTGTCTCTGCCTGCGCCGCCTCTTTCTTTTCTCCTGAGCAAGACAGCAGTAAAGGCAAAATGAGAAGGGATATGAAGTGTTGTTTTCTATTTGTTTTCATATTGTGATGTATTATTCTGTATGTATTTCTGTTTCTTAAAACTCTTGTTGGCCCAATACTTTTTCCAGGTCTGCTTTTGCGACCATATAATCGTAAATAGCTTGGTTGAAATTTAGTTTGGCCTGCGTCAGCGCCAGCTCCGAATCATTCATTTCAAGCAGCGTCCCGGCTCCCGTATCGTATCGCTTTTGTGAAATCATATAACCCCGTTCGGCCTGTTCCACTCCCTTTTGCGAAGCGTCGAACCGTTTGACACAAGTGTTCATGTTGTCCACATATTGCTTGATGGCCAGTTGCAGGTTCCGCTGCGTATCTTCCCGCTGGAGGTTGAGTTGTTCGATAGAGTTTCTCGTCTGTTTGATTTTGTAGAACTTGCTCCCGCCGGAAAAGATCGGAATCGAAAGGGAAACGCCGATCATCGAATAAGGATTCCACAGATAGTTTTTAAACTTGAAATCATTGTTCATCGCTGTCCACTGGTACATCCCCGTGAGCGAAAGCGTAGGCAGATAATCGAATTTTTGCATCGTCAACGTCTTATCCAACTGTTTGGCCTGCAAGTCCATTTGCCTTAAATCCGTGTTATCGGCCAATGTCGTATCTGTCGACATGAAATCGCCGAACAGGTCCGATTTGAAATCGGTCAGTTGTCCTTCGCACTTGATGTTTATGTCCAGGTCCATGCCCAGCAATGCTTTCAGTTGCCATTTGGCAAGCACCAATGCATTTTCAGCCTGCAGCATATTCGGTTCGCTGTTCTTCACGGTAACGTTTGCACGTATCAGGTCGTATTCGGCAACTGTTCCCTGGTCGAATTTCTGTTTGATGTCCAGATAATTCTCCATTGCGTTGTCGTAGCTTTCTTTGAATACGCGGTATGAGTCATTAGCAAGAAGTACGCTGTAATAGCTTTTCTTTACCTGGTTGACCATCGCTATCTTGGAAGAACGCGCCTGCTCGATAGCCATTTCCACGTCGACAGCCGAAATACTCAGGCTTTTCCACAGGGCTGCGTTTACAAGCGGTACAGAAGCGTTGAAGCCGAGACTCCAGTTGTTGTCACGCCCCACTTCGATCCCTTCGTCCATGCTCGGCATGTCTTCCATCCCCGGTATTTCCGTACTTCCCATATCGAAACCGTCCATATACATCACCTGCTTTTTCAGGGTGCGGTTGTAGTCGGCTGCGAAACTGATTTGGGGAAATAAAGAGGCATAAGAACCTTTTTGCGCATATTTTTTCTTTTGGATTTCCTTATCTGCCACTTTTACGGTGGGGTTCTCGCTCAGCGCAATCTCCAGGGCTTTCCCTATGTCAAGGACAAGTGTGTCCTGGGCTTTGACAGGGATGAAGACCAGTGCGGACAGTGATACCAGTACGATCCGCATCATCTTTTTAGTAATTAAGATTTGTTCCATTTAAAGTAAATTTGATTTTAAATAAAATCACCTGTTCAGTCTAATTGTTTGTGAATATGTTTTTGTAAATAACGGTCTAAAATAGCAATTCCTTTTTCCGTGGATATTCCTCGCAGAAAGGCAAACAGAATCGTGTTGTACACTTCAGCAACGGAATGATTCGAGAGGGCGTCGGACGGGCGGATCATTTTAGCCTGCTCTTTAGCCAATAACGCTACAATCTCGAAATTGACATTTGGCTCGAAAACCCCTTCTTTGGCACCTCTTGACAGTAATTTGATGCACTTTTTCAAAAACCGGGACTTTTCTTCTTCCGTCTTTTGCATCGCTTTAGGATAACGTTTCAAGTCGTCATAAAACTTCTTGTTAAACCAGCGGGGACGCTTCATCAGTTCTTCATAAAAGAGCATAACGACATCCAATGCTGTTATCGGTTCGGATTCAAGTTGCTTCATGTAGACTCTCATCTTATTGTAGCTCATGCTGAGACATTGCATCAGTAGTGTTTCCTTATCTTCAAAGAGTTCATAAAGAGTCCGCTTGGACATACTTGTGCTACGCGCAATGTCGTCCATGCTGACATTCTTTATCCCATGCTCGGAAAATAAGTCGAATGCCGTTAACATTATTTGTTCTTTCAGAATCATTGATTTGAATGATTATTTTGAATGCGATCAGATGCTGCAAAGGTCTGTCTAATTTAGAAAACTAAAAAGGTTTATTCTGTTACGGAATTAGTCGAAAACGAAAAGATACGGGGAAATGTATTCTTAAAAAACCGTTATTCATTGGTAAAAAATGAAACTTTACTGTGCTTAATGAAAAAATGTTTATCTTTGCAAATGTATGATTAGTAAATATGTAGAGATGGAAAAGCTTCCTTTGATAGAGTTGGCGGAACTAAATAAGAGCATCATATTCCGTGATAGTTTTCAGGATATATTTTCGGTAGCGGATCTGGACGGCAGCATTGAATTTGGGGATGTCGACGCCCCGGAACGTTATGCCCCGATGAGGCTGGATGCACTTTTGATGGTCCTGACCTTTGAGGGTACGCTCGAGATCAGCCTGGATTATGTGCCTTATACGATTAATCCGAATACTTTTATCACGATCATGCCGACGCATGCACTTCAACTTAATAAAATCAGTCCGGATTTTAAAGGCCGCCTGCTGATTGCTTCCAAAGAATTTCTGGATGACTGCAATACCAGCTATGGCAACCGGAACCATTCGATTGCGAACTATATGGAAGTCCGCAAAAATCCTTGTACCGAGCTTGAACCCGAAGAAACTCAGAAATTGGAGGAAAGCATAGGTGTTATACAGGAGAAGATGAAGGAACGGACGCATTTTTATCAGAAAGAACTGGTACAGAACGCCTTTATCGGCTTCCTGCTGGAGCTGGCGAATATCCTGTTAGGCAAAAAGGATCGTCTGATCCGGCCGACTCTTTCCCGCAAGGAGGAATTGTTCGAACAGTTCCTGCAATTGTTGTTCGAGCATTGCAAAGAACAGCATGTGGTCACTTTTTATGCGGAAAAGCTGTTTATCACACCGCAATACCTCTCACTTATCCTGAAAGAATTGACCGGCAAATCTGCTAATAAATGGATTGACGACGCCCTGATCGTCGAGGCTAAAATTCTGTTGAAAGCCCCGCAGGCCACTGTTCAGCAGGTTGCGGATGTCCTTCATTTCTCCGACCAGTCCACTTTTGGAAAGTTCTTTAAAAAACATATGGGGATTTCCCCGATGGAATACCGTAAGTCCTGAGACATACGGTATTCTTTTTCTTTGTTATCTTTTTCTGAATTTATACCAGTTGATCAACTCGGATATTCCGTAGATCAGGCAGGCAACGCCGAAGATCACAAATGTGTTGGCCGCCGCCCCGAACGGATAGGCGAGAATCATAATACCGGTTATCAGGATCAATGCCGGTATGATATAAAAGCCGTAAGGCACGATACTCCATTTACGGGCCGAAACAAGCGAATATATCTGCTGTGCCCCTGCAATAACCAGCAAAGCTCCCAGGATATACATTAATATACTGACAAAAAACTGCGGCATGATCACTAACCATGCTCCGAACAGGATGCTGCCGGCGCCGTCGATCGGAAACATCGGACTGGGTTCGCCCTCCACCTTCTCACGGGTGAAATAGTTTAAGAGCGAGAATATCCCGGGTATGATAAAACAGATTCCGATTGTAATAACCAGATAAGTGACAGCCGCTTCCGGCCAAAGAACCAAAACAAGCCCCATTACGATCGCAAATATGCAGCGCAGGACCGAACCATTTAAACCTTTCATATAAATTGTATTTAGAATCTATCTTTTTTATATAACAACGAAGGTACGTTATTTTCTTCTGAAAGTAAAGAGAAAATTGATTTTCCCGGTAACCCGTCCGAGTGAAATAGACAGTTCCGGTAAGTTTCAGAAAGCAGGCTTGCCGGACACATAAACAAAAATAAACGCTAATTTGAAAACCTTTTGAGAAAAAGACTGTTTCATTGCCTTTGTAAAACGAACAAATGGCTTATATTTGCAACGTGTGTACGCACACCTCATGAACCTGTGTAAAAAATAACAAATGAATTATGTCTTATTCTAATTACTATGCCGCTTCCGGGCTTTTTCATGGATCTATGTCGTCGGTAATGGGAACACAGTTTGACATTCTGATGGTCGGCAGTGATTCCGCGCTGCTTGGCACGGTTTGGGAAAAGGTCGAGTCGGAGGTCCGGCGGTTGGATAAGATGTTGAACCGCTTTGATCCGGAAAGCGAGGTGTCGTTTGTCAATCGGGAAGCCGGGCATTATCCGGTATCGGTAGGTGAAGAACTTTGGGATATATTGCAGAACTGCAAGCGTTATTATGAATTGACGGAGGGATATTTTGATATTACCTTGCAAGGATTTGATCAGTTATTGCTTACGGAAGAAGACAAGAGCATCTTTTTCTTCTCCGAGTCTTTACATATCGATCTTGGCGGGTACGGGAAAGGATATGCGCTTGTAAAAATACGGGAATTACTGGAAGAAAATAGGGTCGCTAAAGCGCTTGTGAATTTCGGAAACAGCTCGGTGCTGGCTGTCGGCACGCATCCATGCGGGGCGTATTGGCCTGTCGGGCTCGATAATCCGTTCACGAAAGAACGGGTGGCGGATCTGAAACTGTGCGACAGTTCGCTTTCGACATCGGGCAACATGCCTTCACATCCGCGCCACATCGTAAACCCGCATACCGGGGCGTTTGTGGAAGACAAGAAAATGGTGTCGGTTGTCGCGAAAGATCCGGTGGTGGCGGAAATATTGACTACCGCTTTTATGATTGCCGATGAGGAGCGTATTCCGGAAATTGCCTCGCAATTTGATATTTATGAAAAACATGTATATAAGTTATGAAAAATGATGAGAATTCAGTCAATTTAAGCCGACGGGACTTCTTCAAGGAGCTGGGAATGATCGGTGGAGGCGGTGCGCTGCTTTCCGCATTTCCTTGGTTGCAGTCCTGCAGTGCTGACGACAAAGCGCTGATCGCCAAGGAGAAAGTGCGGATCGGTTTTATCGGTACAGGTTCACGTGGGCAATACCACCTGAATAACTTGAAGACAATCCCTTATGCCGATGTGGTTGCCTTATGTGATAATTATCCTCCCCATCTGAAAGAGGCTTCCGCGCTTTATCCGAAAGCAAAGACGTATGATGATTACCGGAAGTTGCTGGAAGACAAAGATGTACAGGCTGTCATGATTGCCACGCCCTTGTTTGAACATGCGCATATCACAATCGATTCCCTGCATGCAGGCAAGCATACGTTCTGTGAAAAGTCGATGGCGATGACCTGTGCGGATTGCCTGGATATGTATAATGTATTCAAGGAATCGGGAAAAGTGATGTTTATCGGCCAGCAACGTTTGTACGATCCTAAATATGTGAAGGCGATGGAGATGATTCATGCCGGTCTGTTGGGCGAAATCGGTTCGATACGGGCTTATTGGTTCCGTAATAATGACTGGCGCCGTCCGGTTCCTTCACCCGATTTGGAGCGTAAGATTAACTGGCGTTTATATAAAGAATACTCATGCGGTCTGGTGACCGAGTTGGCGACTCATCAGTTGCAAGTCGGTAACTGGGCGTTGAAAATGCTGCCTGAGAAAGTAGCCGGTATGGGTGATATCGTCTATTGGAAAGACGGCCGCGATGTATACGACAGCATCAACTTGATCTATCATTACCCGAACGGCGTGAAGATGACTTACGAGTCGATGATCGCCAATAAGTTCTATGGCCTCGAAGAAGAAATCTTAGGCAGCAAGGGAACGATGGAACCGGAAAAAGGCAAATATTATTTTGAAGATGCCGAGCCGGCTCCCGGTATCCTGCAACTGATCAACCAGATCGAACATAAGATGTTCGACAATGTTTCGTTTGCCGGTCCGAGCTGGGTGCCTGAAACGGCGTCGGTCAATAAGGGGCATCTGATTATGGACAAGGTGACTTCAATCAGCGGACAGTCGTCTGTCGGCGCTGCAGGTGACGGTTCCGTCGAGTTAGTTACCGCTTTTTGCGAGTCGGCTATTACCGGGAAACCGGTTCCAAACCTGGTGGAAGAAGCCTATTATTCTTCTGTGCTCGGCTTGTTAGGCCTGCAGGCGATAGATGAAGGACGGGTGATTACTTTCCCGGATGAATATAAAATACCGTATCTAAATTTTGCATGATTATGAAAGACATCTTATTAACTGTAAAGAGACAAAAAACGGAAATTAAGGTTTTCTGTGTTTGTATCGTGCTTGCTTATCTGATGAACATCATTGCGATCATTGCATACGGTACAAGTTGGTCCGAACTCTGGACACAATCCTTATGGATGCTGCTTATCACTTGCGGCTTTTATGGATTGTCAATTGTGCTTCGCCTGCTGTATTATGGAATACGGCAGTTAAGGAAATAATCTTCCATGCCCATCCATCCCAAATTTCATGCCCATGTAATTCAATTTTCATGGGCATGAAATTTATTTCTTCATTCTCTCCCCCTTTTGCATGATTCGTGAATGTTTTTGATTGATTTCTTATCATGTCTTTCTGTCGGATTACTTTCCTTTGTCCTATAATTCTGATTAGACATGAAAAAGACAATTTTACTATTCTCAATTCTACTGGCGTCGTGTGCCGGAGAGCAGACGCAGGAGATACAGACGGTGGAACGTCTGTCCACAACATCTCGAAATGACTATTATGTAAGTAACCGGTCGCCTTTGCAACCACAGCAATTTATTAAGCTGCCTGCCGGAAG
This sequence comes from Parabacteroides sp. AF17-28, assembly GCF_003479205.1. Taxonomy (NCBI): domain Bacteria; kingdom Pseudomonadati; phylum Bacteroidota; class Bacteroidia; order Bacteroidales; family Tannerellaceae; genus Parabacteroides; species Parabacteroides sp. AF17-28. Next base: position 76,436 of record NZ_QUGV01000008.1, on the reverse strand, counting down.
CATCGAACCCGAAGGCTGGATACGGGAACAGATCGAATTACAGAAAAACGGCCTCTGCGGCCATCTGGGAGAGATCAGTGCCTGGTTGCAAAAAGGCGACAATGCCTGGCTGAAGAACGGAGGCGAATGGGGCTGGGAAGAAGTGCCTTACTGGCTGCGCGGTTATGGAAATATGGCTTATGCGCTGAAAGACGAGGCGCTGCTCAAGGAAACAAAGTTTTGGATAGAAGCCATCCTGGCAAGCCAGCGGGAAGACGGCAACTTTGGCCCTGTCCACCTGAATAACGGCAAGCAGGATTTCTGGCCGAACATGATTGTCCTCTGGATCATGCAATCTTATTTTGAATACACGAATGACAACCGGGTGATCGATTTCATGGCGAATTATTGCCATTATCTGCAAACTGTTCCGGATGATGCTTTCCTTTCCAGTTATTGGGAAAACAGTCGCGGCGGCGATAATCTTTGGAGCGTGGTCTGGCTGTACAACCGTACGGGCGACGAATCCCTTCTTTCGCTGGCCGATAAAATCCACCGGAATACGGCTGACTGGACGAAGTCGACACAACTTCCGAACTGGCATAATGTGAATATCGCCCAGTGTTTCCGCGAACCGGCCACTTATTTCCTGTTTACAAAAGACTCGGCCATGCTGGATGCCACCTATAACGCGCAAAGCCTGATACGCCGCGCTTTCGGACAGGTCCCGGGTGGAATGTTCGGAGCGGACGAGAATGCCCGCATCGGTTTCTTCGATCCCCGGCAGGGAACGGAGACTTGTGGTTTTGTGGAGCAGATGGCGTCCGACGAGATTATGCTCCTGATCAGCGGCGATCCTTATTGGGCTGACAATTGCGAAGATGTGGCCTTTAACAGCTATCCTGCCGCTTTGATGCCGGATTACCGGGCGTTGCGTTATCTGACTTGTCCGAATATGGTCGTCAGCGACTCACGCAACCACCATCCGGGTTTGGACAATCGGGGACCGTTCCTGGCAATGAACCCGTTCAGCAGCCGTTGTTGCCAGCATAATCATGGCTTCGGTTGGCCTTATTATATGGAACATTTGGTATTGGCAACGCCGGATAACGGAGTGGCAGCCGTTCTCTATAACGCTTGTAAAGCGAATGTGAAGGTGGGCGACGGAACGGAAATCACGTTGCATGAACAGACAAATTATCCTTTTGAAGAAATGACACGTTTTACGGTCGGGACACCCAAAGCAATTTCTTTCCCGTTCTATCTCCGCATACCTTCCTGGTGTAAGAATGCTTCTATCCTGATTAATGGCAAGCCGCAACAGGCAACGTTGGAAGCCGGGACTTATGCCCGTATCGAACGGGAGTGGAATAATGGTGACGAGATTGTGTTGAACCTTCCGATGGATTATTCCGTCCGTCAATGGCAGGTGAACAAGAACAGTGTCAGCGTCAATTACGGCCCGCTTACGCTCTCGTTAAAGATAGATGAAGAATACAGGCAAGTTCCGAGTACCGAAACGGCTGTCTGGGATTCCAAATGGCAGGAAGGCGCCGATGCTTCCGCTTGGCCGACTTTTGAGATTCATCCGGCAAGCGCGTGGAATTATGCTTTGAAAGTAAAGTCTCCCATAACATTGCAGCGCAAGAACTGGCCGGCTGATAATAATCCGTTCACCTTGGCATCCGTCCCGATGGAGTTCAAAGCCCAGGGCCGTTTAGTACCGGGATGGAAAGTTGATGAATACGGACTGTGCGGCGTTTTGCCTTACGAAAACGCTCCTAAATCCGACCGCCTGGACGAAATAACACTGGTCCCGATGGGAGCAGCCCGTTTGCGCATATCTTCGTTCCCGGTGGCGGAGTGAGGTCTCAAATTTGTCAAATAATGAATCAATAACGGATAAAGACCGGTCCTCTATTGCATGTTACGGTTGTCTTCTTTGCATGTCACAACTGTCTTCCTTCTATGTTACAGTTGGATTTCTTTTGTTTCACGGCTGTAACATGAATAGCGGGTAGGTATGGAAGGGGTACACATTCCGCATCGTTCATTCTATCTGCCGGGTTATTCATTCCTTTACGGCACTATAACCCCATGAAGGACTGCAATACCATTTCGCAGGCGATCTTTACGAGTCAGGACCTTCACGCTTGCTTATAAGAATATTTGAACCTGTAAATGATAAACCATTCTATTTGTCACCGACTAACAGTTTAATATACTCCGTCGGACTTTTTCCATACTGCTTCTGGAAGCAGGTGGAGAAGTAGGCCGGGGAAGAGAAGCCAACCTGGAAAGCGATCTCGTTGATGCGGTTCTCACCGTTTTGCATCAGCAGGATCGCTTTCTTTAACCGGGCGATCCGGATGAAATCGTTGGGGGAGAGGCCCGACAGCCCTTTTACCTTGCGATAGAGGCTGGAGGTGCTCATGCCCATTGTGTCGGCAAGCATTTCGACGGACAGGGCCTCATTGTTGAGGTGCTCTTCCAGATAATCGTTCAGTTTGCGCAGGAAAATATCGTCTACCTGTGAGACAGCCAACGTTGCAACCGGGGCAAGCGGTTTTTCGAGATATGTCTTGTTCAGCAATTCCCGGCTTTTCAGCAGGTTGCCGACTTGGGCCGTCAGCAGTTCGATGGAGAACGGTTTCTCCATATAAGCGTCCGCCCCCGTGTTCAATCCTTTCAGACGCGATTGCAGGTTATGTTGGGCAGTCAACAGGATAAAAGGAATATGGCTGATGTTGACATCGTTTTTCACCTCATTGCAGAGTTCGAAACCATCCATCAACGGCATCATGACATCACTTATAATCAGATTGACCGTTTTCTTGCGAATCAGGTCGAGGGCTGCTTTTCCGTTTTCAGCTTCCAACACCTGGTAAGTCTCTGCCAGCTCGCGGGCGATGAAACGGCGCATATCGTCCTGGTCTTCGACGATCAGGATAACCGGTTGTCCTGTTTCGGGCAAGGTGATCATTTCCGGCTTTTCTTTTTCGTTATCGGTTTTTATCAGGAAGCTGTCTTCCTGCTGTTCCGGTAACATAAGGACAAACTGGTTCAGCCTGTCTGCCGTTTGTCGGTAGAAGAGCTTGCCCCGGTGAAACTCCGTCAGGGAGTGGGCCAACGACAGGCCGATGCCGCTTCCCTGCTGGTTTTCTGTCTCTTTCAGGCGGTAGAATGGGCTGAATATGTTTTCCGCTTCACTTTCGGGAATCAGATGGCCGTCATTGGTGACAAGGATCGTGAACATCCTTTCTTCACCTGCCGGCGGTAATAGTTCGAGCGATATGCGGCTGTCCGAATACTTCAGTGCATTGCTGAGCATATTGCTGACAATCTTGGCAAACGCTTCCCGGTCCAGACAAGCCTCGAAAGGAATCTCCGGCAGCTTGACGGTGAAGCTCTTGTTCTCTTTTTCGAAAGCCGGACGGAACGGATGCAGGATCGTTTCGAGCCAAAGTACAACATCGGTCGAGACATAGTTCAGTTTGAATCCCCGGCTTTCCGTCTTACGGAAATCTAACAGTTGGTTGCTGAGGTCCAGTAGCCGTCCGGTGTTTTTCTCGATAATCTCAAGATTTTCCCGGGTGGCGGGAGTACCGTCTCCGGAGCGAAGGATTTTCTCTAACGGCGCTTTGATCAGCGTCAGCGGTGTCCGTATCTCATGCGTGATAAAGGTGAAGAACTGTATTTTGGCATTATAGAGTTCTTTCTCCTTTTTGCTTTCGAATATTTCGCGGTTGATCCGGTGTTTCTCTTCTAACTTTGCCTTTTTGTAATTATACCAAAGCACGATCAGCAGGCACAGGATCAGGAAATAGATGAGCAGTGCCCATCCCGTAGCCCAGAATGGCGGTGTAACCGTGATCCTGAGCATAGTCTCGTTGTCCTGCCAGACGCCGCTGCTGTTGGTCGATTTGACACGGAAAATATATTTCCCGGGCGATAGATTGGCAAAGGTCACATCTTTGTTTTGGTTCATATAGATCCAGTCTTTGTCGCTGCCTTCCAGTTGATAGGCATACTGGATGGCGTCCGGTGAAGTATAGCTTAGGGCTATGTACGAAAGGGTGAAGGTCGAGCGGTTGTAAGGCAGTTCCAATTCGCCGTTTTCCATGATCCGGTTGACATTATACTTGGGAGCGCCGATGCGGTCGTCCCGTACGAAAATACGGGTGATGCAAAGGGGAGGAGAGGAGGGATCTTCCTTGAAATCGCGCGGATTGAAAGCGATCATGCCGTTGATAGTTCCCATGAACATGGTCCCGTCGGGCATTTGGTAGGAGGAGCAATAGTTGAACTGTGTTTCGGGCAAGCCTTCCGTGTAGGAGAATGTCTTCATTACATAAGTTTCCGGATTGAAACGGACCAATCCGTTGGCTGTCGCGATCCAGAAGAAGTGTTCCTCGTCTTCCATAATGCGGTGTACGATATTGCTGGGAAGCCCGTTCTCCACCGTGATGCGGTTGAATGAATCCGACTGGTCGTTATAGAGGGAAAAACCGTAGACGGTCGATACCCAGATACGTCCTTTCGAATCTTCGAAGATGGAAGTGACATTATTATCGCCGATAGTCTGGGAACGTTGCCGGCTTGCCTCGTAGCGCGTGATCTTTTTGTCTGTGCCCGAATAACGATAGGCACCGGTTGTCGTAGCGATCCAGATGTCACCTTTTGTGTTTTTATAGATTTGGCGGACCATTGACCGTATTTCTGCCCCCCACGGGATAAAACGCCCTTCTTTCTTTTGGAAGAGGACGAGCCCATCTGAAGTCCCGATCAGGATTTCATTGTCCGACAATTTGCAGAAGCAGAGCACAAAATCCGATGGCAGCCGGTTTTGAGTACCGGCACGCGTATATCGTTTGACGATTTTTCCTGTCGGGATGTCCATCAGGTCGATTCCCGTATTGAACGTGCCGATCCACAGTTGGTTTCCGTCGGCAAGCAGGCCGTGGATGTTGGTAGCCGACAGCGGATGGGTAGGATTGCTGCGTGAGAAGTTCGTGATCTCGCCGGTTGCCGGGTTATAGCGATTGATCCCATTGTCTTCGGTTCCTAACCAGAGGTTACCGTATTGGTCGGGACAGATTTCCCGCACGGCATTGCCCAGCATCTTGGGATGTGTTTTTCCCCCGATAAAATAGGTAAAGGGAAAATATTCTTTAGGCAGATAGTTGATCCCTCCGAAGAATGTCGTAGCCCACATGCCGCCCTCGCGGTCCCTTGTCACCGAGTAGACGGCGTTGTCGGAAATGGTGTATTCGTTGGTCAGCGATTTCTGCAGATGCGTAATGCTGCGATTTGCTATATTAAAGATGTGGATACCGGATTCGGAAGCGATCCAGTAGGTGTTTTTCCCGTATTGCGTAATGTCCCGCACTTGTATGTCCGGGATAATCGTTTCCACTTTCCGGCTGCGTTCGTCGTAAAACTTGAGTCCGGCCCGGTCTGTTCCCACCAATACACCCCAGTCAGGCACATGGCAGAGCGCGGAGAGGCTGATCGGGGTTTCTTTTTCTTTTTCTGTCAGGATCGGGATGCGGACGAATTTGTCGGTCTCCGGTTTGTAGAAGCACAGGTCGTAGTGTCCGGCCAGCAATGGCTCGCCCTCTTCGGTCATCGTGATGTCCACCGGATTGATATCTTCCCCTTCGGGGTAAAAATGCGGACTTTTTTCGCCCGATACTTCATAGCGGGCGATCCGGTTGTAGCTTATCAGCCAAAGATTCCCTTTCTTGTCTTCCCGGATTTGCTGGAAATATTCCGGTGCGTTGTCGCTGTCTGAAAATGTTAGCGGATGGAAAGAATCCGTTTTATAATCGTAGTAGCAGGTATAAGAGTTCGTACACACCCACAGCCTGTTTTTCGAATCTTCGAAAAGGCTGATGATGCGGTCGTTCGGCAAGCTCTCCGGGTCGTATGAGTTATAGCGGTAGATACGGAAATTATGGCCGTCGAAACGGTTCAGCCCGTCATCTGTCCCGAACCACATGAATCCCTTTTTATCCTGGAGGGTGCAATAGACAGTGTTGTGCGACAGCCCTTGCTTATTGGTATAATGCCGGAAATATAAGTCGTGAGCCTTGCCCGGTACGGGAAAGAGCGATAGAAGCGCGAGGATCGTAATAAGAAGAAATCTCATAAGATGTTGTGTTTCTCTATTAGTATAGGGCAAAAGTAAGCAAAAAATCAGTATGGAAACGGGTTTTGATTGATATTTGAAAGGTTATGATTGATGCTTGAAAGGGGGTTTGAGGGGTGAAAACTACCTTTGCGCTGTCAGTGAATATTAAATGTTGTGTTTTAATAAATATAAAGAAAGAATGAAGAGAACCGCTCTGATACTAATGATTTGCTGCCTGTGGGTGCTGAATGTGTCCTGCGGTTCAGGAGATTTATTTCAGCCGGATAAGAAGAACGCTTTACGCGCTCCTTCTTATCCGCTCATTACAATTGATCCTTACACCAGTGTGTGGTCGTTTGCGGACAAATTGAATGAAGATGCCACCCGCCATTGGACCGGAAAGGAACAATCCCTGTTAGGTGTTCTCGAAGTCGACGGAACCGCTTATCGTTTTATGGGAAAAGAAATTCCGGCGGAAAACGCTCCGGAACGTTTTGCGACAGCGGCTGTCCAGCAGTCGGTGAATGTCCTTCCTACACAAACCTATTATACCTTTGAATGCGGTCCCGTATTGTTGGATCTTGTTTTTACCGCTCCTTTATTGTTGGATGATCCGGACCGGATGTCCACACCCGTTAATTATATATCCTGGCAAGTGCGTTCGGCTGACGGAAAAGAACATAAAGTCCGGGTGGTCGTGGAAGCATCGCCCGCCTTGGCTGTTCATTCGGCAGAACAGGCAGTTGTGGTTACCGGCGAAGAAGAGAACGGCATTTCTTATCTGAAAACAGGAACAGTGGAACAAGCTGTCTTGGCGCGTAAGGGAGACGATGTCCGTATCGATTGGGGCTATTTCTATTTGGCGGCTCCGACAGAGGTACAGACCGAAATGAAAATAAGCGACCGGAACCAGCTTGTTTACAGCCATGATCCGGGCTCTGTATCGGCATCACCCGCCACCGGTTTCCTGATGGTTGGCTATGACGACCTCTATGCTATCCAGTATTTTAAGGATAACCGCATGGCTTACTGGAAACATAACGGAGAAAAAAATATCCGGCAGGCTTTTGAAGAGGCCTCCGCGCAGTATCGTTCGCTCATGAACCGTTGCCGCCGTTTTGACAACCGCCTGATGGAAGATGCGGAAAAGGCGGGAGGAAAAGAATATGCCGAACTTTGTGCCGTGGCTTACCGGCAGGCGATCGCCGCGCATAAACTGGTGGAAGATGCCGAGGGCAATCTGCTTTTTCTTTCCAAAGAAAACTTTAGTAACGGTTCGATCGGCACGGTGGATGTGACTTATCCGTCCGCCCCTCTGTTTCTGCTCTATAATCCGGAACTGCTGAAAGGCATGTTAACCCCGATTTTCTATTACAGCGAAAGCGGACAGTGGAACAAGCCTTTTGCCGCACACGATGTCGGGACTTATCCGCAGGCGAACGGACAAACCTACGGAGGCGATATGCCGGTGGAGGAAAGCGGCAATATGCTGATCCTGACTACGGCCATCGCCCTGCGCGAAGGAAATGCCGAGTATGCCCGCCGGCATTGGGATGTGCTGACCGTTTGGGCGAACTATCTGCTGAAAGAAGGCCTGGATCCCGATAACCAGTTGTGCACCGACGACTTTGCCGGTCACTTCGCCCATAATGCCAATCTGTCCATCAAAGCGATTATGGGAATCGCCGGATATGGAAAACTGGCCGGTATGCTGGGGGATCAGGAGACCGCTGAAAAATATATTTCCGCCGCCCGCAAGATGGCGAAGAAATGGACGATGATGGCGGATAATGGTGATCACTACCGCCTGACATTCGACCAGCCCGACACCTGGAGCCAGAAGTACAACCTGATCTGGGACAAACTCTTCGGAATGAATATATTCCCCGACGGAATTGCGGAAAAGGAAATGGCCTATTACCAGACTGTCCAGCAGCCGTACGGGCTTCCGCTCGACAGCCGCAAGACTTACACCAAATCGGATTGGATCGTTTGGACAGCTTGCCTGACAGACAATCCGGATGATTTCCGCCGGTTGGTTTCCCCCGTTTACAAATATGCAAACGAGACGGAGACGCGTATGCCTTTGAGCGACTGGCACGAGACGACTAACGGCCGTTCCGTCGGATTCCGCGCCCGTTCCGTTGTAGGCGGCTATTTTATGAAGATGCTGGAACAACAGATGTATAAGCCTTCTGCCCGTCCGCAACAGACGGAACAGCCAGTTGCCGAAGCAAAGCGGACATATCGCAATCCGATCATCGATTACAGCCTGCCCGATCCGACGATCATCAAGGCTGCCGACGGCTATTTCTATGTCTATGCCACCGAGAATATCCGCAACACGCCGATCCACCGTTCCCGTAACCTCGTGGACTGGGAAGAAGTCGGGACCGCTTTTACGGAAGAGACACGTCCGACCTTTGAACCGAAAGGCGGCCTTTGGGCGCCGGATATCAATTATATCAACGGACAATATGTGTTATATTATTCAATGTCCGTATGGGGAGGCGAATGGACTTGCGGCATCGGTGTCGCCACATCCGACAAACCGGAAGGGCCGTTCACGGATCATGGACCGCTGTTCCGTAGCAAGACAATTCAAGTTCAAAATTCAATAGACCAATTTTACATGGAAGATAACGGGAAAAAGTATCTCTTCTGGGGTAGTTTTCGCGGTATCTATGGGATAGAGCTGTCGGACGACGGCCTGTCTATCCGGGACGGAGCCATCAAACAGCAGGTTGCCGGAACCGCCTACGAAGGTACTTACATCCACAAAAGAGGCAATTATTATTATCTGTTCGCCTCGATAGGGAGTTGTTGTGAGGGATTGAAAAGTACCTATACCACAGTCGTAGGCCGCTCTGACAACCTGTTTGGCCCGTACACCGACAAGCAGGGTCAGCCGATGATGGAAAATCATCACGAAATATTGATTCATGGCAATGAGGCGTTTGTCGGAACCGGCCATAACTCCGAAATCGTCGCAGACGATCGGGGCAACGACTGGATCCTCTACCACGCCGTGAGCCGTGCAAACCCGACAGGCCGTGTCCTGATGATGGACCAGGTCCGTTGGAAAGACGGCTGGCCGGAAGTCGAAGGGGCAACACCTTCATTGGAGGCGGAAGCACCCACTTTTTTAGTTGAAAATTGAAAGTTGAAAGATAATTCATAAATCATAAATTCGTAAATCATGAAAAAGACGTTGTTAATATGTTGTGCTTTGGCACTGGCTTTGGGCGCACAGGCCCAATGGAAACCGGTTGGAGATAAGATTAAGACGCAGTGGGCGGAACAGGTGAATCCGGCAAATGTCCTTCCCGAATATCCCCGTCCCCAGTTGGAACGTGGCGACTGGCAGAACCTGAACGGTGAGTGGGAATATGCCATCAAACCGGTTGGTAATGCCGAACCGGCTGCTTTCGATGGCAAGATATTAGTTCCTTTTGCTGTCGAATCTTCCCTTTCCGGTGTTCAGAAAGAAGTTGGCGAAAACAATGAACTGTGGTATAAACGCACTTTCACGGTTCCTTCTGCCTGGAAAAATAAAGATATTGTTTTGAATTTCGGTGCAGTAGACTGGAAAGCCGATGTTTTTGTGAACGACATCCTGGTTGGCACTCATCAGGGAGGCTTCACTCCGTTCTCTTTCAATATCACCCCGTATCTGACCGGCAAGAGCGGCCAGAAATTAGTTGTCCGTGTATGGGACCCGAGCGATAAAGGATTTCAGCCGCGTGGAAAGCAAACATCCCGTCCGGAAAGTATCTGGTACACGCCTGTGACAGGTATCTGGCAGACTGTCTGGTTGGAACCGGTTGCTTCTGCACATGTGACTTCAGTGAAAGCAATTCCTAATATCGACACGAATACATTGAATGTAACAGTCGGCACTTCCTGCAACTGCCCTTCCGGCATCGTGACTGTAAAACTGTTGGATAAAGGCCAGGTTGTCGCTTCGGCTAAGGGTGTTCAGGGCAAGGAACTTCGCCTGAATGTCCAGAACCCGACACTTTGGAGCCCGTCCAATCCGTATCTGTACGATATGACGGTTTCATTGGCAAAAGACGGCAAAGTGCTGGACGAAGTGAAATCCTATACAGCTTTCCGTAAGATATCTTCCAAACGCGATGCAAACGGTATCATGCGTATGCAGCTGAACAATCAGGACCTCTTCCAATACGGCCCGCTGGATCAAGGCTGGTGGCCTGACGGACTTTATACGGCTCCGACTGACGAAGCTCTGTTGTACGATGTCAAGAAGACAAAAGACTGGGGTTTCAATATGATCCGTAAACACGTGAAAGTGGAACCTGCCCGTTGGTATTATCATTGCGATAAGGAAGGTATGCTCGTTTGGCAGGATATGCCGAGCGGTGACATGGGTAACAGCTGGGCGCCTCACACTTACAATGGTGGAACAGACAAAGACCGTACGGCTGAATCCGTTGCCAATTATTATCAGGAATGGAAAGAGATCATGGACTTGTGTGTCTCCAATCCTTCTGTTGTTGTCTGGGTTCCTTTCAATGAAGCATGGGGGCAGTTCGATACGGAAAAGGTGGTTGAATGGACTGCGTCTTATGATCCTTCCCGTCTGGTGAATCCGGCAAGCGGCGGTAACCATCGTTCTTGCGGCGATATCCTGGATTTGCATAACTATCCGGCTCCCGATATGTATCTGTTCGATCCGCAGCGGGTAAACGTGCTCGGTGAATATGGCGGTATCGGTCTTCCGGTGGAAAACCATTTGTGGTGGAACAAACGCAACTGGGGGTATGTACAGTTCAAGAACAGCGCAGAAGTGACAGCCGAATATGTGAAGTATGCCAATATCCTGAAAGATTATGTGAAACGTGGTTTCTCGGCTGCTGTCTATACGCAGACAACCGATGTGGAAGGCGAAGTCAACGGCTTGATGACATACGACCGTAAAGTGATCAAGATCGACGAAGCGGCCGTACGGAAAGCAAACCAGGCAGTTATTAACGAGTTGAAATAAAAGTATGAAACGGATCAGTCTTGCTTTTTTATCACTCTTTCTATGCGTGGCCTCTGTCTGGGCCATGCCCCGTCCCGAATATCCGCGCCCGCAGTTCGAGCGGGCGGATTGGGTAAATCTGAATGGCGAATGGACTTATTCATTTGACTTCGGCGGTTCCGGGATGGAACGTGAGTTCTATAAATCAAACGGATTTAATGATAAGATAACTGTCCCTTTCTGTCCGGAGAGTAAATTGTCCGGCGTAGGATATACGGATTTTATCAATCATTTCTGGTATCAGCGCCCGATCACGATTCCTCAGGAATGGAACGGAAAAAATATCTTGCTCAATTTCGGAGCGGTGTATTATAGATCGGAAGTGTATATCGACGGAGTTTTGGCTAACCGGCATTTTGGCGGAACCTCTTCATTTGCCGTCGATATTACCTCTTTGGTCAAACCGGGCCAGACACATAGCTTGGTTGTTTACGTCGAAAGCGATCTGCGCGGAGCTAAACAGGCTGGCGGTAAACAAAATTTGCAATATGCCTCTTATGGTTGTAACTATACCCGTACGACCGGTATCTGGCAGACCGTTTGGATGGAAGCCGTTCATCCGGAAGGCTTGCAGTCTGTACAGGTCCTGACGGATATCGACCAGCAGCAGTTGGTGGTTCGCCCCCGTTTCTATAAAGAACAGGGAGGGAAGTTGCAGGTGACATTGAAAGACAACGGCAAGGTGGTGGCCAATCAGACGGTTTCGGCAAGCTCTTTGTCCTCTGTTGTCCTTCCGGTCAAGAAGATGAAAACCTGGAGTCCGGAAAGTCCTTTCCTGTACGATTTGGAATACAAAGTACTGGATAAGAACGGTAATATTGTTGATGAAGTAAAAGGATATGCCGGTATGCGCAAAGTCCATATCGAAGGCAATAAGATTTATTTGAACAACAAGCCTTATTACCAGCGTCTGGTGCTCGACCAGGGATTTTATCCCGACGGTATCTGGACGGCTCCGAGTGACGAGGCATTGAAACGGGATATCGAACTGTCGATGGAGGCCGGATTCAATGGCGCACGCCTGCATCAGAAGGTTTTTGAAGAACGTTTCTACTATTGGGCGGATAAGATGGGGTATCTGACTTGGGGGGAAGCTTCCAGTTGGGGAATGGATTGTAACGATACGGAAACGGCTCGTAATTTCATTACCGAATGGAGTGAGATTGTGCAGCGTGACCGTAATCATCCTTCGCTCCTGATCTGGACACCGACGAACGAGGAGTTTTGGCCGGACCGTGTACAATATCCGCGCCTGATGCATGATCTCTACAACTTGACGAAACTGATCGATCCGACTCGTCCTTTCCACGGTGCAAGTGGTGGTACGCATATAGCAACGGATATCTGGACTGTCCACAACTACGAACAGGACCCGGCCAAGTTGAAGGATAAGCTGTACAACGGCGGCAAATTGATGGAAGCTCCGAAATGGGAAATCCATCTGATGCCGATGAATATCGGTTATAACGGCCTGAAATATACGGATCAGTATGCTTTCCCGGAATACAGGAAGGATATGCCTTATCTGGTGGATGAGTTCGGCGGTATCAAATGGAATCCCGCACAACAGACGGAAAGCGCCCAGAATACATCCTGGGGATATGGCGAACCTCCCCGTTCGCTGGAAGAGTTCTACACACGCCTGGAAGGCCAGGTCGATGCTGTCCTTTCTCTTTCAAATGACATTTGGGGATATTGCTATACGCAGCTGACAGACGTAGAACAGGAGCAAAACGGTATCTATTATTACGACCGTACTCCCAAATTCGACATGAAGCGCATCCACGCTATTTTCAGCAAAACACCAGAATCAAAATAATTACGGACTAAATTATTTATGGATCCGAATGGAAAGGGACTGTCAAAAGTCCCATTTCCTTCGGATCTTCTATTTCCTTTCTGCCTGCAGGCGTGTTTCTTTATAAAAGGTTACGTTCCGAATAATACTTCTATATCTTTCCCCTTGCCATGTGGATGAAAATATGTAACTTTGCAGTTTTGAAATGCGAGTGTGCAATTAAAAGATAATTAAAATATTACTATCGTGGCAGATACAAAGTACATCTTCGTTACGGGCGGCGTGGTCTCTTCTTTAGGTAAGGGAATTATTGCTGCATCTTTGGGTAAACTACTTCAGGCAAGAGGTTACAAGGTTACCATCCAGAAATTTGACCCCTATATTAATATCGATCCGGGAACGCTGAACCCGTACGAACATGGGGAATGCTATGTTACCGTAGACGGACATGAAGCGGATTTGGACCTCGGACACTATGAACGTTTTCTGAATGTCCAGACGACCCGCGCAAACAACATCACTACAGGACGCATCTATCAGAGCGTTATCAGCAAGGAACGGAAAGGGGATTACCTGGGTAAGACTGTTCAGGTGGTGCCTCATATCACGGATGAGATCAAACGCAACGTGAAATTGTTAGGTTCCAAATATAAGTTCGATTTCGTGATTACGGAGATCGGAGGTACCGTCGGTGATATCGAATCTCTTCCTTTTATTGAAAGCGTACGCCAGTTGAAGTGGGAGTTAGGTAAGAATTGTATTTGCGTACATCTTACTTATGTGCCTTACATCGCTGCGGCTAAAGAGTACAAGACGAAGCCGACACAGCATTCCGTAAAGCAATTGCAGGAATTAGGTATCCAGCCGGATGTGCTGGTGCTGCGTACCGAGCATGAATTGAACAGTAATATATTGAGTAAGGTCGCCCTGTTCTGCAACGTAGCACAGGATGCGGTTATACAGTCTATCGACGTTCCGACAATCTACGAGGTACCATTGGTATTGCAGCGCCAGAAGATGGACGAAGTGATCCTGCGCAAAGTAGGGCTGGAAGTCGGACCGACGCCGGAAATGAAGGCTTGGCATCAGTTCCTGCAACGGAAAGTCGATGCAACCGAAACGGTGAAGATCGGGCTGGTCGGTAAATATGTGGAGTTGCAGGATGCGTATAAGTCTATTGACGAATCTTTGTTGCAGGCTGCTATTTATAATGACCGCAAGTTGGATCTGCACTTGTTCCATTCTGAAAAACTGAACGAGGGCAATGCTGCCGAATTGTTGAAAGACATGGATGGTATCCTGATTGCACCGGGCTTTGGCCAGCGTGGTATCGAAGGCAAGTTTGCCGCTTTGAAATATGCCCGTGAAAACGATGTGCCTTGCTTAGGTATCTGTCTGGGTATGCAATGCATGGTGATCGAGTTTGCCCGTGATGTCATGGGACTGGATGACGCGAACTCCACCGAAATGGAGCCGAACACGCCGCATAAGGTGATTGACCTGATGGAAGAGCAGAAAAATGTGACCAACATGGGTGGTTCCATGCGTTTGGGTGCTTATGACTGTATTTTGAAGAAAGGTTCCAAGGCTTATGAAGCATATGGAAAAGAACATATTCAGGAGCGCCACCGCCATCGTTTTGAATTTAACAGCGAATACCGTGATCAGTTTGAGGCTGCCGGTATGATGTGTGTCGGTGAAAATCCGGAATCGAATCTGGTGGAAGTGGTCGAAATCCCGTCTCTGAAATGGTTTGTGGGCGTTCAGTTCCATCCCGAATATAACAGTACAGTTGTCAATCCTAACCCTCTTTTCGTTAGCTTTGTAAAGGCTGCAGTTGAGAATAAAAAATAAATTTGTAGATGGATAAAAACACGATAATAGGTTTTCTGCTTATTGGAGTTGTCTTAATTGTATTTACCTGGTTGAACAAACCTACACCGGAGCAGATGGAAGCACAGCGCCGGATGCAGGATTCGATAGCACAGGTAGAGTATGCAAAGCAGTTGGAGCAGCAGAAAGAATTGAATAAGGAAACAAAGGCGGACGACGAACTGGCGGATGTGCCCGATTCTGTACGGGTGGCACGTCTGCAGGGTAGTTTCGGAGTTTTTGCCGATGCGATGGTAGGAGAGGACGGTTCCACTGTTTTGGAAAACGAGCTGATTGAAGTCCGTTTGGAGAATAAGGGAGGACGTGTCGGTTACGTTCGCCTGAAAGAGTATGATAATTATAAGGATGAACCTTTGGTGTTATTCGATGCGAAAGACTCGAAGTTCGATTTCACCTTGGTGACAGCCACTAACCGTGTCGTAAATACTGGTGACCTCTATTTTACTCCGGTGAAGGGATCTGATCCCAACAGTGTGACCATGCGCCTGAACACAGGCGAAGGAAGCCATCTGGACTTCATCTATACATTGAAGCCGGACGATTATATGTTGCAGTTCTCTATCAAGGGAACCGGCCTGAACGGTGTCTTGGCGCCAAGTACGACTGCTTTGGACCTGCTGTGGCAGCAGAAGATAACCCAGCAGGAGAAAGGGCGTAAGTTTGAAGATCGTTATGCAACGGTGTATTATAAATTTGTGGCGGATGATGTCGAGTACCTGAGTGAGACGAAGAATGACAGCAAACAACTGTCCAACCGTTTGAAATGGGTCGCTTATAAGGATATGTATTTCTCTTCTATCCTGATTGCCGGGAATGAAGGTTTCGAGTCGACGACGATCGATTCGAAGATGCTTCCTGCCGATGGCCCTTTCCTGAAAGAGTATAAGACAACGACCTCTGTGCCTTTTGACTTGAAAGGGAATGAAGCGACAGACCTGCGTTTCTACTTCGGTCCTAACCAGTTCTCATTGCTGAAATCGTTTGACAAAGGTGTCGAAAAGGCAGACCAGTTGGATCTGGAAAAGATCGTTCCGTTAGGATGGGGTATTTTCCGTTGGGTGAACCAGTATTTCGTTATTCCGTTGTTTAACTTCCTCGGACAGTTTATCCATAGTTACGGTTTGCTGATCTTTTTGTTGACGGTTATCGTGAAATTGATTTTGTTCCCGTTGACGTATAAGTCTTATATGTCGTCTGCCAAGATGCGCGTGTTGCGTCCGCAGGTGGAAGAGCTCAATGCGAAGTATCCGGGGCAGGATAAGGCTGTGGAACGGCAGCGGGCAACGATGGAGCTGTATAGCCGTGCCGGTGCAAGCCCGATGGCGGGATGTATCCCGATGCTGTTACAGATGCCGATTCTGGTCGCCCTGTTCATGTTCTTCCCGTCGGCAATCGAATTGCGCCACCAGAGTTTCCTTTGGGCGCACGATTTGTCTACCTATGATGCGATCGTGAGCTGGAATACCTATATTCCTATTATTACGCCGTATTTCGGTAATCATATCAGTTTGTTCTGTATGCTGATGACCATTACGAACATCATTTATACAAAGTTCAATATGGATCAGACCAATACGGGCCAGCAGCAGATGCCGGGCATGAAAGCCATGATGTATATGATGCCTGTGATGATGTTGGTGTTCTTCAACCAGTATGCATCCGGTCTGACTTACTACTACTTCATTTCGACTTTGATCACGATCCTGCAAACGGTTATCTTCCGTTATACGATTAACGAAGATAAATTGCTGGCTAAGCTGGAGGCGAACAAGAAGAAGCCGATGAAGAAGTCCGGTTTTATGAAGCGTCTGGAAGAAGCACAGAAGGCACAACAGGCCCAGTTGGATAGGCAGAAACAACAGAGAAAGAGATAATAAAACAGCATTTTAATTTGTTGCTGTAGACATCAAAAGGATGTTTCAAAAGTCTGTATTTTAGAATACTGCTTTTGAAATATCCTTTTTTTCTTGTGTGCGGAAAGGATGCATTTTCTGTTATGCTTTGAAAATAAATAGGAGTCGGGATTTGCGCCGTTATGAAATGTT
The DNA here is from genome assembly GCF_003479205.1 of Parabacteroides sp. AF17-28. Taxonomy (NCBI): domain Bacteria; kingdom Pseudomonadati; phylum Bacteroidota; class Bacteroidia; order Bacteroidales; family Tannerellaceae; genus Parabacteroides; species Parabacteroides sp. AF17-28. The sequence continues at coordinate 59,541 of NZ_QUGV01000008.1, read as the reverse complement.
TGTATATTTGTGATGTCTATCAATAAGTCAGTGAGTTGAGCTGTCTATGGATGATTAGGGCTTATATAGATCTTAGTTTTGTGGTGTATTGGGTTGTTTTATAGGGTATAAATTTATCACTGATGGCTAAAAGAGAAGTCCTTTTGCAAAGTATTGCAGTTGTTATATTTGCTGTGATATGTTTCGTCTTTTTCCGGTTTGCATGTTCTGCTGATCTTTTCCGGAAAGAACAAGTCGATGATTTGTTTACAATAAGTACCTTCCTTGCTTATCTGAACAAGCCGGCCTGGCTCGTTTGTTATGCCGGAAACGCCTTGATTTCGATTGTGGGATTGTCCGGTGCTCCTGTCCTGGTCACATTTGTTTTGCTTCTTGAATGGTGGATATTGATTTCTGTCCTGAAACGTTTTCGTGTGGGAGAGATGGCGCCTTTATATGCTTTCCTGCCGATTGTGCTGGAATGGGGAACCTATTGCCATCCCGGCTATTTGTTGCATTCCATTTTGTCTACGATAGTGGCACTTTTCATTTTTTGGAGATATACTTATATAAAGAATAAGTGGTTGAGTATGCTGGCCGGTTTATTGGCATTGCCTGTCATCTATTTTCTGGCCGGTAACAGACTTAATATTTTTGTGTTGTTGGTCCTCTTTTATGAGACATGCAAAGAGCCCAAGCGCTGGTTGTACTGGTGCCTGCTCTTGGTGGCGGGAAGCATCGTGCCCGTTTGGATGGGGCATTTTTATTCGTTGACACAAGAACAGGCTTATTTGTATCCGCATAACGGGTTACCGGCTTTCTTCCCTCCCATATTGTTTTGCTTCAGCTTACTGTTTTTGCAGATGAAACGGTTCCGGGAGATGCCGTGTCGTGTTGTGCCGGTAACGGTTATGACTTGTGTTTTGCTGGCTCTGCTGGGCTCCGTTATTTATACGTATGCTGATTTTTGAGGAATACTAACGCCTTTTCCATATCTTCCGGCGTGTCGATGCCAATCGTTTCCTGCTGGGTGATGCCGACTTTTATCTTATACCCGTTTTCCAGCCAGCGTAGTTGTTCGAGGCTTTCGGCCAGTTCCAGCGGGGATTGGGGTAGATGGGTGATCTCTTTTAATGTCGTCGCCCGGTAAGCATACAATCCGATATGTTTGTAATAGGTATGATTCGGCAGCCATTCGGTATAGTTCTTGCCTCTCATATAAGGAATGATTGAGCGGCTGAAGTACATGGCTTCGCTATTCTTATTCAAAACTACTTTCGGCGAGTTGGCATTGAATAATGTAGTCTCGAAGTCATCGTCCGGGCGAAAAGGCTTTACCAAAGTGGCGATCTGAATGCTGTCGTCCGTGAAACAAGCTTTTAAAGTCTCGATTTGTTCCGGTTGGATGAAAGGTTCGTCGCCCTGTATGTTGACAACTACGTCATAACCGTTGCCTATTTTGCAATAGGCTTCATAACAGCGGTCTGTGCCGCTTTTGTGTAGCTCTGATGTCATAACGACGTTTCCTCCGAACGATTGGACGGCTGCTTCTATACGGCTGTCGTCTGTTGCGACGCAAACGGCGTCGAGAACTCCCTGGACCTGTTCATATACCCGTTGGATCATCGGCTTCCCTGCCATGTCAGCGAGCGGCTTTCCCGGAAAGCGGGTGGAAGCGTAGCGTGCCGGTATTATTCCAATAAATTTCATGTTTACGAATTATGAATTATGTATCTATTAATTTTCAATTTTCAACTTTCCACTTTCAACTATTCTCAACCGTTTTCCCTTCACTTAGCCTAAGCACCTTGTCATGTTCCCCGACAATCCATACAATATCCCCCTCTTCGAATACTGTTGTAGGAGACGGGTTTTTGATGGATGTTTCTCCCCGTTCGATACCGATGACGAGGCAGGCTGCTTTATCCCGTATGCCGGATTCCAGGATGGTACGGCCGATCAGGCGTGATCCTTCGGCAATGGTGAATTGTTCCATATTGACTTCCTTCGTCTCTTTCTTGCTGGTCTGGGCTGTTTTATACCGTTCCACCAGATATTGGCGGAAGTGCTCCAGGTCATCGTCCGCACCGACTACAACCAGTTTGTCGAAAGGGTAGAGGCGTTCTTCTCCGCCGGGGATATTGATTCTTTTTTCTCCCCGTATGATTGTAACGATATTGACGTTACATTTCTGGCGGAAATTGAGCTCTTTCAATGTTTTTCCCATACTGGGTGAGTTCTGTCTGACTTCGAAATCGGCTAAATGGAGATCGCGCTCCAACAGGTGGTTGGCGAATCGTTGGTTGATCGGCGCTTTCCGTTCGTATTCCAGTTCCCGGGCTGTCAGGTTACTGAAGAAATGCCGCTCCATCAGGATCGATTGCCTTTTCAGCCGTTTGGACAAAATGACAATAACAATGACCGTCGCAGCAATTGCAAGTAAAATGCCGACTGCAGCATTCAACAACCGGGTAACGGGCAACATAACCAAGCCGATACATAATATGATACGCAGTATGATCAGCGAAACCAGCGGCCCCCGGTTATATTTGCTATCCAGCCATAGTTGTTGGAACTCGGCCGAATGGTTCTTTTTCATCATGATGGCGCGTAGCATCGGTGCGATTAACAGTAAGATCAGAACAAGAGAAATAATAGCTCCCCGCAGGCCGGATATTTCTTTCATGATGAAAGGCGCAGCGAATTGTAGCCAGATAAAGATCAGGACAAGGGTGACGGCCGTATAGGTGCCGACTATCCGGGTCAGCGCTTTCAACAACTTATTCCAGGCACTTTTCTGGTGTATGGTGTTGGAACCGGATGAATACCGTTCGAGGAATTTCATCCACGATTTAGGGATGATCCGGTCGGCAACCCGGCAAGCCGGTTCCGCCATGCGGATCATATAAGGAGTAAAGAAAGTGGTTATGACCGAAACTGCTACAACAATGGGATATAGAAAGTTATCGGTCACACCTAACGTTAACCCCAATGAGGCGATGATAAAGGCAAATTCGCCTATTTGTGCGAGCGAGAAACCGGAATGTATCGCTATTTTGACCGGTTGTCCGGACAGCAATACGCCAAAACTGGCAAATAATATCTGTCCGACCATGACAACTAAAGTCAGGATCAGGATCGGTATTTTGTACTCCCACAGTAATGCCGGGTCTATCAGCATTCCGACAGATACGAAAAAGATGGCACCGAAAAGGTCCTTTACAGGTTTGATAAGATGTTCGATATGTTCCGCTTCGATCGTTTCAGCCAGTATGGAGCCCATGACGAATGCGCCCAATGCGGAAGAGAATCCCGCTTTTGTCGCAATGATAACCATTCCGAGGCATAATCCTAAGCTGACGATTAGCAAAGTCTCGTCATTCAGGAATGTCCGGGCTTTCTTCAGGAAAGACGGGATCAGGTAGATGCCGATAACGAAACAGAATAGCAGGAAAACGCCTAACTTGATGACGCTGTTCAGCAGCTCCATACCTTCCACATGCTTGCTGACAGCTAACGTGGAAAGTAAAACCATCAGCAATACGGCAAACAGGTCTTCAACAACCAGGATGCCGAAAACGACTCCGGCAAACCGTTGGTTACGCAGCCCCATATCGTCGAATGCCTTGAAAATAATCGTAGTGGACGACATCGAGAGCATCCCGCCGAGGAAAAGACTGTTCATATGCCCCCAGCCTAAGGATAATCCTGTAGTATAGCCGAGTGTCATCATGCCGATTACGATGGTTATAGCCCCGATCACAGCTGTACCGCCGACTTTCATCAGTTTCTTGAAACTGAAGTCGAGCCCTAAAGCGAACAGAAGGAATATGACGCCTATATCCGCCCAGATACGGATGCTTTCGACGTTTGTGACGGTTGGTATTTGTGTAATGGCCGGACCGGCAAGAATGCCGGCTACAATATATCCGAGTACGACCGGTTGCTTCAATCTTTTGAAAAGCAAGGTCACTAATCCTGCTGAAATTAGTATGACGGCAAGATCTGATATGAGAGATGGTATTTGCGACATGCTTTCATTCTTTTTTCCGTTGGCAAAGTTATGTATTTATTTTAATTTTGCCGGTCAAATGAATTGCCAAAATGAAGAAGATACATCCGATAGAAGCGTTGATTGAACAGGGGGAGCATCAGCAACTCGATTTCAAGTTCGAGGTAAGCGACAGTAAGAAGATTGCGCGTACGTTAAGTGCTTTTGCCAATACTGACGGCGGACGGCTGCTGATCGGTGTGAAGGATAACGGAAATATATCGGGTGTCAGGAGCGAAGAAGAATATTATATGATAGAAGCCGCCTCCAAGATGTACACCCGTCCGGAAGTCCCTTTCGAGGCAACCCGCTGGGAGGTGAACGGCAAGACTGTCCTGGAAGTCTATATTGCGCCCAGTCCCGATAAACCGCATACAGCCCCGGATAAAGACGATAAGTTCAAGGCATATATACGGGTGGCGGACGAAAATATATTGGCAAACGAAGTGTTAGTGCTTGCCTGGCAGAAAAAGCATAAGCCTGACGGCACATTACTGAAGATAAGCAAACCGGTGGAACGCCTGTTTGCCTATCTGGATGAGCATTCCCATATCAATATCAGCCAATTTTGCCGGATCGGGCGGATAAACTATTACACGGCAAAGAATATAATAAGCGACCTTTTGGCCATCAATGCCCTGCAATATATCGTAATAGACAAGCACATCCTGTATCAGCGTGTTCCCGCATAAGATGCGCCCTTTGAAACAGCCGGTTTACGGGATGATATTTTCCACATAAACCTGCGCATTCTCAAAGCGGACTACTTTTACCCTGCGTCCTTTCTCGATAAAGCCGGAATCGGACACGCCATCGTAGAACTCTCCATCGATCAACACTTTTCCGGAAGGGCGCAATACGGTTGCCGCTATCCCTTCCTTTCCGATCAACGGAGATAGATCGGGTGAGGAAATTGCATCTTCCAAATCCGCATTCAATGCCACTTTCCGGAACATGCCCCGATGGCCGATCTTATTGGATAGCCAGATCATCAGGATAAATCCGGCTACAAGCCCGACCAGAACAGTCAATGTCGCTTCACCGAACTCTTTTCCGCTGACTTCTTCAAAATTAAAGTTCGTATTGTTCAGTAGTGCCATGATGAGTCCTCCGACTACCAAAACAATCCCGCTTATTCCGGCCACTCCAAATCCGGGAATGATAAATATCTCCGCCGCAATCAGTAGTACACCTATAATAAAGATCAGAATCTCCCAGTTGGCCGCTAATCCGTCAAGATATAAAGGAGCGAAATACAAAATCGCTGCCAAAAGGGCTGCCGCGGAAGGGAAGCCCAAGCCGGGTGTCTGCATCTCGAAATAGATGCCGCCTATTATAATAATGATAAGAATAGACTGGAAGATAGGATTCATAAGGAAGCCTTTCAGGTCGTCATACCAGCTTGGCGTATAGCTTTTCATTTGATAGTCTTTATAACCTAAGTATTGCGTGATCACTTCGTTCGGTGTTTCGGCTATGCCGTCGCAGTATCCCCATTTCTGGGCTTCCTGTGCGGTAAAGGTCAGGACTTTTCCCGTATCGATCAGATTGGGGATGGCAACCCGCTCGTCTACCATTGCTTCGGCAATCAACGGGTCCCGTTTCCATTTGTAGATGGTATCATTTTTTTGGATGATCGTGTCCTGTCCATGCGCTTCGGCTGTGGACCGTATCATAGACCGCATGTAAGACTGATATTTGTCCGGCATGGCGGCTCCGGTCTGATTTACCACAGTGGCGGCTCCGATATTGGCCCCTTTCCGCATGTATATTTTTTTACAGGCAATGGAGATCAGCGCTCCGGCAGAGGCTGCATTGTTGTCGATAAAGACGTAAACGGGAATCGGGCTGTATAAGATTGCCGTACGCATGGAGTCGGCTGCATCCACTTGCCCTCCGTAGGTGTTCATATGGATCAGGACGGCATCCGCCCCCAATGCGTTGGCTTCAGCCAAACCGTTGCTAAGATACAGGCGGGTGGTATTGCTGATTTCCTTTTTTATATCGATTTTGTACACCAACGGATGCGAGACATCGTCAGCCGATATAAATTGTGCAATCATTGCAAAAACGAATCCACAAAAAAGTCCTAATTTTTTCTTCATTTTATATTATTCTCCATCTCTTTTACATGTAGTTTGAAATTGTAACATACATGTTGTGAATTTTACATTTTAATCGTTAGAAAACTTGTAAATACTGCTCATATTCAAGGCCGTTTGCTATAAATATATTAAGTTACGGTTTTTAATATTAATAATTCTCAAACCGCATTGTTTTTAAAATATTATTCATACATTTGTGATGTCCTTCAATGCTGAAGGATAATACTAAACCGGTATTAAACCTTATAAAAAAGTAATAATATGAATGCGTTGCAATTTCAGAAAAAATTATTGAGCATGCAAGAAAACATGATGAATTTTGCATTAATGCTCACTGCAAATAGGGATGACGCCCAAGATTTGATGCAAGACACAACGCTGAAGGTTTTAGACAATCAGGAAAAGTTTGTAGACAATATTAATTTCAAAGGATGGGTCTTGACCGTAATGCGTAATATCTTCATAAATAACTACCATAAAATCGTACGTACACAGACCGTTGTTGACCAGGGGGTTGACTTGTATAATTTAGATGTAGTGAACGACTCGGGTTTTGATTCTCCTGATGGCGCTTATCAAATAAAAGAAATAACAAAAGCAATTAATGGCTTGAATGACGAGCTGAAAGTTCCGTTCTCCATGTTTTTGAGTGGCTATAAATATAATGAGATCGCTGAAAAGCTTTGTGTCCCTCTGGGAACGGTTAAGAGCCGCATTTTCTTTGCCCGCCAGGAATTACAGAAAATCCTGAAGGATTTCCATCAAAGTTGAGGTGAAGTTTAAAATAAATATGTGAAAAAATAAACGGGAGTATCCGATGGGTGCTCCCGTTTATTTTTATTACTTTTGGCGCAAAATGTAAAAGAAATGAGAAGTTTTGCAAGTGACAACAATTCGGGAGTGCATCCTTTGGTAATGGATGCTATTATAAAAGCGAACGATAATCATGCGGTAGGATATGGCGACGATCCCTGGACAGCAGCGGCTACTGCTAAGATAAAAGAAGTGTTTGGTGAGGCTGCATCGCCTTTTTTTGTTTTTAACGGAACCGGTGCAAATTCGGTGGCTTTGCAAGCCGTCACTCGTCCGTTCAATAGTATTTTGTGTGCAGAGACAGCCCATATCAATGTGGATGAATGTGGCGCTCCTGCCCGTATGACCGGTTGTGCAGTCGTTACGATTCCGACTCCGGACGGTAAACTTACACCGGAACTGATCAAGCCTCGCTTGCATAATTTCGGCGTTTGCCATCATTCACAGCCGAAAGCGGTTTATATTTCGCAAGTCTCCGAATTAGGTACGATCTATACGGTTGAAGAGGTAAAAGCGATTGCCGATCTGCTGCATTCTTATAATATGTATCTGCATATGGACGGGGCGCGTCTGGCAAATGCTTGTGCTTACCTGAACTGCTCGATGAAAGAGGTGACTGTCGATGCCGGAGTGGATATTCTGAGTTTCGGCGGGACTAAAAACGGTATGATGATGGGCGAGGCTGTAGTCTCTTTCCGTCCGGAAATAACTGAAAACTTGCAGTATTTCAGAAAACAATCTGCCCAGTTGGCCTCCAAGTTGCGTTATCTTTCCTGCCAGTTTATCCCTTATCTGGAAAACAACCTGTGGCTGGAAAATGCACGGAAAGCGAATAATAGCGCGTATCGTCTGGCGGAAGCCCTGAAAAAATACCCGCAGATCCGGTTTACCCAGAAGATAGAATCCAACCAGCTCTTCTTTACGATTCCGGCGGAACCGCTGAAGAAGTTGCAGGAAAAATATTTCTTCTATATGTGGAATGAAGAAACGAATGAAGCCCGCTTGGTTACTTCCTGGGATACGACAGAGGCAGATATTGATGACATAATACAGACGTTGGATATCGTATTCGCATAATCTGTCAGTAACAGTTCCCTGCCCATGAAATAGAAATTCCCTGCCCATGGAACGAAAATTTCATGGGCAGGGAATTTTTTTTAGCCCGGAGCTGTTGGAAAGCTTGCCTGCTTTTTAGTAACTGCCATTGTGAACCGACCGAAAGTTTGTACATTTGTCCGCAACTAATCACAAAATGCAGATAAAATGAGACAGGCCGTTTGGTTGGCAATGGCAATTATGTTGCTGTTGCCTGCGGGAAAAGTTTACTCGAGAAATAAAAGCGAGCGCGAGAACAATACCTTGCGTATCATGAGTTATAACATTCGTAATGGCCGGGGAATGGATGATGCCGCCAATTTTCAGCGTACGGCGGATGCAATCAATAAGGCCTGTCCGGATCTTGTTGCGGTACAGGAAATCGATAGCGTGACAGGACGAAGCGGAGGAAAAGACGTCTTGCGCGAATTGGCCGGACTGACGTTAATGCATTATGTCTATGCGCCGGCTATCGATTATGACGGCGGAAAGTATGGCATCGGTATGTTGAGCAAAGAAAAGCCGCTCAGTCATCGTTACCTGCCGCTTCCCGGAAGAGAGGAAGCCCGCGCACTGCTTGTCGTGGAATTTGAAAAATACATTTATTGCTGTACGCATTTGTCGCTGACGGAGGAAGACCGGATGCTTTCACTTCCGATTATAAAGCAGGTGGCCGCTTCCGCAAACAAACCTTTCTTCATAGCCGGTGACATGAATGCACATCCCGATTCGGAATTTATCCAGCAATTGCAAAAGGATTTTGTGATTCTGACCGATCCGAAGAAGCTGACTTTCCCTGCCGATAAACCGGATGAAACGCTTGATTATATCGCAACTTACGCAAAAGATACAACCGCTTTTACCCGTATTTCAACCCGCGTACTGGATGAACCGGCAGCTTCTGACCATCGTCCTGTCGTAACCGATATCATTTTTGTGCAGCCCGCAGCCAAGATATTCCGTACGGAACCTTATTTGCAGAATCCGGTTGGAAACGGCATTACTGTGATGTGGCAAACAACCGTTCCGACTTATAGCTGGGTGGAATACGGAACAGACAAGGAACATTTGCAGAAGGCCCGTACTATTGTCGATGGACAGGCCATTTGTAATGACCTGCAAAACAAGATCCGGTTGGATAATCTCGAGCCGGGCAAGACCTATTATTACCGTATTTGCTCCCGGGAAATTATGGTGTACCAGGCTTATAAAAAAGTATTCGGCGAGACGGCCGTATCCGATTTCTACAGCTTTACATTGCCTGCCTCCACCGATACTGATTTTACAGCTATTATCTTCAACGACCTGCATAAACATTCGGAAACTTTGCAGGCCCTTTATAAGCAGGTGAAAGGCTTGGACTACGATTTCGTTATTTTCAACGGCGACTGCATCGACGACCCTGCCGATCACGACGAAGCGACCCGCTTCCTGAGTGAATTGAACGAAACCGTCGGCGCCAGTAAAGTGCCTGTCTTCTATATCCGTGGAAACCATGAGATACGGAATGCCTATTCAATCGGATTGCGCAGCCTTTTCGATTATGTAGGCGATAAAACATACGGCGCATTCAATTGGGGAGATACCCGTATCGTGATGCTGGACTGTGGCGAAGATAAGCCGGATACGCATTGGGTTTATTACGGTTTGAACGATTTTTCGGAGCTGCGCAAAGCACAGGCGGGGTTCTTGAAGGAAGAATTGGCTTCCGGCGCATTTAAGAAAGCGTCCAAACGTGTATTGATCCATCATATTCCTGTTTATGGGAAGGGAGAAGCGTATGACAGTTATAATCCTTGCCGGGACGAATGGGGAGCTATTTTGGAAAAGGCTCCGTTTGCTGTGAGCATCAATGCACATACACACCGTTTTGCCTATCATCCCAAGGGAACTGTCGGCAATAATTATCCGGTTGTAGTCGGTGGCGGCTACCGAATGGACGGGGCGACGGTTATGGTTTTACAGAAAAAAGGGAAAGAGATGACGCTCAGTGTGCTGAATGCGAAAGGTGAAACACTCCAGAAACTGAATTTATAAAAGACAAACAAATACAAGTATGAATCTTAACTCCGATCTTATCTACGGCATAGACGACCGTCCCCCTTTTAAGGAAGCTCTGTTTGCGGCGTTGCAGCATCTGCTGGCTATTTTTGTGGCGATTATCACTCCGCCGCTTATTATTGCCGGAGCTTTAAAGTTAGATTTGGAAACGACCGGTTTCCTGGTCTCGATGGCCCTGTTTGCATCCGGGATTTCCACCTTTGTCCAATGCCGCCGGATCGGACCGGTCGGAGCAAAGTTGCTTTGTATCCAGGGGACGAGCTTTTCTTTTATCGGACCGATTATCTCTGCCGGGTTGGCAGGCGGGTTGCCTCTTATATTCGGGGCTTGCATTGCTGCTGCTCCGATCGAGATGGTGATCAGCCGTACATTTAAGTATATGCGTTCTATTATTACGCCGCTGGTGTCCGGCATCGTGGTGTTGCTGATCGGATTGAGCCTGATTAAAGTAGGAGTTGTTTCGTGCGGCGGCGGATATGGTGCGATGGATGACGGTACGTTCGGTAGTTTCCGGAATATAGGAGTGGCGGCGACTGTCCTGTTGAGCGTACTGTTCTTTAACCGTTGCAAGAACAAATATCTCCGGATGAGTTCTATCGTGCTTGGATTATGTATCGGGTATGCGTTGGCTTATTTCCTGGGCATGGTCGACATGGCGGCGGCTTCTTCGCAAAGCCTGATGGGGTTCAATATCCCGATGCCGTTCAAGTATGGGCTGGACCTGAATATCTCGGCTTTCGTGGCAATCGGCCTGGTCTATCTGATTACAGCGATTGAGGCTACGGGTGATGTTACGGCAAACTCTATGATTTCGGGGAAATCGATAGAAGGAGACAGTTATTTGAAAAGAGTGTCGGGCGGCGTATTGGCAGATGGGGTAAATTCCTTTATCGCCGGTATCTTTAATTCCTTCCCGAATTCGATATTTGCACAAAATAACGGTATTATCCAGTTGACGGGTGTTGCCAGCCGGTATGTCGGATATTATATTGCCGGTATGTTGGTGTTACTGGGGCTGTTCCCGATCGTAGGCGTTGTCTTTTCGTTGATGCCCGATCCGGTATTGGGCGGGGCTACCTTGTTGATGTTCGGTACGGTTGCGGCTGCCGGTATCCGCATTATCGCTTCCCAGGAGATCAACCGGAAAGCGACTTTGGTATTGGCTGTCAGCCTTTCCCTGGGGTTAGGCGTGGAGATGATGCCGGATATCCTGAACACGGCGCCTCAAGCCATTAAGGGCATTTTCTCTTCCGGCATTACGACCGGAGGACTTGCAGCTATTGTTGCAAATGTATTGATACGAGTAAAAGAAGATAAAACAGAATAAAATGGAATTACTTAAACAACGTATTTTGCAGGACGGCAGATGCTATCCGGGAGGTATCCTGAAGGTCGACAGTTTTATTAACCACCAGATGGACCCTATGCTGCTTTATAAGGTGGCTGAAGAATTTATTTATCGTTTCCGGGATGCTGATATCAATAAGATCGTGACAATAGAAGCAAGCGGTATTGCCCCGGCTATCATGGTCGGATACATCATGCATCTGCCTGTTGTCTTCATCAAGAAAAAGAAGCCGAAGACAATGGAAAATATGTTATCTACCGTTGTTCATTCGTTTACGAAGGACCGTGATTATACAGTCTGTATCAGTAATAACTTTTTAACCCCGGATGACCGTATCCTCTTTATCGACGACTTCCTGGCGTATGGTAACGCTGCAATGGGAGTGCTCGACCTGGTGAAACAGTCCGGCGCCAAGTTGGAAGGAATGGGCTTTATTATAGAAAAGGCGTTCCAGCATGGACGCGATGTGCTGAACGAGGCGCAAGCGCGTGTCGAAAGCCTTGCTATCATCGACAGCCTGGAAGATTGTACGATTACGATCCGTTAATAAAATATCCGTCGGAAGATTACGGCAGTGTGAAACGCATACATGCCGTATTCTTCATGATCGGCAATTCAAGCATCTGTTCGGGGGCGCGTTTTTCCAGTCGTACTACGATGGCACGATTGAAACCGCCGTGCCCGATTGCCAGAACCCGTTTTCCCGGGAACTCTTTTTTCAGGAAATCGATAAACTCTCCGGCCCTCTTATACATCGCTTCGATTGTCTCCACACTTTCAGGCAGCGTGGTGAAATCCATCTCATCCGCCACTTTTCCGGTATAGACGCCCCAGTCCATTTCCCGGAGCAGGGGAGTGGCTACCGGTTGTAATCCTTTCTTGCGTGCGACAGCCATCGCCGTGTCGTAGCTGCGTGCCAGATCGCTGCATACGATCACACCTAACTCTTCGTTATCCAGCTTTTCGGCCAATGCTTCAGCTTGCTGCTTTCCCAGTTCCGACAGGTGGCCGGGTAGTTGGCCCTGCATGATATGCTGTTTGTTTTCTTCCGTTTCGCCGTGACGGCTCAGGATTAATTCTATCTGTTTCATGATTGTTCCTTATTTGGCGGCAAAGGTAAATAAAAAAAGAGAACCAATTGCTTGATTCTCTTTTACTGGTTGCGGAGGCAAGACTCGAACTTACGACCTTTGGGTTATGAGCCCAACGAGCTACCACTGCTCCACTCCGCGATATAGTTGCGATCATTCCTGATTGCGAGTGCAAAGGTACAAAAATATTCTTACAAACCAAATTTATTTACAAATAGTTTGTAATATATTCTTGTACCCAGTCTATTGGAGCCTATGAAACAGCAATTTGACAGTTTATAAATCTGCTATCGATTCATGATTACCCGTTTCGTATAACCTCAGTTTGCTCTTCAGATGATTAATTTCCTGCTGCATGGACTTGATCCGGTCCAACAGATGATGGATGGCGTCTATTCCTTCCACATTGATGGACAGGTCGTAGTACATACGGGTGTATCGTTCAACATCGTACAGTTGGGATGCAGGCAGGTAGCTTTCTCCTTCTACGGTGTCGATCTCTATCAGTCCGCCCTTTTCCAGCATGTAAAGGAATGACGGTTCGATATGGCATATCTGGCAGTATTCACTGACTATGATTAAATCTGTTTGCATAACAATCTTGTTTTTTTAATTAAGACTCTGTATCTCGCGGAACAGCTCTTTCTGCTTGTCCGTCAGGTTAGTCGGGATATCGATAGAGTAGGTGACTATCAGGTCGCCAAACTTTCCGTCCTCTTTGTAAACGGGGAATCCTTTTCCTTTCAACCGTACTTTGCTATTGTTTTGGGTTCCCGGGTTTACTTTGAGTTTTACTTTTCCGTCCATTGTCTCTACAATCTGTTCCCCGCCGAGGATCGCCGTGTAGAGGTTTAACGGAGCGGTGATGTAAAGGTCGTCGCCCACCCGCTTGAACCGGCTGTCTTCGGGAATGTGGAACGTGATGTACAGGTCGCCTGCCGGTCCGCCGTTCACGCCCGGACCGCCCTGGCCTTTCAGTTTGATGGTCTGTCCGTTTGTAATACCGGCCGGGATTGTGATACGCAGGTTCTTGCCGTTTACCGTAATAATCTGCTTGTGTGTCTTGGCTGCCTCTGCCAGGGAAACCTGCAATTCTGTCGTATAGTCCTGTCCGCGGAAACCTTGGCTGCCTCTGCTGCTGTAGCTGCTTCTGCCGCCCATGCCTCCGAACATCTGCTCGAAGAAGTCGGAGAACTCGCTGCCGTCGCCTGATGTGCTCCAGTAAGTGCCGCCGCCCTGTCCGTTCTGGCTCTGATATTGGCGGTATTGTTGTTGCTGGGCTTCAAACTCGTCGGCATGTTTCCAGTTCTCTCCGTACTGGTCGTATTTCTTACGTTTCTCCGGGTCGCTCAACACCTCGTTGGCTTCATTTATTTCCTGAAACTTGCGGTGTGCATCCGGATCATTAGGGTTCAGATCGGGATGGTATTTCCGCGCCAGCTTCTTGTATGCCTTTTTGACATCTTCCGGCGAAGCGCTCTTGTCCACTCCTAAAATCTTGTAATAATCTATATAGGCCATATTTATATATGTTGTTAAGTCTGCTTTTTCTTTGTTTCAATACATATATAAAATAACAACAAACGTGCCAGAGAGTTCAAACCGGACTTCATGTGTATGTTTGTGTCGTAGAGGAAGGAACAACCCGGCAGATAGAATGAACGATGCGGAATGTGTGGCCCCTCCATACCTGCCTGCTATTCATGTTACAGCTGTGAAACAAAAGAAATCCAGCTGTAACATAGAAGGAAGACAGTTGTGACATGGAAAGAATACAGTTGTGACATGCAATAGAGGAGCATAGTTAGGTGGTAATAAGAAAGCCTCCGGTTCAAAAGAACCGAAGGCTTTTATTGTTGCGGAGGCAAGACTCGAACTTACGACCTTTGGGTTATGAGCCCAACGAGCTACCACTGCTCCACTCCGCGATATAGTTGCGATCATTTCCTGATTGCGAGTGCAAAGGTACGGATTATTTTTAATAAAACAAACTTTCCGGGTATTTTCTTTCGTTTTGGTCTGGAAGTAATCTCCGGGAAGGCTTTGTCTGCATAAGTTCTGTCTTATTATAAAAGGATTGGTCCATATCTCTATTATAAAGGTTTGTTTGGATAAAATGTAAACATGTTTTTGGTAGTTAATAATTTTTCCGGTACTTTTGCGCACAGTTTTAATCAAAATGTGCAATACAAATGCCGATGACAGTTTCTAAAACACGTGAGATGTTGGTGGATGTGGCCAGACAATTGTTTGCCCGCATGGGGGTGGATAATACGACAATGAACGATATTGCACAGGCATCCAAAAAAGGAAGACGTACGCTTTACACGTACTTTAAGAGTAAGAACGAGATTTATCTGGCAGTGGTCGAATCCGAGTTGGACCAGTTGTACAAGATGCTGCAGGATGTGGCTGAGAAAGACCTTCCGGCAGATGAGAAGTTAATGACGTTTCTTTATGCCAGGCTGGATGCTGTTAAAGCGCTGGTGTTCCGTAACGGGACGCTGAGAGCAACCTTTTTCCGTGATATATGGCGTGTAGAGAAAATCAGGAAGAACTTCGACATCCGTGAAACAGAGATGATACACGGTATTCTGGACGCCGGAGTGAAAGAAGGTATCTTTGATATGCCCGATACTGAAATTACGGCAATTGTTCTTCATCATGCCCTGAAAGGGTTGGAAGTGCCGTATATACGTGGAATCATGGGAGACAACATCAGCCAGCGGATTAAACGGAGAGATAATGTAATGAATTTAATATTCAATGGTATAAAGATAAAGTAACACAATACTGAGGAATGTTTATTAATGCAACAGGGTTTTATGTGCCTGAAGAACGGGTAGATAACCAACATTTTTTAGAGTTAAACGGGCTGACAAGCGAGTGGATTGAACAACGTACAGGAATTCGTTCCCGCTCCAAAGCAAAAGCGGAGGAAAATATTAATACGATGAGTATGGATGCTGTCCGCAATGCCCTTCCCAAATTACCGTATGACATCACGGAAGTAGACTTGATTATATCAGCCTCTTATTCCCCTTATGATACGGTAGCGACTGCTGCCCATCTTGTCCAGCACGAATTTAATATCGAGAACGCAAAAGCACTCTATCTTTCTTCCGCCTGTTCTTCTTTCTTGAATGCGCTGGAAGTAGTGGAGGGATATTTCGCTATGGGAAAAGCAACAAAAGCATTGATTCTTTCTGCGGACAAGAACTCTGCTTATTATAATGAAACGGACCCGAAAGCCGGTCACCTCTGGGGCGATGCGGCAGCAGCTTTCTTTATTTCAAAGGAACGTGTGTCGGATACAGACCCGGAAGTGGTGGAAGTCTTTACGCAAGGACTCGGCCATCTGGGCAAAGCACCGGATGCCGTGCATCTCCGTCCGTGCGACGGCGGTATCATGATGCCGGAAGGACGTGATGTCTTTATCCAGGCTTGTACCTATATGCCGAAGAATGTGCTCTTCCTGTTAGAGAAGAATGGTTACACACTGGACAACCTGACTTACTTCATCGGTCATCAGGCTAATATGCGTATCATGTCCAATATAGCCAAGCAACTCGAACTGCCGGAAGAAAAGTTCCTGCATAATATTGAAGAATTAGGCAATACCGGTTCTGTTAGTTCCGCATTGGTGTATGCTCAGAACGACCATAGTTTCAAGAAAGGCGACCTGGTGGCTATCACCGTGTTCGGCGGTGGTTATTCGGCAGGAGCCTGTCTGATTAAATGTTGAATCTAAAAACGAAATGAATATGAAATTATTAGAAGGAAAAGTGGCAATCATTACCGGTGCCGCACGCGGTATCGGCAAAGCTATCGCATTGAAGTTCGCAGCCGAAGGCGCAAACATTGCATTCACGGACCTGGTGATCGACGAAAACGGTCTGGCTACCCAGAAAGAGATTGAAGCATTGGGCGTAAAAGCAAAAGGTTATGCTTCCAACGCTGCCAATTTTGAAGAAACACATAACGTGGTCGCTGAAGTGGTAAAAGACTTCGGTCGTGTAGATATTCTGGTGAATAACGCCGGTATCACGAAAGACGGCCTGATGATGCGTATGAGCGAAGGCCAGTGGGATGCTGTTATCGGTGTCAATCTGAAGTCTGCTTTCAACTTTATCCACGCTTGTACTCCGGTGATGATGAAACAGCGTTCAGGCAGCATTATCAATATGGCATCTGTTGTCGGTGTACACGGTAATGCCGGCCAGAGCAACTATTCCGCCTCCAAAGCAGGTATGATCGGTCTGGCTAAGTCTGTTGCACAGGAATTAGGTTCACGTGGCATCCGTGCCAACGCAATCGCTCCGGGCTTTATCATGACAGATATGACGGCTGCCTTGTCGGAAGAGATTAAGGCCGAGTGGGCAAAGAAGATCCCTCTGCGTCGCGGCGGTACGCCTGAAGATGTGGCTAACATCGCTACATTCCTGGCTTCCGATATGTCTTCTTACGTATCCGGCCAGGTGATCCAGGTTGACGGTGGCATGAACATGTAATATATGGAAGTTATCTACGAAGACAATCATATTATTGCGGTAAACAAGACTTGCCGCGAGATTGTACAAGGAGATAAAACCGGTGATACTCCTCTTTCGGACATGCTTAAGGCGTGGCTGAAAGAGAAGTATTGTAAACCCGGTAATGTCTTTGTAGGCGTTACGCACCGGCTGGATCGCCCGGTCAGCGGTGTCGTTCTGTTTGCCAAGACAAGCAAGGCGCTTTCCCGTCTGAATGAAATGTTTCGTGTAGGTGAGGTGAAGAAGACCTATTGGGCGATCGTCAAGAACTGTCCGCCGGCTGAAGAAGGCGAACTGGTGAACTGGCTTGTCCGCAATGAGAAGCAAAACAAGAGTTATGCTTACGACACGGAACGGGCAGATGCCAAGAAAGCAATCCTGCACTATAAAGTAATTGCCCGTTCGGACAATTATTATCTATTGGCCATAGACCTGAAAACCGGCCGTCATCATCAGATCCGTTGCCAGCTTGCCAAAATGGGCTGTCCCATCAAAGGCGACTTGAAATACGGTTTTCCCCGTTCCAACCCCGACGGCGGTATCAGCCTGCATTCCCGCAGCGCCGAATTTATCCATCCTGTCTCAAAAGAACCGGTCAGCATTGTCGCACCTGTTCCGGAGGATGCGCTTTGGAAAGCGTTTACAGTTGAAAGTTGAAAACTGTAAAAACTATAAAAACTTCCCCTGCCGTATTTCCTGTTACGGGACCGTCTTGCTTAAGTCAATTATAATCTGTAACTTTGTCGGATAAACAGAATTTGTAATGAAATATAATACAGAAGAAAAGAAATTAGTGATGCCTGAGTACGGACGTAATATACAGAATATGGTAGATTATTGTGTCGCTATTCAGGACAGGGAAGAACGTAAACGCTGTGCCGATTCTATAATTAACATCATGGGAAACATGTTTCCCCATTTGCGCGATGTAAATGACTTCAAGCATATTTTGTGGGACCATCTGGCTATCATGGCTGATTTTAAACTGGATATCGATTATCCGTATGAGATCATACGCAAGGAAGACCTTTACTCGCGTCCGCCGCGTTTGCCGTATAACAACCAGCGCATCCGGTATCGTCATTATGGAAAGACGCTTGAAAAGATGATCCAGAAAGCAACGGAATTTGAGCCGGGAGCCGAGAAAGACCAACTTGTCAAATTGTTGGCTACCCAGATGAAGAAGTCGTTCCTGACTTGGAATAAGGAGTCAGTTGACGACCGGAAGATCTTTAAAGATTTGGACGAACTGTCGGAAGGACAGATTGTGTTGGATGAAGAGGTGCATAAGCTGGCGGAAAGTCGTGATATCCTCGCGCGCAACAATACAAACAGCGGCGGCAGCAAAAAGAACTATTCACGTAAAGGCCGATGAGTTCATTTGTCATAGAAGGCGGTTACCGGCTGTCCGGTGAGATTGTACCCCAGGGCGCGAAGAACGAGGCCCTGCAGGTGATCTGCGCGACACTGCTTACGCCGGAGAAAGTGACGATTCATAATGTCCCCGATATCCTGGATGTGAACAACCTGATCCAGCTCTTGCGTGAGATGCAGGTGAAGGTGGAGCGCCCGGCAGCCGATACTTATACTTTTCAGGCGGATGCCGTCGACTTGAATTATCTCGAAACGGACGAGTTTCTGCGTAAGAGCAGTTCCCTTCGCGGTTCGGTGATGATTGTCGGGCCTTTGGTCGCCCGTTTCGGAAAGGCATTGCTCCCGAAACCGGGAGGAGATAAGATCGGACGTCGCCGTCTGGATACTCATTTTGTCGGCATACAGAAATTAGGTGCCAGCTTTGGTTATGATCCGGACCGTCAGTTGTACGAAATTGAAGCCAAGAAGCTGAAAGGTGCGTATATGCTGCTCGACGAAGCTTCTGTGACCGGTACGGCTAATATCCTGATGGCTTCTGTGCTGGCGGAAGGAAAAACAACGATATATAATGCTGCCTGCGAACCATACCTGCAACAACTTTCCTCCATGCTGAACCGCATGGGAGCCCGTATTTCGGGTGTCGGCTCCAATCTGCTGACGATTGAAGGGGTTGAGGCGTTGGGCGGTACGACACATACGATCCTGCCGGATATGATCGAGGTCGGCAGTTTCATCGGAATGGCCGCTATGACCGGTTCCGACATTACGATTAAGAATACAGGCTATGAAATGTTGGGAATTATTCCCGATTCATTCCGCCGCCTCGGGATCACTGTCGAACAGATGGGAGACGATATCCATATCCCGGCACACGATTCTTATGAGATCGAGACATTTATCGACGGTTCTATCATGACAATTGCCGATGCGACCTGGCCGGGACTGACGCCGGACTTGCTGAGTGTCTTCCTTGTTGTAGCGACACAGGCGGTCGGCAGCGTGCTGATCCATCAGAAGATGTTTGAGAGCCGTCTCTTTTTTGTCGACAAACTGATCGATATGGGAGCGCAGATTATCCTTTGTGATCCGCACCGGGCAACTGTGATCGGTCTGGGAAACCGCTTCAAACTGCGTGCTTCCAATATGGTGTCTCCGGATATCCGTGCCGGTATCGCCCTGCTGATTGCCGCTATGAGCGCCGAAGGGACCAGCCGTATCCATAACATCGACCAGATAGACCGCGGATATCAGAATATTGACAAACGGTTGAATAGCATCGGGGCACGTATTACCCGACTTTAAACATTCTTGTCATGATAAAGAAAGAAGACGTTTTCAAGATAGGACAGTTTGCCAAACCTCATGGCATAAAAGGGGAGATCGCATTAGTGACGAACAGTGACGTATTCGATGATTCGGATGATCCGTATATCGTCTGCGAGATGGACGGAATCCTGGTCCCTTTTTTTATCGAAGAGTACCGTTATAAAACGGACACAGTCATTTTGCTGAAGTTGAAGAATGTGGACGATGAAAAGGCAGCCCGCGAATTTTCCAACCGCGAAGTGTTCTACCCGCTCGATGAGGTGGATGAAGATGATCTGGTCGGAGATATGACGTGGGACAGCTTTATAGGCTATACCGTCATAGACGGGGTACATGGCGAGATAGGAGAGGTGACCGATGTCGACGAATCGACGCTCAATGTACTCCTGCAGATCGACCATAATGGCGAGGAACTCCTGTTGCCGGCTGTCGAAGAGCTGATCCTGTCGGCTGATCACGAGAATAAAAAGCTGGTCGTGTCCATTCCGGACGGCTTGCTGGATTTATGAAATTGATGAATACACATGGCACGTAAGCAAAAACGAACAAACACAAAATCATTCTGGCACCGGATTCGGTTTAAATATAAGCTGTCTTTCTTCAACGAAAGTACATTGGAGGAAGTATGGTCGTTCCGTTTGTCGCAGCTTTCCGCGTTTGCCATGTTGGGCTTGTTCGCTTTCCTGCTGATTGTTTTCACATCGTTGATCATTATTAAGACGCCGATACGAAACTACCTGCCGGGTTATCTGGATGTGGAAGTCCGGAAAGAGATCATGCAAAACGCCTTGCGTGCTGATTCGTTAGAAAGGATGATACAGATTCAATCCCTTTATCTGAATAATGTCGCCGGTATCCTGTCGGGGACGATGCCGATCGATTCGATTCGCGAGATCGATTCGCTGGCGCGTGTCAATCCGGATTATGAGATTCCGCGCAGCAAGGAAGAAACGAAATTTGTAAAAGAGTTTGAGGAGGCGGAGAAATATAACCTGGCTGTGCTGGACCCGAACCCGGTTCCGACCGACGGGGTCTTCTTCTACAAGCCGGTAAACGGTGTTGTCTCTGCCCATTATGATGCCAATATCCGCCATTACGGGGTCGATCTGGTGGCCGCTCCGAAAGAGAGTGTGCTGGCAACGTTGGACGGCACGGTGATCTTTGCCGGTTTCGATCCGAACTCCGGAAATGTGATACAGGTACAGCATAAGAACGGTTTTTTATCGATCTATAAACATAATGAACTATTGCTGAAAGAGGTGGGCGACCGTGTTGTGGCGGGTGAAGCCGTCGCTCTGGTAGGCAATACGGGGAAACTGTCGACAGGCCCTCATCTCCATTTTGAGTTGTGGTATAAAGGCAGTCCGGTTAACCCCGAAGAATATATAGCATTTTAATACGCATGAAAAGAAGCTTGGCCATATTAGGCTCTACAGGTTCTATCGGGACGCAGGCACTGGAAGTTGTCAGCGAACATCCCGACCTTTTTGAAGTATATGCTCTCACTGCCAATAATCAGGTCGATCTCCTGATCAACCAGGCACGTAAATATATGCCCGAAGTGGTGGTGATCGCCAACGAGCAGAAATATCCCGAATTGAAAGAGGCGCTGGAAGACCTTCCCATCAAAGTGTGGGCGGGTTCGGATGCAATAGCCCAGGTGGTCCAGTCGGAACCGATCGATATGGTCCTGACGGCTATGGTGGGCTATGCCGGTCTGAAACCGACGATTGCCGCCATCAAAGCAGGCAAGGCGATCGCGTTGGCAAACAAGGAAACCCTGGTCGTGGCAGGCGAATTGATCACAGCGTTGGCTGTCGAACATAAGGTGCCGATCCTTCCTGTCGATTCTGAACATTCTGCTATTTTCCAGTGTTTAGCGGGGGAATGGGAGAATCAGGTCGAGAAGATATTACTGACGGCTTCCGGCGGTCCTTTCCGGACGAAGACTATGGAAGAACTGGCTGTTGTTACCAAGGCGCAAGCATTGAAACATCCGAACTGGAGTATGGGCGCCAAGATCACGATCGATTCGGCTTCCATGATGAATAAGGGCTTTGAGATGATCGAGGCGAAATGGCTGTTCGGAGTGACTCCGGAACAGATACAGGTCGTTGTACATCCGCAATCCGTGATCCATTCGATGGTTCAGTTCGAGGACGGCGCGGTGATGGCACAGTTGGGTATTCCCGATATGAAGCTGCCGATCAGCTATGCCTTCTCTTATCCTAAACGGTTGCACAGTAAAGCGCCCCGTCTGGATTTCAGCCAATATGCAACGCTTACTTTTGAAGAGCCCGACATGGAGCGTTTTCGCAACCTTGCGTTTGCTTTCGATGCCATCCGGAAAGGCGGGAATATGCCTTGTATCCTGAATGCGGCTAACGAAGTGGTGGTGGCTGCTTTCCTGCGCGACGAGATCGGTTTCTTGCAGATGAGTGAAGTGATCGAAAAAACAATGGCAAAAGCCACCTTTATCCCTGTCCCCACCTATGACGACTATGTGGCGACAGATGCGGAGGCGCGGCGCATAGCGGCGAGTTTGTTTTAAAGAATATATAAATTAAAGAATAATAGATGGAAACATTTTTGGTTAAGGCACTACAGCTCATTCTGAGCTTATCGATATTGGTCCTGGTCCACGAGTTCGGGCATTTTATCTTTGCCCGTATCTTTAAGGTCAGGGTAGAGAAGTTCTACCTCTTTTTCGACCCCTGGTTTTCGATATTCAAGTTCAAGCCTAAAAACAGTGAAACGGAATACGGCGTCGGCTGGCTTCCCTTGGGAGGTTATTGCAAGATATCCGGTATGATAGACGAGAGCATGGACAAAGAGGCAATGGCACAACCGCCCAAGCCTTACGAGTTCCGCTCCAAACCAGCCGGGCAACGGTTGATGATTATGATTGCCGGCGTATTGTTCAATTTCTTGCTGGCTCTCTTTATCTATTCGATGGTATTGTTTACCTGGGGTGATACCTACCTGCCTTTGAAGAACGTGAAAGCCGGTATGGATTACAGCGAAACTTTCCATAACGTAGGCTTTCGTGACGGCGATGTCCTTTTGCGGGCTGACGATACGGAACTGGAACGTTTCGGTGAAGATTGCTTGCGCCATGTGCTCAATGCACAGACTGTAACAGTCCTGCGCGACGGTGTGGAAACCATCATTCCCATCCCCGAAGATATGGCACAGCGCTTTATGCGTGACAAGCAAGGTTTTGCCGCTTACCGTTTCCCGATGGTCGTGCGCGAGCTTGCCGGAAATGATTCGCCTGCCGCTATTGCCGGGCTGCAACCGAAGGACAGTATCGTGTCGATCAATGGTGTTATGACGCCTACTTTTTATGAAGTCGGAGAAATATTGGCGCAGAATAAGGATAAAGATATCATGGTCGGATTTTACCGCGCTGGCGCCCCGCAGTCCTTGACATTGCGTACTGATACGGCAGGCAAGTTAGGCGTTTATTCTCTCTCTTATTTTGATATATATCAGACCGTGACTCGCAAATATAGCTTCCTTGAATCATTCCCCGCCGGCGTTATGTTGGGCGTGAATACGTTGAAAGGCTATGTGAGCGACATGAAATATGTCTTTACGAAAGAAGGCGCTTCCAGCTTAGGCGGTTTCGGAACGATCGGAAACCTGTTCCCTGCCGAATGGGATTGGCAGACATTCTGGATGAGGACGGCATTCCTTTCCATCATCCTTGCCTTTATGAACATATTGCCTATCCCGGCATTGGACGGCGGACATGTGATGTTCCTGATCTATGAAGTGATTGCCCGCCGCAAGCCGAGCGACAAGTTCCTCGAATATGCGCAGGTCACCGGCATGTTCCTCCTGTTCGCCTTGTTGATTTATGCGAACGGAAACGACATCTTCCGGTACTTCTTCAAGTAAGAATCGACGGTAGATTTGATATCTTTGTAAATTGCAATCAAATCAATGGTTGTCTTTTTGATTATATGATTATATTGAATCAAATATACAGCGTTGTTTCTGATTAAAAATCAAATAGCGATCAAATCTATGCGGATAGAGTTGATCGCTATTTGATTTTTAGTCAAAAAATATCTCGCAACGGCTTTTTTAATCCGTTTTTATTCGAATCTTATCCCCGATAACCTAAAAAAATAGACTGTCATGGATTATAAATACAAGAAAATACTTCCAGAAGATGTTTATGTGACTGCCTCTGATCGCGAAGCGACTGAAGAAGAGCTTTGGCAAGGTATTCCACGCGATTTTCACGGGAATCGGCCGAGTGGCAATGATTTTATGGATACTTTTGCCTGTCTGGTACGGGTTCTGAAACATGTGGAAATCTCCGTTTATGCTAAGGAAATGGGAGTTTCTACGTCCGATTTGGGTGGGGCTGTGCGTGCGATGAGCGGCATAACGGCTGTACAATGGCGCGACCGTTACCTGGTTCTGATTGCACGTGAATATCTGGAAAAGACGAGTATGCCGATCGGACAGATAGGGGTTTGTATAGGTTTTAACAGTCCGGAGTGTTTTTCCCGCTTTTTCAAGTTGCATACCGGGAAGCAGCCGTTTGAATACAGGAGTACTTGGGACTATACTCGCCCGCGGAAATATCATTTTTAAGGAAAAAGAGAGGGGAATATCGTAAAATTCCCCTCTCTTATCGTTGTTTTTTTAAGTCTCCGGTTTATTTATTTGATAGCATCCAGAATCTTTTTGGAATTGGCATCTGCCGGGTTCAAGGCGATTGCCTGCTCCAGGTAACCTTTTGCTTTTGCCATCTGGGCGTCTGCTTTCTTCTTTTCGGCAGCGTATTTGTCCGGATCGGATGTTGCGATAGGAGTGGCATCTGTCAGGATTTTAGCACCTGCATTGTAAAACATTACGCCGAGGCTGTAGAGGGCGTTGCCTTTATATGTCTTGTTACCGACAACCAGTACGTCTTTGAACAGTTCTTCCGCTTCGTCTGTCTTGCCGGCTTTCTGGGCTGCCTGTCCTTTTTTCATGCAATAACCGTAGAGTAATTTCTCCAAATTGGTATTTTGCGGGTTGACTTTTAAACCTGCTTCGACTGTTGTTGTGAAATCGGCTGCTTTGTCCTGGCTACGCAAAGACATTGCTTTCCCTACGTAAGCGTCGTCGACTTTATAGCCTTTCTGGATGGCCATGTCGTAGAATTTGATAGCGTTGTCAAACTGTTTTGCATTAAAGGCTGCAAAGGCGCAGTTAAAGATACGGCTTTCATCTTCATAGTTCGTCAGTTTCAGAAATTCGCTGTACTTGGTGACAACTTCAGGATAGTTTTTAGCAGTCATGGCTGCATCTCCTTCTTCACGCAATTTGTCTGCGTTTGCATCTTGAGCGAATAAATTGCCTACGCTCAGGCAAAAAGCCAGTAATAAGATAATTTTCTTCATGGTGATTAAATGTATATTTTAAAATTAATTCGACTAAGGTAGTAAGTGTGATGTAAGGGACAAAAGGTTTTTGTGTTTTTTTAGATTTATAAAGAATATGAAGGGGCAACGTTTTCGCTGCCCCTATGTTTTTTATATTGTTTGTATCATTTTATAGAACGGTGGAGCAAGGCAGTTCGAATGCTTCCGCTACTGCCGGATAGACGATGTTGCCTTCCACGATATTAAGACCGAGCGCCAGCCCTTTGTCTTCTTCGCAAGCCTTCCGCCATCCTTTGTCCGCCAACTTCAGGACGTAGGGAAGCGTGGCGTTGGTGAGGGCGAGGGTGGAAGTCTGTGGAACGGCCCCCGGAATATTGGCTACGCAATAGTGTACGATCCCTTCCACTTCGAAGATCGGATCGGCATGGGTCGTCGGGTGTGAGGTCTCGAAGCAGCCGCCCTGGTCGATGGCGACGTCTACCAGCACACTGCCTTTCTTCATCAACTTGAGCATCTCCTGGGTTATGAGATGGGGCGCTTTGGCTCCCGGAATCAGGACGGCACCGATCACGAGGTCGGTTGTCGGAAGTTCCTGTTCGATGTTATGGGTGGAAGAATATAATGTCTTGACATTGGACGGCATGATCTCGTCCAGATAGCGCAGGCGTGGCAGGGAGATATCGGCAATCGTGACATCCGCACCCATACCGGCAGCCATCAGGGCTCCGTTATGTCCGACCACGCCGCCGCCCAACACCAGCACTTTGGCGGGCTTGACACCCGGAACGCCACCCAGCAGGATGCCTTTTCCGCCTTGCGGCTTTTCAAGGAAACGGGCACCTTCCTGTACGGACATGCGGCCGGCGACTTCACTCATGGGGATCAGCAGCGGAAGCGTACCGTCCGGATTCTCGACCGTTTCGTATGCTAAGCAGATAGAGCCGCTTTCCATCATGGCTAATGTCAGTTTCTCGTCGGAAGCGAAATGGAAATAGGTGAATACTAATTGTCCTTTTCGTACGAGCGGATACTCGGCTGCGATAGGTTCTTTTACTTTGACGATCATCTCGGCAATCTTATATACATCTCCGATAGAGGGGAGGATCTGGGCGCCTGCCGCCTCATAGGCTGCATCCGGAAATCCGCTGTTTTCACCGGCTGTATGCTGTACATACACGGTGTGTCCTCGTGTTACCAACTCCTTTGCACCGGCGGGCGTAAGTGCCACGCGGTTCTCATTGTTCTTAATCTCTTTAGGAATTCCGATGATCATATTGTTAGTATTTAATGGTTTATTGGCCTCCAATATACGAATAATCTGACAAAATGATATTTCGGCAATGTTATTTTTTCGAAATTACCGGACGCAGACAGGCGCAGACGACGCAGAGGTACGCAGACTTATTTTTGCAATGATCTGCATTTGGTGAATACGAACAAAGGCGACCTTTTGGGCCGCCTTCGCTTTATTGATAGGAGAGGATTATAAACCCTGTCCGTGACAGTTCTTGTATTTCTTACCGCTTCCGCAAGGGCAAGGATCGTTGCGGCCTACGCGTTTTTCTGCGCGAACCGGTTCCTGGCGCGGCTGTTGCGGTGCACGGGCTTCCGGATCATTGTTACCGGTGATATCGGTTTTTACTGCACGATATTTGCTCATGTCCTGGTGACGTTCGGCCTCGGCTTTCTGGATGGCGATACGCTGGCGGGCTGCTTCTTCGGCTGCTGCCTGGCGGGCTGCCATAGCCTGCTTTTCTTCTTCGGTCGGTTCTTCGCGGACAGGGATCTGACCACGCATCAGGACGGCTGCTGTCTTGCGGTTCATCACATCTACCATGTTCTTGAACAGGTTGTATGATTCCAGCTTGTAGATCAACAGAGGATCTTTGTTTTCGTAGCTGGCGTTCTGTACCGAGTGGCGCAGTTCGTCCATTTCACGCAGGTGTTCTTTCCAGGCTTCGTCGATCGTATGCAGGACGATTGATTTCTGGAATGCTTTTGTGATCGCCTTGCTTTCAGTTTCGTATGCTTCTTTCAGGTTGCAGGAAACATTATACATGCGTTTGCCGTCTGTGATCGGGATCATGATGTTTTCATACATCGCTCCCTGGTGTTCGTAAACCTGTTTGATAACCGGGTTGGCAACCTGTGTCATGCGTTCCATACGGCGTTTGAACAGTTGCAGTGCTTCGTCGAACAGTCTGTCGGCCAGTTTATCCGCCTTTTCGCTCTTGAATTCCTCTTCTGTGAACGGACATTCCATAGCGAACGTCTTGAACAGTTCCAGCTTGAAGCCTTCGTAATCGCCATCCGAATGCTGGTCGACGATTGCAACGGAAGTATCATAAATCGTGTTCAACACGTCCAGTCCGATACGTTCTCCCATCAAGGCGTGACGGCGGCGGGTGTAGATCACGTTACGCTGTGAGTTCATCACGTCGTCGTATTCCAACAGGCGTTTACGGATACCGAAGTTGTTTTCTTCCACCTTCTTCTGTGCACGTTCCACAGACTTGCTCAGCATGCTGTGCTCCAACACTTCGCCTTCCTTGAATCCTAACTTGTCCATCAGTCCGGCAATCTTTTCGGAAGCGAACAGACGCATCAAGTCGTCTTCTAAAGAAACGAAGAATACAGAAGAACCCGGGTCACCCTGACGTCCGGCACGACCACGCAACTGGCGGTCTACGCGGCGGCTTTCGTGACGTTCCGTACCGATGATAGCCAAACCGCCGGCAGCTTTCACTTCCTGCGACAGCTTGATGTCGGTACCACGACCGGCCATGTTGGTAGCGATTGTCACCGTACTGGTTTGTCCGGCTGTTGCCACGATCTCGGCTTCCTTCTGGTGTAACTTCGCATTCAATACGTTATGTTTGATCTTGCGCATCGTAAGCATACGACTCAGCAATTCGGAGATTTCGACAGATGTCGTACCGACCAGTACCGGACGTCCGGCTTCGGTCAACTGCACGATCTCTTCGATTACGGCGTTATACTTCTCGCGCTTGGTCTTGTAGATGCGGTCGTTCATATCGTTACGGGCGATCGGGCGGTTTGTCGGGATTACGACAACATCCAGTTTATAGATGTCCCAGAATTCGCCTGCTTCCGTCTCAGCCGTACCGGTCATACCTGACAGCTTGTGATACATACGGAAGTAGTTCTGCAGGGTGATCGTTGCGAATGTCTGTGTGGCAGCTTCCACTTTCACACGTTCCTTGGCTTCGATAGCCTGGTGCAGACCGTCCGAGTAACGGCGTCCGTCCATGATACGACCCGTCTGTTCGTCTACGATCATGACCTTGTTGTCCATCACCACGTATTCGTCGTCCTTTTCAAACAAGGTGTAAGCCTTCAACAGCTGGTTGATCGTATGCACACGTTCGCTCTTGACAGAATAGTTGGCGAGCAGTTCGTCTTTCTTGGCCTGTCTTTCTTCCTCGTTCTGGATGTGCTCCAGTTCGGAGAGCTGTGAGGTGATATCGGGCAATACGAAGAATGTCGCGTCGTCCGAGTTACCGGTTAGCAGGTCGATACCTTTATCTGTCAGTTCGATGCTGTTGTTTTTTTCGTCGATCACGAAGTACAGTTCGTCTGTCGCTTCGTGCATATGGCGCATGTTTTCAGACATGAAGTATTCTTCCGTCTTCAACATCTGGGCCTTAACACCCTGTTCGCTCAGGAATTTGATAAGCGCCTTGTTGCGCGGGTATCCCTTGAAAGAGCGGTAGAGCTGGATGGAACCTTCTTCCACCTCTTTCTGGTCGCTGCTTGCCATTTTCTTCTTAGCTTCGATCAGGAATTTGGAGCAAAGGTCTTTCTGTGCATTAACAACCACTTCTACGTTCGGGCGGAACTGTTCGAACAACTGTTCCTCACCGCGGGGGATCGGACCGGAGATGATCAACGGCGTACGGGCATCATCGATCAATACGGAGTCGACCTCATCGACAATCGCATAGTTGTGTTTGCGCTGTACCAGGTCGTTCGGGCTGATCGCCATATTGTCGCGCAGGTAGTCGAAACCGAATTCGTTGTTCGTACCGAATGTGATATCTGCATTGTAAGCCGCACGACGGGCATCGGAGTTCGGCTGGTGTTTGTCGATACAGTCAACGGAAAGCCCGTGGAACATATAGAGCGGGCCCATCCATTCCGAGTCACGTTTGGACAGGTAGTCGTTTACGGTTACGACATGCACACCATTACGTGTCAACGCGTTCAGGAATACCGGCAGGGTTGCCACCAATGTTTTACCTTCACCGGTCGCCATTTCCGCAATCTTACCTTTATGCAGAACGACACCACCGAACAGCTGGACATCGTAGTGGATCATGTCCCAGGTTATTTCGTTACCGCCGGCAACCCAATGGTTGTGGTAGAGGGCTTTGTCGCCGTCAATTTCCACAAAGTCGAATTTGGTAGCCAGGTTGCGGTCGAAGTCGTTTGCTGTCACTTCGATCGTTTCGTTCTCTGTGAAACGGCGAGCCGTATCTTTCATGATGGAGAATACTTCCGGAAGAGATTCTTCCAGTACGACTTCCATCTTTTCTGTGATTTCTTTTTCGATCTTGTCTACTTCAGCCCAGATCGCTTCACGTTCTTCCAGTTCTTTGTCGTCGATGCCTTTGCGCAGTTCTTCCACTTTGGCGCGTTCATCGGCTACATAGTCCTGGATACGTTGTTTGATCTCGTCTGTTTTTGCACGAAGCTCGTCGTTCGAGAGCTTTTGGATTGACGGATATACGGCCTTGATCTTATCCACATACGGGGTAATTTCTTTCAGGTCACGCTGCGACTTGTTGCCGAACAGCTTCGTCATAAATTCATTAAATCCCATGATATAATTATTGAATTGAAGATTAAGAATTCTCCTAATCTTCGGACGTTATTATTCTTTTATTTAGTTTGTAAAATAGTATTGTTTGAAACCGGGGGAACTGATGATTCAATCCTTATTTTTTGATTGTCAATTCCCGGAGCGGCAAGCTGAGGGATGCATTTGGCGGTCTGATCCTCAGCACGTGGGTCACCGTAGGGGCTACCTCTGTGGCTTTTACTTCGCGGTAGATATGCTCCGGTTTGAGACCGTTGCCCATAAATACCAGCGGGGTTATCACTGCATTATTTCGTATTACTTTTACTTTCGCTTTCGGATCGTCATTGTTGATGGTCCATCCCGGTTGCAACTCGATGATCAGGTCGCCACGGTTTGACAGATGCGTGCCGTGCAGGTATTGGGATGTCTTTTCGTTCCAGTTGCCCGTGCGGAGCACATTTTCCGTTGCAACGAACTGTACGCCGCTGAACTCGCGCAGGAATTCGGCTGCCTTTTCCTGTATGGTGATCAGTTCCAGCTTGGCATCTTCTATCGCTTTGCGGTTCAGATAAATCTGGTTGTTATAGAAACCCTTTACCCAGTTTGTGTGCTGGCCGTAGAGAGCCATCAAGTACATATTGAGCAGGGCGACGCACCGTTTCGGGTGAAATTCGCCGTTAATCAGCTGCATCCCTTCCGGGTATTCTTCTTCGCTCTTGTAATAGCCGGAACCGGTGAATACGATCAGCGTATTGTTGAGCCCGACCTTCTTGTCGATCTTGTCCAGCAATTCCTCCAGGTCCTTATCCAGTTGATAGTAAGTGTCCTGTATTTCGCGGGTGTATTCCTTGTTCATGTTTCCGCGATAGTTGCCGGCATAATAAGTGATGGCAAGCATATCCGGACAAGAACGTGTACCGAAAGCTCCGTATTCGAGGAATTGAAGCGCCAAGCGGTTGACTTCCTTATTGATAAAGGGTGAGGTCTTTAAGTTGAAGAAACACTCGTTTGTGTTTTCCTTAAATGTATATTTGAAAGGAATTTCATCCAGCACATACGGGAAAGCATTGAATTTGTCCAACGGCAATGACGGTGTCCAAGCCATCTGTTCCAGGCGTGCCGACAAGGATTCCGGCCCGTTATTGTAGCGGTCGACATACCAGGGAAGCCCTTTATAGTAAGTCGTTGTCGCCCATTTCCCGTTGTAATCGTCCATCCAGAATGCACCGTTGGCCGCATGTCCGGCCGAGATGATGGCGCTCTCCGGATTGGGAGCGATGGAGTAAACGTCGCTTCTTCCTTTGGAGGCGATTTTCAGTTCGTCTCCGATGGTGGAACTGATTAGTTTGCGGGGGGAATAATGCTCTTTAGTATAGTTGCCGAGATAATCCGGATCGTTCAGGATCGAAACTTCCCTGTCTTTATCGAAATCGTATGTGTTAGTCCCGGAGATCCCGTTGAAGTTCGGGTTGCTTCCGGTAAACAGGGTGGCAAAAGCGCTGGCCTCGTCGATATCGGAAAATTCAAACCGGATATTGCTATACACCAGTCCTTCATTCATCAACCGCTTGAATCCGCGCTCGCCGAATGTATTGTAGAAGTATTCGATGTAATCGCCACGCAACTGGTCAACCGTGATGCATACAACCAATTTGGGCGTGCTCTGTTGAGCCTCCATATTGGTCGCTGCCAGAATTGCGATGAGCGATGTTAGTATTTTCCGTACCCGATGTTCCATATTTTTCTGTAAACGCCATATCCCGAACGCAGCCAAAGGCTCATTACCAAAGGGATGAATGCTGTATTTAAGTGCTGTGGAATGAAATACCAGCCAGCCAGCATTAGCGTAAGCGCCGCAAAGTTAATAAAATGATAGTAATATGCAGCCTTTCTTAACTTTTTTACTGCAAACAAAATAACAGCTATCAGATCAAATGGTTGTAACCAGACGATCGACCAGTTCGGCCAGATGCTCGGATGCGTTGAAATGAAGCAGAGGAAGAACATCACGACGCCTGCCATTCCCGCCATGAAAAACAGGACGCAGTCGACAATGCGGAAATATGTTTTCCGGCGCCATTCGATAAAAGTGACCGCTAACACAAGCAGGAAAAACGTCCAGCAGCAGACAAGCGGAGTGAAGAGATCGCTCTCCATGTCGGTATCGTCCGTGATCCCTTCCGTCAGGATTTGTTCCGAGCCGACCAGGTTCCGGACCGAACCGTCTGTCCCGGTGACGGTTGCCTTCCCGAAAGCCTCTTTCAGGTATACTGGCAGGAACATCTCTTCGCGGGGCGTCGCGACGCGGTCGGTCGGGCTTCCCAACGCCAGGTCGCATCCGAATGTCAGCCAGGGATGATTGCGGGTGCAATCGTTTATCATATCGCGGAACGTCTGTTTCCTTCCCGAGTCGGGAAAAAGCATCTTACCTTCTACGTTCGCCTCCACGATAGCTGCCGGACGGGTTGCGCAGTTATCGAAAAAGAAATTATACCGGTAGACTCTGTTTTCCGGCCGGTTATTGATGAGCAAGGCCTCCCAGATCCGGTTCTTCGTGATGGAGTCGAGGTCCAGCACCTGTTCCGTCACTTCGCTTCCCCGCATCTCATATTCGATCATAAAGTCGCGGAAGTGTTCCACGCCTAACCGGTAATCCGTTTCCCCTTTGGCAAAGCGGTAAATGAAATTAGGTTTGGCAAAAGAGAAGATCCCGTAGTTGAACACCGCATCGATCTTTTGCGCCGCGTCCTGCACCCGGAGCGCCGAATGCCCGTAAACCGTATAAACCGCATCATCCGACGGCGAAACCGTCAGCAGGCTGATCTTCGCATCGTTGCTGAGCTGTGGAGTCTGCGCCTGAAGCGGCAACAGGAAAAAAAGTAATAAAGAAAGGATCAGGTGCCTATTTATTTTATTCCCCATAATTTATAGCCTTTGTTTGCTCATTCGATAGATTTTGCGTATTCCTGTATTTCCAGACTGTCCGTCAGTAAATTTTTGTGTACTGCACGTGATTGTCTGCGCAACAAAGATACGACAGAACAGGGGAAAAAAGTGCCGGAGATGCGGATTATTTTCTCCGGCCTTCCAGTCTTCTTCCGAATACTCCTGCGATCAAGATGAAGATAGCGGCAAAGCTGGACAATGTAATCAGTGAGTCAAAGTTCGACTCCTGCTTGTAAGTCTGCTGCAGCACTTCGTCGTAGCTACGGACATCGAAAGAAGATTCGTTGTCGAACCCGGCTAACGATTCGCGTACATATTTCATCCCCGCGCGCAGGTCACTGCCCGCCTTGAACTTCACGTAGGCGACGTCGTAGAAATGACCTTCCTGTCCCCACTGGTACTTGCCCCACACGTAAAAAGCCATTGGTGCAACTTCCTGGCGGAAAGAGGCGAACTTGATGTCGGGGACGAAGCCGATAATTTCTGCCCCTTCTATCTTTTCATTCAACTTCAGGCCATATTCCGCCCGCGCCTTTTCGTTAAACAGATAGCAACCTGTCTCTTTCTGATCGTCTTCCGGGCGGAAATCCCGGCCTTCTGTCACTTCTATTCCCATAACTTTCAGGAAGGAAGATGATACGGGAATGCATTGGAAAGTAATCGGTTTACCGTTGTAATCGCGCCCGTAGCCCATGTATTGTTTCTGACTGGATAACAGGAATTGGGAATAGGTGACGTCTTTTACATCGGCGAATGCTTTCAACCGATTCGTGAATGCCTCCCGGTTTCTGTTGATCTTAACATTTAAATGAGCGACAACAGTTTCGTTTTTGTCATAACCTAACGGCGCATGCCGCATATAGTAGTTTTGCAGGTGAATGAACAAAGCTCCGACGATTAACACAAGAGAGGCCGCGAGTTGGAAACCAATCAGCATGTTCCGCATCCGGCGTCCTATCCTGCTGAAGTTTGTAAAATTAATTCCGGCAATGATAAGGATGATAAAGGCGATGGAGAATAGAACGAATATCGTCTGGCGGCTCGCTTTCGGCATCGTGTCGAAATCCACGTTAGTCAGGAAATGGAGAGCCGGCAAAGAGGTCAGATGGTAGACGATCGCGTCCTTGTCTTCTCCGAACAAGTTGCTTTCGAGGATTTCTTTCGTATTGAAGTTCTTCCTGAAATTCTCCAGGACACTTTCTTTATTGGCTGGATCGTCGAGGCGGAGGAAAAACAGATAGCCCCAGTTTTCCCAATCGTCGTAGCTTTCTTTCGGATTCATGGATGCGTACATCGAGTTCTTCAGGGAAGAGTTGCGGGGGAAATCCTTATAGACGCCTTTGACGGTCATCGGAGCCATTTGCGGAATGTAAACGTGCAGTTGTTTGTTTATCGCCGATTCGTTGCCGAAGAGTCTCCGGGCTGTACTTTCAGGGATGATAACGCTGTTGGGCTCGTCTAACGACTGTGCGTCGCCTTCCAGCATGTCGAAATGGAAGACCTGCATGATTTCGGGCGAAACGCTCCAGACATCTTCATCGTAGTTCACCTGTTTTCCGTTTTGCTCCACATAGAGCAGGAGGTTGTTCGACCATGCTGCCATGACACATCCTTCTTTTATATGTGGAGACGATTCGATAAACGCCCGTGCGAAAGGGCGGCAGACGATTGCTTTTGCGCTTCCGCCCTGTTCGATATCCAAACGGAATATCGACCCGGCATTCTTCTGGCAAGAATCGAAGCCCAGGTCATAATTCACTTGTATCATGATAAGCATAAAGGCCACAAAGGCAATGCTCAATCCCAACACATTCAATATGGTTGCCATTTTGAAACGGCGTAACACACTCAGGAAGTTTCGCGCGATTGTTTTCATATCCGATGTGATTTAAAGTGAATTAATAGTTGTTGTTATCCGGTTGTTCTCAGACCGGTGTTTCGCCGCTCTTCGCTAACGAAACCAAGCCTCCCATAGCGCCCAGGTTCATAGAATCGAGTGCCGAACTGGGAACGATGACCATAGAGCCTTTTTCTTTCAGGCCCTCAAATAACATATTCATGCCTCTCAGATGCAAGGCGACAGGATTATTGGTGTACTTCCGGCTTGCCAGCTCGAACTTTTCGGCAATCTCCGTTTCGGCCGTTCCCAAGATGACACGCGCTCTTCTTTCACGCTCGGCCTGCGCTTCTTTACTCATGGCGTCGGCCAGAGCCTGCGGGATGGCGATGTCGTTGATGCCGACGGTTTGGCAGGTGATGCCCCAGGGACTTGTGTTATGGTCTAAAACCTGTTGCAGGTCTTCGGCGATTTTATCGCGTTCCTGCAAGAGAGTCGACAGCTCATGTTTGCCGATCGTGTCCCTTAAACCGGTTTGGGCGATGTGTTCGATGGCTTTCTGGTATTCCTGCACTTCCAGGGCTGCTTTTTCGGCATCCCAAACCGTCCAGTACACGACCGCATCCACATTGACCGGCACCGTATCTTTGGTAAGCGTCTGCTCCGCCTTGAAAGAACTAACCCGCACCCGCTGGTCGATATAACCCGAGACTGTGTCGATGATCGGGATGATCATAAAAGGACCGGGGCCTTTTAACCCTTTGTATTTTCCCATACGCAACACCACAGCACGTTCCCATTGGTCGGCAATGCAGATGGCGGAAGCCAGTAATCCGGAAAAGATAACCAGAAGCACCAGCATCGGAATGTTTATGATGTGCAAAACATACAACACAACCGATACGCAAAGCAATATCAGCAACACGGAAAGGGAAATGGGATTGAATCGCCCCTTGTTAATTACACTTGTTGTCATAATCTTTATTTTTTAGAAGTTCCTATATTCTTTAGTTCTCGTATGACTTCATTTAGGCTGAAGCCGTAACTGTGTGCAACGGAAGAAAACTGTATGCAAATTTCTTTCAGTTTATCATTCCTTTCCTTTTCCGGCATCACGTTTTCCGTCTTGTTGATAAAAGTTCCGGTTCCTTGTTGAGTCTCTAAAATGTCTTTAATCTCCAGTTCTTTATATGCTTTGGATACCGTGTTGAGGTTTACTTTTAACTCTACGGCAAGCGCTCTGACCGTAGGAAGCTGTTCGCCCAACTTAAGTTGCCCGGATGCTATACCGAATATAATCTGGTCGATAATCTGACGGTAGACCGGCACTCCGCTGGAATAATCTAATACAAACTTAATCATAAATTCCTATATTATATTATACAAACATTGTACTATTGTTATATGACAAAGGTACGGAAAGATTTTAATCTTCCAAATCTTTTGTGAGATTTTTTGCACGTGATTCAAATATCTTGCAATTTTTATTGCTGTTATTAATAAGGCGCAGGATTACAGGGACAAACGTATGGCATTCCCACGATACACGGCGGAGTAGAAGAAATCCGCCCCTATGTGGATGAGTTTATCAGGAAAGGTTCCGGAAGATTCTGTTGGAGATGTAACTATTCAACAATCCATTTTTCTATATTCCGGCTTTTTGCGCTGAAGTTTACTCCGATCTTAAATAGTTTGCGTTTGTCGGTTTCAAATGGTTGTGTGTAATGTTTGTCGTTGATTTGCTGCAAAGCCTCTTCTGCTGTGCCGTTCAGTTTAAATTCCATGATGTAAATAAACTCATCGGTTTGCAAAACCAGGTCGATGCGTCCTTCACTGGTATGATATTCTGCCTTAACATAGAAACCAACCAGTTTGAATATAATGAAAAGTACGTTTTGGTAATGGAGCTCCAAATCACGGGCTAATTCGTAAGGTGTATCAGCAAAGAAACTTTTCAGGCGACGGAAGAAAGAATCATAATCTCCAGCCTCTATTTCCCGAACGAATTTTTGGATTTCAAAGTTGGTCTCTACTCTGTCGATGTTGTTTGCATAAAAAGGAAGTAGAAAACGGATGAACCCTTCTTCGACTTCACGATTCGGAAATCCAAGGCGATACGTCCCAAAACGATTGTCATATCCTTTAATAGTCAGATACCCACTTTGGTAAATGACAGGGATAGGATTGGTTGAGGCTGAATCTATGCTGTTTAATACGTCAGCTGTGGTTTCTTCATGTGCCATCTGTTCCAGGTCGTAATGATGCAGTCTCAGAAGTGTTACCAAATAGGTCGGTGTGCCGGTCTCGAACCAGTAACTACTGAATTCTTTATATTTAAATGCGTTCAACAGGCTAAACGGATTGTAGATGCCAACAGTATTATATGTAAAGTGATAGCCGTCGTAATACATTTTCAATTTGTGGCAAATCTCTTCATATGTTATATTTTGTGCATTTGCAAATTCATGAAGTTCTTGTTCTAAATTGTCATGGAGCTCCTGCTCGCTTATGCCACAAACTTCAATGTATTCTTTCCGCATCGAAATATCGTCCAAGTTATTCAAGTCGCTGAAAACACTTACTTTTCCGAATTTGGTTACTCCGGTCAGCATACCGAACTTAATATAGCCATCTTTACTTTTCAGCGCTCCATAAAAAGATTTCAACGTTTCGCGGAAGCTTTTTTGGAGTTCTTCGTTGCCAATGGCTTGCAACATCGGCTTATCATATTCGTCAACTAAAATAACAACGCGCTGCCCTTCTTTCCGGCAAGCCCGCTCGATAATTCCTTCAAAGCGCATCGCTAAAGACTTCTCGGCTGGAGATGTGCCGTAAAGGCATTCCCATTCGTATAACACGCCGTTCAATTTATCTTCCAGGCTTTCCGGTGTATCATATTTCTGAGTGTTCAGATCAATGTGTAATATCGGATATTTAATCCAGTCTTTTTCCAGCTTTTCCATAGCCAGCCCTTCAAAAAGCTCCTTTTTCCCCTGAAAATAGGCTTCAAGCGTGGAAATCAGCAGGCTTTTCCCAAAACGACGCGGACGGCTCAAAAAATAGTAGCTGCCTGTCTTTACAAGTTGGTAAATCCAGGCTGTCTTATCTACATAGAAATACCCGTCTTCACGAATCTTTTCAAAGTTCTGTATGCCGATAGGATAAATTTTGCCGTTCATAGGATATCTATTTTTGAATATTGATAGACAAAGATACTAATCTTCCAAATCATTTGTGAGATTTTTTCGGATAATTTCTGTACTCGTACATTTGTCCTTGTTTTCGGATATTTCCTACAGTGGGCATTAGGTTACATTCAAAACAATATATCTTCGTCGTTTGAGTTTTTATATATATGATAATTAAGGATATATTTGTCAACTAAATATTACAAGATGAAGACAAACAATCAGAAACGAATTACAAACAATCGGATCCAGGAACTGAATCCAGGAGAAATATTTGTGTTTGGCAGTAACCTGGAAGGCGCTCACGGTGGAGGCGCGGCGCTTTTAGCCTTCCGTAAATGGGGCGCAATCTGGGGACAAGGCACCGGATTACAGGGACAAACGTATGGCATTCCCACGATGCATGGCGGAGTAGAAGAAATCCGCCCTTATGTGGATGAGTTCATCCGTTTTGCCAAGGAACATCCTGAACTGACTTTTCTGGTAACGGAAATCGGTTGCGGTATCGCCGGTTTCCGCCCGGAAGAGATAGCGCCTTTATTCAGAGATGCTGTTCCGGTTGAGAATATTCATCTTCCGGAAAGGTTTTGGAATATATTATTGGAATAACCGTTCTATATATTAATGTATTAGTGACGAAACTTGGAAATAATTAAATTTAAGATGGGAATAAGACAATTGTATTTACTGTTGGTTGTTGCAGCCTTGAATCTCGTCAAAGGTGAAGCACAGAGCTTTTTAAATGATACGATTGGAGTTCGTATGGACAGTACTGCCATAATAGGAGAATGTATTGATTTTCCTTGCTGGATACAATCTGTAAGTGCGGATTCTACAGGGACGTTGCTCTTGGTACAAGGTCGCGATCTGAATAAAAAAGAGACATCTGTCAAGAACACTGGAGATATATGGATGATTTCTCTGCCTGATAGAAAAGTCTTGTGGCAACGTCCTATTAATTATTTTATGCAAGAGGCCAAACTTACGGATAAAGGAGTGTCATTTGTTTCAAAGGATAAATACTTTTTACTTGATTTGCGGACCGGAGCAGAGATAAGGAAAGGAAAGAAAATGGTCCCTTATTCATTGAATACACAGGGTAATCGTTTGTTGGCTTACAAGGGAAGTACAATGAATGGAGTTTCCAGACAATTGCAAGGCTATGATATGAATACCGGTGATATGTTATGGAAGCGGGAAATCAGCCATCGGTATGGTTGGAATGAAAGTTTAATGCTGGATGATTCGACGATGCTGATTGTCTCCGACGGGCTTCATGCTGTAAACTTGTCTGATGGAACAGGTAATAGTTTTCTGATGAAAACCGGAGTTGATGACTATAGAGCGACTGCTGCATTGGGGGCATTAGGCGTTTTAAGCGGTGTTTTAACAGGGATGGCTGTTGTTCCTTATGGAAATAACGTAGTGGTTGATCTCGTTTCAGATGTGTTGCTTGATGATTCTTTGCTTTATGTAGCAAACCGGGAACAACTTCTTTGCCTGGATCGGCAACTAAATATGAAATGGGGATATCCGATTCCTGAAAGTTCAGCATCCCGCTCAGTACTCTTTTTTTATGGGGATTATTTGTATATGGTTAATTATGGATATGGATATCGTGATAATATAAGGAATCATTCGGATTCTTATGCCAAGAGTCATCTGAGGGCTAAGATCGGTAAACCATTTATTGCCTGTTTTGATAGGAAATCAGGTAAGAATATCAGTTTTCACTTTTTATCGGAAAAGAAGGAAATGGTTGAGGACTTGTGGGTTGACAGAGACAACGAACGTGCTGTTTTACTGTTTGAAGACCGGATGGTGGTAGCTCCGTTTGGGTCGGATTCCATGATGGAGTATCGATGGGATACCGAAACGGATGGCAAAATAATAGGCATGGTGAAACGTCCTTTTTATTTGGAAGATAAAAACAGTTCCGGTTTTAAGAAATGCAATGAAACGTTGGGGACTCCGACTTATTTTATTTACACGGATAAAGGGCAGGTCTTTGATGTCGATCAATCTTTGAATCGTTTGCAAACATTCTCTTTTGAGGAAATCGGATTTTACAGGTTGCTGCAGGATGACTTTTCAATGGTCGATTATAAAAAGGATGTTTATTTGTTGAACCCTGGAGGAAATAGAAAAGCGACTTTACGTGTTTCCTCTGATTTATTTACTATTGGAGATAAAATCTATGCTTTCAGTCCTGATCGAAAACGGCTTGTTGAAATATCGGGAATAGAAGAATGAAATACTGGTTGAATATATTATTAAGTTTGGTATCTGTTTGTGTTGCTGCACAAACAGATACTATCTCTGTTCAACAGGAAGACTTCTTAATTACTGCTGTCTCTGCACCTCCTTATTTCGATGGGGATATAAAAGCCTTTATTCAATCAAATATATCTTATCCTATTGAAGCGCTTCATGATTCCGTAGAGGGACGGGTTTCTGTTGAATTTTGGGTTGACACTGCCGGTAATACGGTTAAACATGAGATTCTTCGTGGCGTGCGTGATGATTTGGATCGGGAGGCGTTGCGAGTTGCCCGCTTGATTAAATTTGTTACTCCGGCGAAGCAAAAAGATCGGCCAGTTGCTGTTAGATATGTTATTCCGGTTGGTTTTTTTCTCGATGAACAAATGAATCGTAGGGT
Organism: Parabacteroides sp. AF17-28; assembly: GCF_003479205.1. Taxonomy (NCBI): domain Bacteria; kingdom Pseudomonadati; phylum Bacteroidota; class Bacteroidia; order Bacteroidales; family Tannerellaceae; genus Parabacteroides; species Parabacteroides sp. AF17-28. The sequence continues at coordinate 18,927 of NZ_QUGV01000008.1, read as the reverse complement.
ATTCTTTGACAAGGATACATCTGATTGCTTTGAAGAATTTAATGAGAGGTATGGGAAATGGATGGAGAACTCTCTTGTTACATTTTGGGCTGTACCTCCAAGTTTGAAGAGGTCGTCTAAAAAATATGCAGACTTGATTTGTGAAAGGCTGTCTGAAATAAACTATGGAAATCAGTACTTGCAGACAATGATATTGATAGATGAAAATGGAAAGCCTTATTGTTGTTCGCTTTCATCCCAAGAGAGTTTGGAAGGAGAGGATAGGCGTGCTATACTGGGACTTTTGAAGTCGTTAAGGTTTAATCCGGCGAAAGATATTAAGCGGAATGTCAAAAGTTTTTACAGTTTTTCCCCCAGGAAAAATAAAAAAGACGGTCGCTGGTTCTATCCCGAATCAACAAATTGGGAAAAGGAACGTAGGCATGATAAGTCCTGACCAGAAGGAAATCAACATTCAATTACTTAGGGGGGCTTATTGTATAAAACGCATTTTTCAGACCCAAAAGACATCCGAAACAAAACAAATGTTAATCCGCTTTTTGGGCCTCGAAAAGGGACTTTTTCGCCTTTTTTGTGCGTTTTCCGCAATTATGACCGTCCTCTTTGCCACCACGACCGTGCTAATGTATAGTGCACTCGGCACCTCGCAAAGATTAGGACGGTCGTAATGGCGATTATGACCGTCCTAATTGAAAAGAGGACCGTTTTCATGGCGAAAAAGCACCTAAATTTCCTTGCGATATTTGGGACGCCGTCCGTTTTATTTTCAAATATTCGATTCTCCGGGAGTTAAGGTTTATCACATTGTCGGCGTTTCCGCTTTTTAGTAATCAAATTGTACGCTTTCCGAGACGGACTGCGCACCTCATTTTTTCTATTGTCATTCGATCTGATTAAAACCGTGAAAAGAGTCAATCCAAAATGGATCAAGATTTCGGATGAAATAGAAAAACGGCCGAAATGGGGGGTTATTGTAATCTGTTAGGTTTGCAGGAGGTTCAAAACTTGGCAGAACTGAACTATCCCGTTCCCGCGCTCCGACGCGGGATCGCAAGGAAACAGGCGTTATCCTGAACCTATAAATGAAGATTAAGGATGTGGCAGGCTATTTTGCGATCCCGCGTCGGAGCGCGGGAACAGGATAGCTCATTATTTCTTAAAACTGTTTCTGTGCCATTCAATAAAATAAAAAGCGGGTTGTCAAGGTAGTCTGTAAAGCGTTTGGCTAATTTATGAAATAGAGGACTGGGGGTATCTGTTTTTGATTATAGATAAAGATACTGATAATTCTTTCGTATCCTGTCTTAATTGCGTATATTTGTGAACATTTTGGCACGTCTAAGAATGAATACACAAATAAAATCTATTAATATCTAACATGGACAACTTGAAAAAAATCTCGTTAACCTTAGCGCTTTGCTGTGCCTCTTTTCATGGCATGGCGGATCAACAGCCGCTTGGGGGATTTAGTTATGGTCCGGTGGAAGCGCCGACCGGTAAAGAATGGGAGTCGCCTGAGAATCTGGCTCTGAACAAAGAACAGCCGCATGCTTATATTTTCCCTTTCCAGGATGTGGAGAATGCCCGTAAGGTGTTGCCTGAAAACAGTAAATTCTGGCAGTCGCTGAATGGTGACTGGAAATTCAATTGGGCGCCCGATCCCGATTCCCGTCCGAAAGATTTTTATAAAACAGAGTTCGATGCCTCCGGATGGGATAACATCCCGGTTCCTTCCAGCTGGAATATCTATGGTATTCAGAAAGACGGAAGCCAGAAATATGGTGTGCCTATCTATGTGAACCAGCCCGTTATCTTCCAACATAAAGTGGCGGTGGACGACTGGCGCGGCGGTGTGATGCGGACTCCTCCGACAAACTGGACGACTTATAAACACCGGAATGAAGTCGGCTCTTACCGTCGTAACTTCGACATCCCGCAGGATTGGGATGGCCGTGAAGTCTTTATCAGCTTCGATGGCGTCGATTCTTTCTTTTATCTGTGGATTAACGGCCAGTATGTCGGTTTTTCCAAGAATTCCCGCAACGTGGCTAATTTTAATATAACTCCTTATCTTCGTAAAGGGGCAAATGTGGTGGCGGCAGAAGTCTATCGCAGTTCCGACGGCTCTTTCCTGGAAGCGCAGGATATGTTCCGTCTGCCGGGGATTTTCCGGACGGTGGCTCTCTATTCGGTTCCGAAAGTGCATGTGCGCGACCTGGTTGTAACACCTGATTTGGATGCTGCCTATACGGATGGTTCGTTAGCAATCTCTGCCGACGTGCGCAATCTGGATAAGAAGGCGGCAAAAGGATATAAGCTGGAATATACGTTGTATGCAAACAAACTGTATTCGGATGAGAATACGAAAGTCGACAATGTGATCGCTACGGCTATGCTCGATGCCGTAAACCCAGGCCAGACACAATCAGCACAGGCTGTGTTAAACGTGAAGGCTCCCAATAAATGGTCGGCCGAATTTCCGTATCGTTATACGTTGGTGGCAGAATTGAAGAATGCCAAAGGAAAGACGGTGGAAACGGTTTCGACAATTGTCGGATTCCGCAAAGTAGAGATAAAAGATACGCCGGCAGAAAAAGATGAATTCGGCTTGGCAGGCCGTTACTATTATATAAATGGTAAGACTGTTAAGTTGAAAGGTGTCAACCGTCACGAATCGAATCCGGCGGTCGGACATGCCATTACCCGTGAGATGATGGAAAAAGAGGTGATGCTGATGAAGCGTGCCAATATCAACCATGTGCGTAACTCACACTATCCGGATGATCCGTATTGGTATTTCCTGTGTAATAAATATGGTATTTACCTGGAAGATGAGGCGAATATCGAGTCGCACGAATATTATTATGGCGCAGCTTCCCTGTCGCATCCGGTTGAATGGAAGAACGCTCATGTGGCACGCGTATTGGAAATGGTCCATGCCAATATCAACAATCCGGCTATCGTGATCTGGTCGTTAGGAAACGAGGCGGGCCCGGGTGATAACTTCGTTGCCGCTTATCAGGCATTGAAGGAGGTTGATAAATCACGTCCGGTCCAGTATGAACGTAATAATGACATTGTGGATATGGGTTCGAACCAATATCCGTCTATCGGGTGGACGCGTGGCGCAGTAAAAGGCGATTATGATATCAAATATCCGTTCCATATTTCCGAATATGCCCATTCGATGGGAAATGCTTGCGGTAACCTGGTGGATTATTGGGAAGCGATCGAGTCGACGAACTTCTTCTGTGGCGGTGCTATCTGGGATTGGGTGGATCAGTCTATGTACAACTACGATAAGAAGACCGGCAAACGTTATCTGGCTTATGGAGGTGATTTCGGTGACACGCCGAATGACGGGCAGTTTGTGATGAACGGCATCGTGTTTGGTGATCTGGAGCCGAAACCGCAGTATTACGAAGTGAAGAAAGTGTACCAGAATATAGAGGTGAAAGCCCTTGATGCACAGAAAGGCTCTTTTGAAGTCTTCAATAAGTACTATTTTAAAGACCTTTCGGATTATGACGTAAAATGGTCGCTTTATGAAAACGGCAAGGAGGTTCAAGTCGGTTTGATTGATGCCGGAACAATTGCCGCCCGTACCAGAGCGAAAATATCGATTCCTGTGCCTTTCGATAAACTCAAAAACAGTTCGGAGTATTTTGTAAAGGTACAGTTTCTGCTGAAAGAGAATATGCCTTGGGCTGAAAAAGGTTTTGTGCAGGCAGAAGAACAGATGTTGTTGCAGGAGGCGACAGCACGTCCTTCTATAGCCGAAGTGACAGCTTCTGCCGGAAAAGTTAGTTTGAATGATTCGGACGCTTCGATTAAAACGATAGCAGGCGATGGCTTTGTCGCTAAGTTCGATATGGGAACGGGTACGATTTACAGTTTGGTGTATGGCGGTAAAACGATTATAGCCGACGGCAATGGTCCGAAGCTCGATGCTTTGCGTGCTTTTACCAATAATGATAACTGGTTCTATTCGCAATGGTTTGAACAAGGTCTTCACAACCTGAAACATAAAGCAACGAACAGTACGATCCTGGAGAAAAAGGACGGTACGGTTGTCCTTGCTTTCACCGTTGAATCGCAAGCCCCGAACGGCGCAAAGATTAAAGGTGGGACAAGTTCCGGAAAGAACAGCATTGAAGAATTGACAGATTCTAAATTCGGAGAAAACGATTTTAAATTTGTAACCAATCAGATTTGGACCGTTTATCCGGATGGCTCTATCGAGTTGCAGTCCAGTATCACATCCAACCGTCCGAGTCTGGTTTTGCCGCGCTTGGGTTATGTAATGAAAATGCCGAAACAGTTTGCCGACTTTACTTATTACGGACGTGGACCGGTCGATAACTATGCCGATCGTAAGAGCGGGCAGTTTATCGAACAGCATAAAAATACGGTGGCAGGTGAGTTTGTAAACTTCCCGAAACCGCAGGATATGGGAAATCATGAAGATGTGCGCTGGTGTGCATTGACCAATCCAGCCGGAGAAGGTGCCGTGTTTGTGGCCACCGACCGTTTGTCTGCATCCGCTCTCCAGTATTCGGCTTTAGACCTGATTCTGGCACCGCATCCGTATCAGTTGCCGGCAGCCGGAGATACGTATCTGCATCTGGATGCAGCTGTGACCGGATTGGGAGGAAACAGTTGCGGACAAGGCGGGCCGTTGGAACAGGACCGTGTTTTTGCCGGCCATCATAATATGGGCTTTATCATCCGTCCTGCCGGAAAAGATCTGACGGCAACGGCTAATGTCGCACCTGCCGGTGAAGTACCGTTGACAATCATGCGTAACCGTGCCGGAGCGGTAGAGCTTTCTTCTGCGCGTAAAGGAGCCGTGATCTGCTATACGATCGATGGAAAAGGGAAAGCAAAAGAATATACGGAGCCGATTCCATTCCGTGATGGCGGCATGGTAAAAGCTTGGTTTAAGGATAATCCTGAAATCAATGCGACGGCTTCATTCAGCAAAATAGAAAGTATCCAGACTGAAGTAATTTATACGAGCAGCGAAGAGTCCGGTTATGGAGATGCCAAGAACCTGACGGATGGCGATCCGAATACGATCTGGCACACGATGTTTTCAGTAACGGTTGCCAAGTATCCGCATTGGGTGGATCTGGATGCCGGCGAAGAAAAGCTGATTAAAGGATTTGCATTCCTGCCCCGCCAGGATGGCGTTAACGGAAATATCAAGGATTACTCCATTAATGTCAGCCAGGATGGTGAAAACTGGGGCGAACCGATACAAAAAGGCACTTTTGAAAATAACCTGAAAGAAAAGAAAGTGCTGTTTGATAAACCGGTAAAAGCCCGTTATATCCGTTTTACAGCATTGAGCGAGCAGCGCGGACAGGATTTTGCTTCGGGTGCCGAGCTTGTGATTCTTGCTGATTGATTGATCTTTATATCATATATTGAAACAGGAAAGAGATTGTCCTCTTTCCTGTTTTTTTACTTTGTGCCTTCAAGATGTCTGTTATCTCATCATTTTTATGTTTCTTTGCGGAAAAATTCAGACACGTGAATCTTATTATAGAACAAGGAAACACATCATCGAAGGTGGCTGTATACAACGGGAAGCGTATGGAAGCTTCTTTTGTGTTTAAGAAGTTCGACGTGGAAGTTATCTCTGGCATATTTAAGAAATATCCGTTGACAAAAGGAATATTCTCAACAGTAATAGACAAAGATGACGAACTGCTCGCATACTTGGAAACGAATCTTCGGAATTTTGTGTTTTTGGATGAAACGGTGCCTCTTCCGATTACGGTGCAGTATAAAACTCCCAAAACATTGGGCCGGGACAGGCTGGCTGCCGCTGTCGGAGCCAATTACCTGCAACCTGGAAAGGATTTGCTGGTGATCGATGCCGGAACGGCTATTACATATGAACTGGTCGATGCTTCCGGTGCTTATCTGGGCGGGAATATTTCGCCCGGGATGACAACCCGGTTCAAGGCTCTGAACCAGTTTACAAAAAAATTGCCTTTGGTGGTCGAGCAGGAGGAGATACCCCTGGTCGGAACGGATACGGAAACAGCGATTCAAGCTGGAGTAGTAAATGGTATAGTGTGCGAGATGGATGGGTATATCGAAAAGCTTCGGCTAAAATATCCTAACCTTTTGGTTTTTTTAACAGGCGGTCATTCGTTTTATTTTGAAAGACGGCTAAAAAACTCCATCTTTGCAGACATTAATTTAGTGTTGACAGGATTAAACAGAATCTTAGAGTATAATGTTGAAGATTAATAAGGTACTAATAACAAGCGTTCTTATATTCACACTGTTGCCTTTGATGGCGCAAAACAATACTAACTCGCCCTATACCCGTTTCGGATATGGTGATTTAGGAGAACGTTCGTTCGGCGCAGGCCGAGCCATGGGCGGTGTAGGTTACGGATTACGTTCGCCAAAACAGATCAATCCGATGAACCCGGCGTCATACAGTTGCATGGACTCCCTGACATTTCTCTTTGATTTTGGTATAGCCGGCCAATTGTCATGGTTTGATGACGGGAATGCCCGCCAGCATGACATAAACGGAAATGTAGAATACATCGCGATGCAATTCCCGATCCATCGGCGTGTAGCCTTGAGTGTCGGCTTATTGCCCTATTCCTATGTCGGATATAAATTCGGGGCTTTGCGTAACGATCAGGATGTAACGTTTACGGAAACTTATAACGGATCGGGCGGTTTGAGCGATTTGTATGGAGGTATTTCCGTGGATATCTGGAAAAAACGTTTGGCTGTCGGTGCCAATTTCGGCTTTTTGTTCGGGAATATTAAGCATTCGCAGTTAATCAATATGGCTGCGGAAGGTTCAGGCGCTTATAATACTTCCCGTAGCCAAGAGTTGAGAGTGCGTGATCTCCTGATGGATTTCGGAGTGCAATATACACATCCTTTCAGTAAAACGGAGAGTGTCACATTAGGGCTTGTCTTTTCTCCGAAAAGGAATCTGAATGCAGATTCTTATAATTATACGGAAACGCTGACTTCCGGAGGATATACGGATGAGGTCATTTCTTCCGATACGATTTCTAACAAAGAATTCGGGCTTCCGAACAAGTATGGAGTTGGCCTTTCATATGTGAAACAAAATAAATTAACGTTAGCGGCTGATTTTTCCTATGAAGATTGGGGAAAAATGCTTTACTTTGGTGAGAAAGGTAATTTTAAAGACCGTTACCGTATAGCTGTTGGTGGTGAGTTCATTCCGGATTATATGCGTAAATCATATTTCAGCCGGGTTCGCTATCGTGCAGGTTTTCATTATGGCAATTCATATTTGCGTATGAACCGGACTGAGGCTAATCCTTCCGGAGATGGTTATAATGAAATCGGAGCAAGTCTCGGTTTAGGATTACCGTTGATCGATAACCGTTCATTGATAAACATATCGTTTGAATATGTAAAAAAGAAACCGGAAGTACGGATGAATATGATTGATGAACAATACTTCCGTTTTACTGTGAACTATACGTTCAACGAAGCTTGGTTTATGAAGTTTAAGGTCGATTAATTAAATAGTTAACTTTAATAGAAATAAATATGAAGATCAAAGTATTATTATTAGCTCTCGGATGCTCGATGATGTCGTTCGGAGCTTATGCACAAAAAGGTGTGGATACTGGTACTCCGTTCGGGTCTGGTGAAGACAGCGTACGTTGTATTACCAATATCAGCTTGTTTACCCCTTACGCCAAAGCAGGGAATTTCAAGGATGCTTATGAATTCTGGCACCAGGCTTATACCGAATGTCCGGGAGCTCATAAGGATATTTACCTGTATGGCGTGAAAATCATGGACTGGAAAATCAATACAGAAACGGATCCGGCTAAGAAAGCTGCTCTTATCGATGAATTGATGAAAGTTTATGATACGCGTGTGAAATATTTCGGCAATGACCGGAAATATGGTAAGGACTGGATTGTTGCTCGTAAAGCGGCCGATTATATCCGCTTGAAGGGTGATGATGCCGATCCTAAAGTATACTATGCTTGGTTAGGTGATGTTATCAATGAGTTTGGTGAAAATACCGAAGCAATGGGTGTCTCCCTGTATATGATGGCTTCCCACCGTCAGTTGCTGGCTGATCCGAACTTCAAGGAAACTTACCTGGAAGATTATCTGAAGTGTTCTAAGATCATTGCTACTCAGTTAGCTGCTGCTCAGGCTGCAAATAATGAGAAGGAAGTGAAGAACCTGACTACTTACAAATCTGCTATCGACGGCGGTTTTGCCGGTAGTGGCGCTGCTGACTGTGAGACTTTGCAGGGTATGTATGCTCCTAAGGTAGAAGCTGCCAAGGGTAATCTGGAAGCCCTGAAAGAAATCGTTTCTATGTTGAGACGTGTTCGTTGCCAGGAAATCGAAGCATTCTATACGGCTGCTGCCTATGCTTATGAATTGGAACCGAGTGCAGATGCAGCTCTGGGTATTGCAAAACAAGCTGTAAAAGCAAAAGATTACGATAAGGCAATCAAGTATTTTGAAGAAGCAGCCAACATGGAAACAGATGCTGTTTCAAAAGCTGAAGATTACTACCTGATCGGTGTACTTTTGTTCGAACAGAACAACTTGGCAAAAGCAAGACAGTATTGCCAGAAAGCTGTCGAAACAAATCCGGATTACGGAGCACCGTATATCATGATCGGTAACATGTATGCTAAATCTGCCAAGTCTATTTATCCGAATGACCCGGTATTGGCAAAAGTTGTATATTATGCAGCTATTGACAAATTTGAAAAGGCAAGACAGGTGGATCAGAACGTAGCAGAAGACGCTGCAAAATTGGCTAATACGTATCGTGCTCATCTTCCTTCTACGGAAGAAGTATTCATGCACCCGGATCTGGAAAAAGGTAAAACATTCAGAATTGGCGGCTGGATCGGTGAGACTGTAACAATCCGATAAGTATGAATTGGAACCGTTTTCTTTGTAAAACGAATAATCAAGGCATAACAACTATCTTTACGGTAGTTGTTATGCTTCTTTTATTTACTGCCTCTTGCGGGAGTGATAATAAAGAGGTCGTGGTGGTAGCCTTCGACCCGGAGACAACCTATACCTTGAAGACTACGGACTACTCAACCTTAATTTCCGATTCGGGGATTACGCGTTATCGTGTGAATGCTAAAGAAATGTTGAGCTTCGATAAGGCGAAAGAACCGTTTTTGTATTTCCCGGAAGGTTTTTATGTGGAAAAATTCGATACCTTGTTCAATACGGTAGCAAGTGTCAAAGCTGATACGGTCTATAATTATAAGAAAAAAGAACTGTGGAAACTGATCGGAAACGTGAAAATAGAAAGTGTGGAAGGAAAGAAGTTTGAGACTTCCCTGCTCTTTTTTGATCAGAAAGAAGAAAAAGTCTATTCCGATAAGTATATACGGATAGAAGAAGAGGATAAGATAATAACAGGTATCGGGTTCGAATCTAATCAGGATATGACTCGTTATAAGATATTTAATTCACAGGGTGTTTTCCCGGTAAATGAGTCGGCTGTCGCCGATTCAACGAATACTGAGGCTTCGGTAGATTCCGTTGCCGTTAATGCTATCCCGACGGTACAGCCTGTGACCTCTGATACAAACTAAATGGGAGCATTGACATACATATTAATATCACTGGCTTTTTCGGCTTTTTTCTCAGGAATGGAGATTGCTTTTATCTCTTCGAATAAGCTGCGCTTTGAACTCGACAAGAAAGAAAAAAGCCTGACGAGCAAAATTCTGGAAATCTTTTACCGGAATCCGCATCAGTTTATTTCGACGATGTTGGTCGGAAACAACATCGCATTGGTTGTTTACGGCCTGCAGATGGCTATTGTCTTGGAGCCGTTTATCGCCCGTGTGGTCAATAACGAGGCGCTGATCGTGTTGATCCAGTCTATCATTTCCACCCTTCTGATTTTGTTTACGGGTGAATTTATTCCGAAAACGATATTTAAGCTGAATCCGAATTTTTCACTTACCTTGTTTTCGGTACCTTTATTGATCATTTATATCGTATTATATCCGATTTCCAAGTTCTCGTCTTTACTTTCCTTTTTGATTCTGAAGATTGTCGGGGTAAAGAACGTGACCGATTCGACACAGCGGGCTTTGGGAAAGGTGGACCTCGATTACTTCATTCAACAGAGTATAGAGGATGCGCCGCAGAATTCGGATATGGATACGGAAGTCAAGATATTCCAGAATGCACTTGACTTCTCAAACGTGCGTCTGCGCGATTGTATTGTTCCCCGGACAGAGATTGTAGCGTGCGACAAGACGGTAACAATAGAAGAGCTACGTTCCCGTTTTATTGAAACCGGACTTTCCAAGATACTCGTATATAATGAGAATATAGACGATATTATCGGATACATCCATTCGTCGGAGATGTTTAAGAATCCGGAGGATTGGACGCAGAGCATCCGGAGTGTCTCGATCGTGCCGGAAACGATGGCTGCCAATAAGCTGATGAAAGTCCTGATGCAGGATAAGAAGAGCCTGGCTGTCGTGGTGGATGAATTCGGAGGAACCTCCGGTATTGTGACCTTGGAAGACCTGGTGGAGGAAATTTTCGGGGAAATTGAAGACGAACATGATATAAAGTCCTATGTGGCAAGGAAGGTCGGAGATGACGAATACCTGCTGTCCGGCCGTATGGAGATCGACACTTTGAACGAGAAGTTCAATTTGGAGTTGCCGGAATCGGATGATTATGTCACGATCGCCGGTTTCATTCTGCACTTCTATCAGAAGTTTCCGAAGCTGAATGAAACGGTAGTAATTGATAAGTATTCTTTTAAAATCATAAAAGTTACAGCGACGAAAATCGAGTTAGTTCGTATGAAAGTAACGAGTTAATTAAAAAAAGAGCATAAAAAGATGCAGCAATCTCTTTTTTTCGTATCTTCGTGCCCTTAAAATGTGGAATAATAAACTTTAAAAATAGATAAAGATAAATGGCTACGCTGGAAAAAATCAGAAGCAAAGCAGGACTGTTAGTACTCGTTGTGGGTTTGGCATTGTTCGCTTTTATCATCGGTGACTTTTTGAACTCCGGTTCTACTTATTTCAGACAATCTCAGGAGAAGGTTGCGGAAGTAGACGGAGAAGTTATTAAAATTCAGGATTATCAGAATCGTGTAGACGAGATGACTGAAATGTACAAGATGCAGTCAGGTTCGGCCAGTCTGCCCGAAGAATATCAGACTCAGATCCGTCAGTCTGTATTCGATGGTATGGTACAGGAGATCGTATTGGATAATGCGACTTCCAAATTAGGCTTGACTGTCAGCCCGGAAGAACTGTTCGATATGGTTCAGGGTGAAAACATTTCTCCGATGATCCAACAGATGCAGATGTTTGTGAATCCTCAGACAGGCGCATTCGATAAAACTGCATTACTGAACTTTTTGAAGACTATCGACGATGATAACATCGCCAACTATCCTGCCGACCAGCAGGCACAGTTGATGCAGGCCCGCCAGTTCTGGATGTTCTGGGAAAAGAATATCAAACGTCAGCGTCTGGAACAGAAATATACGACGCTGTTAAGCAAGGCTGTTTCTGCTAATAAGCTGGATGCAAAAGACGCTTTCGACGGTTCTGCCGTAAGTTCGGATATCGTTTATGCAATGCAGTCTTACGCTACGATTCCTGATTCTACAGTTCAGGTAAGCAAGAGCGAAATTGAAAAGCTGTACAACCAACGCAAAGAGTTGTTCAAACAAAAAGAAGGTAAAGTAATCAAATATATTGCTGTCGATATCCGTCCGAGCAAGGAAGACTATGATAAGGCAAGTGCAGAGATCGAATCATTGAAGAGTGAATTGGCCTCTACGGATCGGGTAGCTGACCTGGTTACTGAAAATTCTGAAATACCTTATCTGGATGCTTTCTTCGCAGAAAACGCATTGGATGCTGAAATGAAACAGTTTGTAAAGACTGCAAATGTCGGTGATGTATATGGCCCGGTATTTGAAAACGATAAATACAGAATGTTCAAGCTGGTTGACAAGACAGTTGCTCCCGACTCTGTAAAAGTAAGCCATATCATGTTGGCCAATACTGGTGATGAAGCTGCAATTAAGGCTAAAGCCGACAGCTTGCTGAACGTATTGAAGAAAGGCGGCGATTTTGCTGAACTGGCAAGAGAGTTCTCTGCTGACCAGGCTGCTGAAAAGGGTGGCGAATTAGGTTGGTTCACGGAAGCAACAGCTTTAAGAGGCGTAAACGAAGATTTCAAGAAAGCAGTCTTCTCTACTCCGGTTAATGATTATTCAATCGTAAAATCACTGTATGGAACACATATTGTCAAGGTTACTGAAAAGACAGCCAATGTCGATAAATATAAAGTAGCCGATATCGATATGACTGTATCTCCGAGCACAAAGACTTATGGTAATATCTATAACGAGCTGAACCAGTTCATCTCTAAAAATCACGATATGAATAAGTTGGATGACGCTGCAAAAGAAGCCGGTTATAACCTGCTCTCAAATGTAACGGTTACAGCTAACGACCAGCTTTTGGGTTCTATCAAGAACTCCCGTCCGGTTGTCCGTTGGGCTTTCCAGAACAAGAAAGGCGATATCTCTGAAATCTTCGAATGTGATGATAAGTTTGTGATTGCAGCTATTCAGGGAACATTGCCGGAAGGTTATCGTTCTGTTGAATCGGTTACTCCGATGTTGAAGTCTGAATTGGTAGCCCAGAAGAAAGGCGAAAAGATTTCTCAGGATCTGGCTGCAAAGAATCTGACTTCTGTCGATGCTTATGCACAGGCGATGAACTCTTCTGTGGATTCTGTTAAGTTTGTTAGCTTTGCAACACGCCGTATCGCCGGTATCGGTGTCGAACCGAAACTGAATGCTATGGTTTCACTGGCTCAGGAAGGCCAGTTGAGCGCTCCGGTTGCAGGCAACAACGGTGTATATGTATTCAAAGTGTACGGACAAAACAAAGACGCTAAGGATTATGACGAAGCAGCCGAAGTCAAAACATTGGATGCTTCCAATGCTTACCGTTTCGGTTTCCAGGCTATCCAGTCATTGGTTAACAAGGCAGATGTCGAAGACAACCGTATCCGTTTCTATTAATCGTAAACAATAGCGGCAGCTTGCTGCCGGACATCATAGGAAACCGCCAGTCGTATCCCGATTGGCGGTTTTTTTATATCTTTGCGCCAAAGAAACAGATGAAGGATCATGAGTGAGAAAAGACGTTTATTGGGAATGACCTTGGAAGAGTTGAAAGAGGTGGCTGCCGAAGTCGGACTTCCGGGGTATGCTGCAAAGCAAATGGCAGATTGGCTGTATAAAAAGAAAGTGGCCTCCATCGCTGCCATGACAAACATTGCGGCAGCTAAACGCGCTTTGCTGGAAGAAAACTTTGAAGTAGGGGCTGTGCCTCCTTCCGACCTGATGAAATCGGTGGACGGGACAATCAAATATCTCTATCCGGCCGGCCCGGGCAATTTTGTAGAGTCGGTCTATATTCCGACAGACGACAGGGCAACTCTGTGTGTCTCTTCACAGGTGGGCTGCAAAATGAACTGCCTTTTCTGTATGACGGGCAAGCAAGGTTTTACCAAGAATCTGACGGCTAACGAAATCCTGAACCAGATACAATCCCTTCCGGAAACGGATGAATTGACCAATATCGTTTTTATGGGGATGGGAGAGCCGCTGGACAATGTGGACGAACTGTTCAAAGTGCTGGAGATTCTGACTGCATCGTACGGGTATGCCTGGAGTCTGAAACGGATTACCGTCTCCACGATCGGAGTGGCCAAAGGACTTAAACGCTTTCTCGAAGAGAGCGAATGCCACTTGGCAGTCAGCCTTCATTCTCCATATCCGGCAGAACGCCTTTCCCTGATGCCGGTCGAAAAGGCTTTCCCGGCACGCGATATAATCGAGACGATCAAACAATACGATTTTACCCACCAACGCCGCGTGTCATTCGAATACATTGTTTTTAAAAATTTGAACGATGATCTTCAACATGCAAAGGCCCTGATTTGTTTATTAAACAAAGTCCCCTGTAGAGTCAACCTGATTCGTTTCCATGCAATCCCTGACGTTCCGTTGGAGAGCTCGGATCTGGGTAGGATGGAAGCATTCCGGGATACCTTAAATGCCGCCGGCGTAGTCTGTACGATCCGGTCGTCGCGTGGGGAAGATATATTTGCTGCATGCGGAATGCTTTCTACGGCTAAGAAACAACAAAAAGGGTAGAAAAGGCCTCTGTTGAGGGAAAAAGGAACTATATTTGTATAACAAAAAAATAAACGGGTATGAAAACACATTCTTTATTAATCAGTTTTTTAATGCTTCTTGTACTGATGGGGGCATGTAGTTCGGGCCCGATAGTAAGAAACGCTACCGGTTTCGCCTATGAAGTGGTGGTAACAATGAATAAAGCCGACTGGGACGCTCCTGCCGGGAAGGCTATCAAGGCCGAACTGACTTCCGATATACCGGGACTGCCTCAGGCAGAGCCTGCTTTTAAGATTACATATGTAACTCCGGATCAGTTTAACGGTCTGTTGACATATGTGCGTAATATCTTGATAGTCAAGATAGACAAAACCCAGTACACGAAAGTTTCGCTAAGCTACGAAAACAACCGTTGGGCAAAGGGACAGGTTGTTATGGTGTTGACAGCCCCCGATGACGAAGCGATTCTTGAATATGTCAAGGCCCATCCGCGTAATATCGTAGATTTTTTCACCAAATGTGAAAGAAACCGTACGATCGGGCAATTGGAAAAAGAACATAGTGTCGTAGTGGCAAATCATGTCAAGGACCGCTTCAACGTGATATTGAATGCCCCGGGCAATATGACTTATTTCCGTGATACGACCGACTTTTTCTGGGCGTCCAACAATGCCAATACAGGGCGTACGGATATTGTCGTATATGATTTCCCATATGAGGATGCCGACACATTCACTGCCGATTACCTGATCGCCAAACGGGATTCGGTCATGAAGGCGAATATGCCGGGAACCTTCCCCGGTTCCTATATGGCTACGGATACGGCTTGGGTGACATACACCCCGACCACGATAAACGGTAAATATTGCGGTGTGCTGCGTGGATTGTGGCATATGAAAGGCGATATGATGGGCGGTCCGTTTGTCAGCCATGCCCGCCTGGATGAAAAGAATAACCGGGTAGTGGTCGTCGAAGGATTCGTATTCGCACCTGAAACGGATAAACGAAACTTTATCCGCCGTATCGAATCGGCTTTGTACACATTGCGCCTGCCGGGCGAATTTGAAGAAACGGCGATAGAAAAACCGGATGTCCCAGAAGAGAAGTAACAAACATACATAATAAATGGAAGAACGATTGATTAAAGTGGGTATTACTCACGGAGATATAAACGGTATCGGATACGAAGTGATACTGAAAACTTTGTCCGATACCCGTATAGCCGAACTTTGTACGCCGGTCATTTACGGTTCGTCGAAGATCGCCGCTTATCACCGGAAGGCTTTGGAACTGCCCGCTGTGAATTTGAGTATCATTGCACAGGCTGAAGATGCCGGGGTAAACCGGGTGAACATTATCAACTGCGTGGATGACGAGACAAAGGTTGAATTGTGTCAGTCTACATCTGTTGCCGGAGAAGCCGCTTATATGGCTTTGGAGGCCGCTGTAACCGACTTGAAACGCGGTGTTGTGGATGTCCTGGTGACGGCTCCTATCAACAAGCACAACATACAGAATGAACAATTTCATTTCCCCGGCCATACGGAATATCTGGAACAGTGTTTCGGCGGTTTAGGAAAGAAAGCTTTGATGATTCTGATGAAAGACAGTCTCCGGGTTGCGTTGGTGACGGGGCATATTCCCCTGGCACAGGTCGCGTCGAAGATATCTGTCGAAGACATCGTTTCGAAATTGCGTATCTTTAATCAGTCGCTTAAACAGGACTTCGGGATCGTACGTCCCCGCATAGCTGTTCTTGCCCTGAATCCGCATGCCGGCGATGCCGGACTGCTCGGGAAGGAAGAGGAAGAAATCATTATTCCCGCTATCCAGGAGGCCGAAAAGAGAGGCGTGATGTCTTTTGGACCCTATGCCGCCGACGGCTTTTTCGGTTCGCAGATGTATGAGAAGTTCGACGGTGTCCTGGCTATGTACCATGACCAGGGATTGGCTCCGTTTAAGACGTTGGCAATGGACGACGGCGTTAACTATACAGCCGGCCTGTCGATCGTACGTACTTCCCCGGCTCACGGCACGGCCTACGATATTGCCGGCCGGAATATAGCTTCCGAAGAATCTTTCCGCCAGGCTTTATACGCAGCCCTGGATATTTACCGCAACCGTATGAACTACCGGGAAGCAACCGCCAACCCCTTACGCAAACAATATTTCGATAAGGGAGGCGACAACGAAAAACTCGACTTGACGAAAGAAGAAGAGGTCTAAGGTCTGAGACCTGATGTATGATGGAGGGCTGTGTCAAAAGTAAGTTCTAACGCTATAAATGGAACTTTTGACACAGCTTTTTTTGTGAGATTAGGGTAGGCTTATTGTAAAAAACGTCTTGAAATGCTTCTGTAAAGCTTCCGTGAAGAACCTTTCGAACAGTTGCCCCCGGACAAAAAATCACGGCTACTCCCCGGTTATTACCGCGAGGTGCGCAGAAAATTCCCCTAAAGTATCGGTTCATCGCTCTGAAGTTTACCTTCGTCACCCATGAAGTCAGACTTCAAAGCAACGAAGTTCCGGGTCATCGCGATGAAGTCCGACTTCATGGAAATGAGGTGCCGGCTCCTTCCGAAATCAACTTCTGCTCCTTCCCATATTTCCATATCCTCCCCTTTGTTGTTTCAAATATTCGATTCTCCGGAAGTTAAGCTTTATCGGAATGTCAGCAAGAATATATTATGGCTTGACAATTGTCCTGCCATTAAAACGAGCCGCGCAGCCCGTTTATCCGCATGTCATAAAAAGCGCTGTCCCGGTAGCTAAATGTCAAACCGGAACAACGCCTTTTTTACGGTGAAATAGAAAAAAGAGGGTTATTGTAAAAAACGTTCCATGCAAAAGGATAACTTTTAGTTCAACCTCGCCAATATATTGAAAATAAAAGCGTTCTTAGAGAGATAGTGTTGGAGATTAGGGGAAAAGGGGTTACCTTTGCATTGTGAAAATAAAATAGAAAGGAGGAAAAGCTGTATGGCAAGACCTATCAGAGAAACCCCGATATTATTCGGGGAAGATGCGCGCCGCTTTGAAGAAGAAATGCGACGTGTGGACAATTTAAGCGCGGAGGAGCGTAAAGCCAATCGCGAGAAGTTGCGTAAACAATGTGAGGAGTTCCGGCGTAAATTGATTATAAAAATTTAGAATACAATGGAGCTGATTCAATTGACTACAGACTACGAATTAAAACCATTCGATTGCGGTGATGCCGATTTGAATGGTTTTTTATTGAATGATGCCAAACTCTATGCCGAAAAGAATCTGGCTTTCACTTACCTGCTATTAGGAGAAGAAGGGGAGATAATTGCTTATTACAGTCTGTTGAATGATAAAATATCCAAACGGGATACGAATAATGCCACGTGGCGGAAATTTAAAAAAATGTTTCCGCATCAAAAGCATTTCAACAGCTATCCCGCTATTAAAATAGGGCGATTTGCAGTGTCAACGACCTATAAAGGACAAGGATTAGGCAGTGAACTAATGGCTTCTATAAAACTGGATGTTTCTGAAAAAGCATATTATTCCGCTTTTCGCTTCCTCACAGTGGATGCGTATCTTTCTGCTGTCCCTTTTTATGAAAGAAACGATTTCAAGATGGTGCTTTCTGATGATGACGACGAACATACCCGTATGATGTATTTTGATATAGTGTATTTGTAATCTGCCGTTCCTTTTGCTGTCATAGAATATCTTAGCGAATGGGAAATATTGTATAACCCCAATTTTAATTGTACCGAATTTGGTACAATTAAAATATGGAGAAATTAAGCGTTGTTTTCATTGAACAGAGTATGTCTCAGGGGATCAACTTGTCAAGCTCAACCAAATAGCCATTTCCCCTTCTTATCTGTTGTACCTTTATCATTTTTAATCAGATAGATAAAGGCTTATGCGAAAAAGTGATTTTAGTGAAAGTATGCGGTCGTTAGAAAGGCGCAAGCGGGAGGCGGGCGCTGAGAGTACGGCGGACTTGTACAGGGCGGTGCGGAACCGGTTTGGACGGTATTGCATGAAGGAGAGGTTGCTGTTGCAGGAGGTGACGGCGGCAAGGGTTGCGGGGTTCAGGGTGGCGCTGCGGAAGGAAGGGCTGCGGGTGAACACGGTGAACAGTTATATGAGTAGCCTTCGGGCGATGTATAACGCTGCCTGCCGGGAGGCGGGTGGCCGCTGGAAGGAGAATCCTTTTGCGGGGCTGCGGCTGAAACGGGAGGAGACGAAAAAACGGGCTGTGCCGGTCGAGGTGGTCGAGAGGATTGCCGGGCTGAACCTGCGGGGAAAGCCGGAGCTGGCCGGGGCGGTTGATCTGGCGCTGTTCAGCTTTATGGCCTGCGGGATGCCGTTTACGGACTTAGTGCACCTCACACGCGAGAATATCCAGGATGGAGGGCGGCTGCTCGTTTACCGGCGGCGGAAAACGGGGGTGCTGATCCAGATCGGTATCAATACGGGGATGCGTCAACTGATCGAACGGTATGCCCGTCCGGATTCGGTGTATCTTTTCCCGGTCTTGCCTGCGGATGCCCGCCACGAGACCTACAAAGCCGCTTTGGCCCTTCATAACCGCCATCTGAAAGAGATCGGCCGCCTGTTGGGACTTGCCGTGCCGCTTACCAGCTACGTGTTCCGGCATAGCTGGGCCTCGGAAGCCTATAGATGCCACGTCGAGATCAGTGTGATCAGTCAGG
>NZ_QUGV01000007.1:9749-205149 GCF_003479205.1 Parabacteroides sp. AF17-28 | reverse complement strand
GTCGTAATTGGGGAAAACGCTCAAAAAAGAGGAAAAAGTCCCTTTTTGACGGCCAAAAAGCGGATTAACATTTGTTCGCTTTTGGAGGACGCGCGAGAGGCAAAAAGGAGGTTTTTACAATAAGCCCCCCTAAATTACATCATTTTTATCCTTAGTTCCCCCTATTCCACCGTCAACACCTGTTCTCCCGATTTGAGTTTATATTCTTTCCCATTCCAGACAAACACTCCGGTGGTACCGGAAGGCAATACAAGGCGGGCAGTCAGTTTTCCATCCTTACCGATCTTATAAGCAGCGGTAACGCTGCCTGTCGGATGCGGCATTGTTCCGGATACTTCTTTCAAATCACCTAACGACGGAGCGATACGAACTTTCTTAAATCCAGGAGCCTTGCTATCGATACCCAACAGGATACGGAAGAACTCGATGTTCGGGCTGGCTCCCCAGGCATGGCAGTCCGAACGGGTCGGCTCGGGCATTTCGGCCCAAGTCGTCAAGCCAAGCGCCATCTGGTCACGCCAGATTTGCAGGTTGTCGAGCAACAGGTCGCCCATCCCCGCCGCTTTCAATGCCTGATGTACATAATAACGGAAATAAATTGTCGCTTGGATCAGGGAAGTGTCGCTCAAAGTACGCTTCATAACGGCGGCAGCTTCGTCACCAGTAACGATTCCAGCCAAGATAGCCAACGAATTGACATGCTGTGAGAAACTGCGGTGGTCGTAGGTATCGGCAAACAGGCCGCGCGCCTCATCCCAATACTTGGAACGGATCGTAGAGCGGATGGCGGAAGCAATCTCCGTATAGTGGTCCGCCATCGACGGAATACCGAAAGCCCGTTCCATTTCGGCAGCCGATTCGAGTGTCAGGATATACATCAAATCCTGGAAAGAAGAATTGCCATCCTTCTCGCGTACAGGTTCGCCAGATTCAAAACCGGCGGACCAATCGGCAAAAAACCAGTGAGGCACATACCCTAAGCTGTGATCCGGCTTCAGCCACTGCTCATACCATGAAAGTACTCCCCGGTAGGCAGGCAACAAGGTCTTCATATAGGTTTCATCTCCCCGGTACATCCAATAATCATGTCCCATACAGATCCACCACAAGGAGAAAGAAGAAATAAACTGGTGCAGACTGGACGGATAACGGCTCATCGTAATCCCATCCGCCACGATCGACTGGCGTCCCTGCTCGATCGCATTCTTCACCATATATGCATCATGCGTATTATATAAGGTAATCATTGCCTGGATACGCGTATCACCGAAATACTGCAACTGCTCGTAATACGGGCAATCCATATAAGTCTCGTTCGCACAAAGCCGTGCCGTACGCCAACCGATATCCAACATCTTATTCAAATCCTCATGTCCGGGAGCGGAGAATGCGATCTCGCGACGGAACGGATAAGCAGAGAAAGTGCCATATACATCTTCCAGCACCAATGGTTCGGAAGCCGTAGAGATCGTCAGATCCACATACCGCCATGTGCGCCACCAAAGGGTGGTGAAATTGCGCCCCTCGCCACCGTCGGCAATCACCTTGTCTTCGTAACCGATCAGCCTTTTACCCTTCACCTCGTCCCGGTTTCCCTTTTCCGGAAGCGAATAAGACTTGGTTGTGCTTTTCTCCTCTCCCTCATAAAGCCCTTCGGCATAACCGATCGCAATCTCGGCCTCTTTGCCTTTGCTAAACAAAAGAGAAAGATAGCCCGTCGTCAGCTTACCGTTATCTAACAGCAGACGCACTTTACTGTTGGCAGGGACCGTCAGGGATGTTTTACTCTTCAGGAAACCGGCAGGAGCTTTCACCCCTTCGGCTATGCGGACAGCTTCGAAACGTTCCGGCTGCATCTCCATCGGAGGAATCGGACAGGGAACGAGCAGCCGGCCGGGATAGTCGCGCGAACCTTTCGCCCCTCCCTCGATGCCGGAACGGGCTCTCTGCCAACGGCTATCATCGTAACCCGGTTGCTCCCACCCCCAAGGATATTTGGCGGCAGCAAGCAGTTCGCCGGGACCTGCCACATAATAGCCCAACACCGGTTTGTGCCAAGGCGCATAGGCTTCATTCTTCATACAAAGCCATGAATCACCGGTATTAACAACCGCTTCCACATCCGTATTTCCTTGCAACAAGAATCCGGTCTGATTAAAACTGATCTGCGCGACCGGCTTCTGTTCGGCATAATTCCAGACAACAGCAGCCAGCACATTCTTTCCCTTTTTCAGATAAGGGGCAAGGTCGACTGTTTCAAAATTCCAGTTATAGATATCCCCGCGCGACGGCCCGAGCGAAACGAACTGTCCGTTCACGTAGAGTTTATAGCGGTTATCCGCCGTCGCATGGACGATAAAGCGTGACGGCACTTCGGCCAGATCGAATGTCTTACGCATATGGTAGACACCATACACATTAGCCGGTTCACCGGGCATGGAGATCCAGCGCGCTTTCCAGCGCCCCGCCAGTAATTCAGGATTTACGTCGGCTTGCCTGTAGCCCTCTAAGC
Organism: Parabacteroides sp. AF17-28; assembly: GCF_003479205.1. NCBI lineage: Bacteria > Pseudomonadati > Bacteroidota > Bacteroidia > Bacteroidales > Tannerellaceae > Parabacteroides > Parabacteroides sp. AF17-28. Next base: position 202,637 of record NZ_QUGV01000007.1, on the reverse strand, counting down.
GGATTTGGGCACTGAGTGATAAACTGCAAAGCAACGATAGCAAAATCAATACGCGTGTCTTCATTTGATACAGGGGTATTAGATATTAAACAAATAAGGATAGAGGCAAAGATAATATTTTGTTCTGTTATTTAGTGTTACCGGGCGGAAAAGGTTTTGAGATCAGTTGTATATTTGCCTCGATGAAACTACGGATGCGGCTCATATTGGTTTTCGTTACACTTTCGGTTCTGGGGACATTCCTTTTCCAGGGTTACTGGCTTTGGAATAGTTACCGGATCGAAAAGAAACACTTCCAAAGCCGGATCAACGAAACCCTTCAGCAAGCCATAAACGAAGACCTAACCTTCCGCTTGGAAACATTAGAGAAAGACACGGCTCAAGATGCTCCTCACGGGCAGATCGAATTTACTTTCTCACTCGACAGCACCTCGCACGCATCTTCCCGGCAAAAGCCACGAAGAGTCTATAACCGCACCAGTTTAAAGGTGGAGACAACAGCCGACAGTACTGTCTTCGGCTTATACAAACCCGAAAACACCCCTATGATGCGCATGGCCTTCAAAGGCATCTGGCAGGCTATAAACGGATTATCACCGGTAGACATCCAGAAGTTAGACAGCCTGTGGGGAACCTATCTCCGGCAGGAAGGCATACGGAATCCGCATTTCATAGACTTCACCATCGGAAAAGACACCTTGCTGGCCTCTTCCCTTCCTGACAACGAGAATCCGGCACAGCTGATGCCAACACAGAAGATCGGTGTGAATGCCGACGACAGCATCGGGATACAAGGCTTCATCGTCTCTCCGGAAAAAACGGTCTTCCGGGAAATGGGCACGCTGCTCTTTGCCTCTCTCCTGCTTCTGGTCATCACGACGGCTTGCTATACCTATCTGATCCGGACGATTCTCCGGCAAAAGACAATCGCACAGATCAAGAATGACTTCGTCAACAACATGACACACGAGTTGAAGACGCCGATCACCATCACCTACTCGGCCATTGACGCACTGCAAACCTTCAATTTCGTAGAACAGAAAGATACGCGCGAGGAATACTTCACCCTTTGCCGCCAGCAGCTTAAACACCTGTCAGGATTAGTCGAGAAGATACTCAGCATGGCAGTGGACGAACGCAAGAATTTCCGTTTACAGAAAGAGACATTCCAGCTCCGCCCGCTCATGGACAGCCTGATCCGCCAATTTATGCTAAAGGCAAATAAAGAAGTACGCTTCCACCTGGATATGCAACCGGAAGAGATTACAATATATGCCGACAAGCTGCATTTCACGAACATGATCAGCAACCTGCTGGACAACGCCATCAAATATTCGGGAACAAGCGTCGATATCGACATCCGGGCACGCGAAAGCGAAGAATGGCTGCAACTCAGTGTCACGGATAATGGCATCGGCATCCCGCAAGCCCAGCAATTGCGCGTGTTCGAGCGCTTCTACCGTGTCTCGAAAGGCAATATCCACGATGTAAAAGGCTTCGGACTCGGACTCAGTTACGTCAAAGACATCGTAGAGCGGCACGGCGGCAGCATCACTCTTCAAAGCAAGGAACGGCAAGGAAGTACATTCACACTCTTAATACCCATCCAGAAATGATACATATATTATTAGCAGAAGACGAAATAACATTGGCTAAGATTATAAAAGACAGTCTCGAAAGCCGCCAGGAGTTTCGGATCACCCTGGCCGCCAACGGTAACGAAGCACTCGAATGTTACCATCGGCAAAAGCCGGACATCCTGGTGTTGGATGTCATGATGCCTCAATTAGACGGATTCAACCTCGCCAAAATGATCCGGCAGACCGACAGCAAAACGCCAATCCTGTTCCTGACTGCCCGTTCTTCGGTCGACGATCTGGTGACAGGTTTCCATCTGGGAGGAAACGACTACCTGAAGAAGCCTTTCGACATGGAGGAATTGATCGTCCGCATCCAGGCCTTGCTGCACCGTCCCATACAGGCTTCCACCGTTAAGCAGGCGGATGTTTATACGATCGGACAATACACATTTCACTATCCGCACCAGACCTTACAAATGGACGACCATACGGAAACCCTTTCCCACCGGGAAGCGGAAATTCTCCGTATGTTGTGCCAGCATGCCAACGACGTGTTGCACCGCAAACCTGTCCTGCTCGAACTTTGGGGAGACGATACGTTTTTCAACGCCCGCAGCATGGACGTCTTTATCACCAAGCTCCGTAAAAAACTAAAAGCCGATCCCACCGTTCAGATACTGAACATCCGGGGAATCGGCTACAAGTTGATATTTTAGAAAATCAAATAAACAATTCCGGTTCGCGACGGGCGCTAAAGTTCTTGTGCAGCATCGCCGTATAAGGAGTGTCGAACGTGCGGGCCGCCTCCGGACATTCCTTCACGCAGGCGCAACATTTGATACAGATCGCCGGATCACTGAACATCCGGTCGCCGACAACCGAAATGGCAGAAACCGGACAGACATCTATGCAATATTCGCATTGCGTACACAGGTCTTCGTTCGTCACAGGAGCTTGCGGCGTAGACGGACCCTTCACCTTATAGGGGTAATTTCCTTTCACCTCGAGCGGCTTCAGGTCGGAAAGGCTTTTCGCCTGCTGCAATTTCATCCTGATTTCGCGTCCGAAACGGGTAGCCAACTCATGGTCGGCTTCATCAGGACGTTCGGCTGCAATCGGCATATCCTTCCGGCTGAACGAGTGTTCGCCGATAAAAGCGCCGGCAGAAACTGGGACAAAACCTGCAACGGTCAGCGTATCGGACAATTCTTTCAAGGCATCCTCATAATCGCGGTTGCCATAGACGACAACCGGAACGACGGGAGCCTGATGTGCACTAAACGCACGGAGACGTTCCATAGCTGTTTCCACCACACGTCCCCCATACACAGGGACAGCCACAATCGTCAGCTCGTCACCGGCGATCTCTACCGGTTCTTCCGGCAATCCGTATGTAATATCGGATTCAAGCAGGATCTCTCCATCCAATCCTTCTGCGATCGCATAAGCTGTTTTAGCCGATGTATGCGTCGGAGAAAAATAAACTATATGCACATGACTGTATTCCATATCTTTTATTTTAAAGCCGTTTCAATCTTCTTCATCAGCTCGGCAAACTCTTCGTCTGTATAGCCTTTTGTAGCGTAAATGACTTTACCGGTCTTATCCACCAAATAGCTGCGCGGAATGAGGCTGTTGGCGAAAGCGCCATACACCGCACGGTTCTTGTCCGGATAAAGAGGGAAGGTAAAACCTTTCTTTTCGTTATACTTCTGCAACTCCGCATCCGAATGCTCACGGCCGATTACCAGCATGGCGAAATCCTTGTTGTCCTTGTATTTCGGCCAAAGCGTTTTCTGCACCTCAGCCAGCTCTTTCTGGCAGGGCGGACACCAGGTGGCAAAGAAGTTCACCAACACCACTTTCCCTTTCAGAGAAGAGGAAGGCGTCTCGGTTCCATTATCGTTCACAATCGTAAAAGCCGGCATCTGCTCACCCACCTTGACGATGTCACCACTCTCATCCTGCGCCTTCAAGACGAAGGCAAGGAGAGCAAAAAAGGAAAGGAATAAGTACTTCTTCATATTATTTGTGTTTAAAGAAGTGCGGCCCTTGCGGGTCGCACCCCATGTTATTGCATGCTCTGTGCTACATCGTAGCCGGCTTTCAACGCTTTGAGGTTCATCTCCACGATCTCTTCCCCTTTGCGTCCGAAAATACGGCGGATACCGTCGGCAATCTTGTCATATTCAATACCGATGAAAGGAGCGGCGGCGCCCAGCATCACGATATTGGCTGCACGTACGGAACCCGCTTCCTTGGCAATGGCTTCCACATCCAGCACCACTTTATGCGGCAGCTTGTCCAGTTCTTCATTCACCTTCTCCATCTCCGGATAGTTGGGAATGTTAATAAACGGCTGCGAGTTTGTCACTAACCATCCGTCCTTTTTCAGGTACGGCAGGTAACGAAGCGCCTCCATCGGCTCGAGTGAAATGATCAGGTCAGCGTGTCCCTGCGGGATCAGGTCGGAAGCGATCGGCTGGTCTGAGAGGCGGAGGTTCGACTGTACGTCGCCACCACGCTGGCTCATTCCGTGTACTTCGGCCTGCTTCATATACAGGCCCTCTTTCAATGCGGCTTCTCCGATAACGGCAGCGATGGAGAGGATGCCCTGTCCTCCCACACCGGATAATATGATATCTGCTTTCATTTCTTGCTTGCTTTTTTCTTTCTTGTTAATGTCTGGATACACTCGCGACGCGGGATCAGCACCGATACGCCTTTATACTCGATCTCTTCGCGGATGATCGTCTTCATCTCTTCGTAATTCTTCTTCAACGGAATCATCACACGGATGTGAGCCGGGTCTACGCCGATACCGGCACAGATCGATTCCAGCCGTCCTGTTCCCGCAGAATCCTGTCCGCCTGTCATGGCAGTCGTCTCGTTATCGGAGATTACGATCGTGATATTTGTATTTTCATTGACACAGTCCAGCAGACCGGTCATACCGGAGTGCGTGAACGTCGAGTCGCCTATCACCGATACAGCCGGGAAAACACCCGCATCGGACGCACCTTTCGCCATCGTGACGGAAGCTCCCATGTCGATACAGGTATCGATCGCACGGAAAGGAGGCAAAGCTCCTAACGTGTAACAGCCGATATCGCCGAACACCTTTGCACCCTTATATTCGGCCAAGACTTCGTTGAGCGCTTCATACACGTCACGGTGTCCGCAACCCTGGCATAATGCAGGCGGACGCTGTTCCACAACTTCCGGAGTGGCATAGTAGCCGGCAATCTCTTTACCTAATGCCTTGCCTACTGCATCGGGCGTCAGTTCGCCATCGCGTTGCAGCGTACCGTCCAAACGGCCATGCACCGTAACGCCGATACCGAGGAATCCTTTCAGTTGTTCTTCCACCACCGGATAACCTTCTTCGAGTACGAGGATTTCCTTGCATTCGCTCATGATCTTTTCCACCATCTTGCGGGGCAGCGGATACTGGCTGATCTTCAGCACCGGATGTTCAAACCCGTCCGGATAGTTTTCCGAAAGGTAGTTGAACGCGATACCAGTCGTAATGATTCCCAATTCCTTATTGGGAGCATCGAAATACTTGTTATAGGAAGAGGCTTCGGAAGAAGCGACAAATGTATCTTGTGCAGCGATCAACGTCTTGAAACGTTTGCGGGCAAGAGCCGGAAGGAGGATGAAACGCTGGCGGCCGTCTTCGGGCGTATGCATTTCGTTTTCAGGCTTCTGTGCGCGGGTAACCACGCCTGCGCGAGAGTGAGCCATACGGGTTGTGATGCGGACCAGAACCGGATAGCCCAACTTTTCGGAAAGTTCGAACCCTTCATATACCATATCGTAAGCCTCTTGCTGGCTGGACGGCTCGAGCATCGGGATCATGGCGAAATTGCCGAACATACGGTTGTCCTGTTCGTTCTGGGAAGAGTGCATGGAAGGGTCGTCGGCAGTTATGATGATCATACCGCCATTGATACCGCTCATGGCTGCATTCATGAAACAGTCGGCAGCCACGTTCAGCCCCACATGTTTCATACAGCACAACGCGCGCTTACCGGCATAGCTCATACCTAAAGCGGCTTCCATCGCTGTTTTCTCATTTGCGCTCCAGCGGCAGTGGATGCCTCTTTCCTTTGCCACGGCCGATCCCTGGATATACTCGGTTATTTCGGTCGAAGGGGTTCCCGGATAGGCATAAACACCGGACAAGCCTGCGTCTATAGCAGCTTGCGCGATTGCCTCATCCCCTAAAAATAGATGTTTTTCCATGTAATGTTTATTTGTTTTTAATCGATTTTTCTGTGTTATCTAACTTACAAAGATAAGACTTTTACCTATATCCGCAATAATATCTCCGCAATTGGATTTTGTTTCATCGGCATGAAACTTTTTTTTCATGCCTATCGGATCTTCCGTCTATTCAATTCCGCCCGATAGCGATTGGCGTTGCGGTTATGCTCGGCAAGGGTAGCGGCAAAGTTATGACGCCCGGAAAAATCTTCCTTCGCACACATATACAAGTAATTATGCTGCATATAATTCAAAACGGCATCCAACCCCTTGATTGTCGGGATGCGAAGCGGTCCGGGCGGCAACCCGGTGTGTTTGTAAGTATTATAAGGAGAATCGACCTCCAGATGTTCGAAAAGGATGCGTTGCAGCGAGAAATCACCGATAGCGAACTTTACAGTCGGATCAGCCTGAAGGGGAATTCCCCGGTGAAGGCGATTGAGATACAGTCCGGCCACAATCGGATATTCGTCTGCCGCCGCCGTTTCTTCCTCCACGATAGAGGCAAGGATAGAAACTTCCGCCGGTGTCAACCCGATAGCTTTCGCTTTGGCAAGACGGGCGTCAGTCCAGAAATTGTTATATTCGCGTTTCATCCGCTGCATCAGCTTGTCGGCTGATATATTCCAATACACCTCATATGTATTGGGAATAAACAGCGTATTGATCGTTTCGGTCGTGAAACCCAGCGAGTCACAATAGGCGGAATCAGTAAGCAGGTGGAGCAATTCGTCCTCTCCTATCATCAACTGCTCTGAGAGCCGTTCCGCCAGGTCCTTCTTAAAACGGATATTATTAAAAGTAATGCGGGTTGCCACCTGATGCCCCCGACGCAGGTCGTTAAGCAACGTCAGATTGTTCATGCCCGGCTCCACGGCATAACGCCCGGTACGCATATTTGCAGGGTATTTCAGCATACCGGCAAGTTGTTTGAAGCTTCCGATGCGCCGGCATCCGGCAGAATCTTGTAACTGACGGCAGAGATCATCAAAATCTTTGCGGGTGTCGATATATACATACACGGTATTGCGCGGTGCGAAATCCGGCGCCAGTAACAGACGGTAGGCCCAAAAGCCCGTTCCCGCCAGCAACAGGACGATAAAAGACAGGATTCCTATGATAACTGTTCGCTTCGAAAACTTTTTTCCACTCATATTTCACTTAATAATTCTCTGAATATCAGAACCGGGCACAAAAGTAACACCTTTTTCTTAAAAAATATCGTCAAAATGCTTTGTATATTCAAAAACTTCAGCCTATCTTTGCAGCGCAATTCAAGGAAATGAAGCGCGAAGCCCATGGAAGTGTGGGTGAGTGGCTGAAACCACCAGTTTGCTAAACTGACGTACTCGCAAGGGTACCGGGGGTTCGAATCCCCCCGCTTCCGCAACGAAGGCTGCCAATCGAAAGATTGACAGCCTTTTTTGTATTTAGGAAATCAGCTGAACTCTCAACTTAATTCCTCTTCCAGTGCGCCACGCAACTGCTGAAATTCCTTTCTGATACGTCTTTGCACGCGAAAGCCGGCGAAGAAACCGACAACCATTCCGCAGCAAGCACCATAGAAGGCATACATTTCTTGCGCCCTGTACAGGTCCAGCATGAATAAGGCTATTACGACCAAGGCTAAAGGAAAACCGATCAGGATACCCACTTTCTGGAACTTTTCCAGTTTGAAAGTCGAAATCAGGGCTTCCTTGCTCGTCATCCATTTATAGTCCGTCTTTGCCAGACCCCTCCACAGAAAACCTTTATGAATTGCCATCACGATAAAGAAAATAACAAACGCAGCCCTCGTCCACAGGCTAATGCCATTCATCTCTTGAAATAACAGGTTAATAACACCCGGAGCCATCAGGCATAGCAAGGTCATCATCCTGAATCTGTATTTCAAGCGTTCACGGACTGAAACAATATGTTCCCTGACTACTTTCTGTGCCATATCATTATTCTCATCCATCCGGTCGAGATGTTCATCGATCTCTCTCCATCCTTTTTTTAAATCTTCCAGTTCCATGATTATTCCTTTCTATTGATTTGCTAATATGTTTAGTTTCTCTTTGATCCGCTTCAGTTTCGAAGCGATGTTGTTGCGTGACAATCCGGTGATTTCGGCGATCTCCTCATACGACCGTTCATCCAGCCACAACATGATAATGGCTTTTTCCAAACGGTTCAACTGACCGATAAGCCGGTACATCTCACGCAGGTGTGCCGCCTTTTCATCCTCTTCCGATACGAGCCCGAACAGGTTTTCCAACGGCAGCGTGTCCGTTATTTTATCGTGTTTGCGATGGAATGAAATACAGGTGTTCAAGCTCACGCGATAAATCCACGACGAGATCTTGGCATCTCCCTTGAAACCGTCAAACCCCTGCCATAAGTTGACCAACACCTCCTGATGCAAATCCTTCAAATGTTCTTCATCCTTGGCATAGAGATAGCAAACTTTATAAATAAGCCTCCTATATTCTTTTACCAAAGCCAAAAACGCCTGTTCACGTTCTTTCTCTACTCTCATAACTTTTCTTTTTTCTACATAAGACGCAGCACTTCGCTATTAGTTGCAAAGGAGAGAAAAATACAATATCATTTTAATATATATTTCCAAATATCACAGTATATTTGCGCTGATATTCTGATTTTATATTTCTAATTATTAGTCAAATGAAAAAGATTGTTGGATTTTTGTCGACCATCATGATGGTCGCATTTTGTATTTCATGCAGTGGCAATGCAAAGCAAGGTGAAGCCGCCCAGGCAAGTACGGAAAAGATTGTTTCGCCACAGAAAGAGAAGAAAACGATTGTTTGCCGTGTATTGGTGAAAGAAGGACAAGAGGCCGCATTTGTCGATGTTGCCAAAACACTGGTCGACGCGACGCGCCAGGAAGCCGGCAATATCAGTTATAACCTCTACCAGTCACCCTTTGACTCTAAATCATTCATTTTTTATGAAGAATACAAAGACGATGCCGCCTTTGATTTCCACGCGAACTCCGATCACTTCAAAGCTTTCGCAGCAGCTATCCCCGATATGCTGGCAGCGGATCTGAATATCGAACAGTTCTGATAGTAAGATTTCAAGCAATTATCATAAATTAGCCGCTATGTCCTTCTCTTCACCGGACATAGCGGCTTATTGTGTTATTACCTATTATTCAAGCTCACTTTTCTTAACGTTCTTTAATCCGGATACAATCAAGGTATAATGAATGAAATATAACGTCCAATCCTCATTATTCCTCCACATTTTCCATCCTTTCAGCACAATGATTTTTTAGGAAATGGTTTCTAAAATAGCACAATTACACTCAAAAAAGAAAACGTTTTTTCCTCTCCTCTTGTTACTTCCCAAGCTAAAAGAGAAGCAGACAATCGCCAGAACATTTCTATGTGACTGACGAACTTTGTCGCATACAAACCTGATTGATTAAATATGATATACCTGTTGATTTTATTAGCCTTTCTGATTTCCGTCCTGATGTCGATGGTGATAATTCCGAGGATATTGGTTGTGGCACTGAAGAAACGGCTGTTCGATATGCCTGACAGCAGAAAGATACACGAGGGAGCCATACCAAGGTTGGGAGGACTGTGTTTCGCTCCGGCGATCCTGTTCTCCGTATCGTTCGTCTCCGCCCTTTACTGTACGGGCTATTTATACGGATACCAGATTCCGCAATGGTTGTTCACACATATATTGTCGGAGTTCTATCTATTGGCATGCGGCGTTATCCTGCTGTACCTTGCCGGACTCAAAGACGACTTGGTGGGAATGCGCTATACGACCAAGTTCATGATACAGATAGTGGCAGCCCTGCTACTGCCATTATCGGGATTGTGGATCAATAACTTGTACGGATTGTTCGGGGTCTACGAGCTGGCGCCCTGGATCGGGATTCCGCTCACCATCCTTGTGATCGTGTTTATCACCAACGCCATCAACCTGATCGACGGGATCGACGGGCTGGCTTCTGGACTGAGCGGGTCGGCATTGCTGGTGCTCGGAAGCCTCTTCCTGATAAACGGGATGTGGATATACGCCATGCTGTCGTTCGCCACATTAGGTGTATTGATCCCTTTCTTTTATTATAATGTGTTCGGACAGGTGAAACAGGGACGGAAAATCTTCATGGGTGATACCGGGAGTCTGACGTTAGGATATATCTTAGTGTTCCTCGCCGTCCGCTATGCATCCTACAATCCGGACATCGCCCACTATTCCGCAGGAGCTATCGTGGTAGCTTTTTCGACACTGATCGTGCCGATGTTCGACGTTGTCCGGGTGATGGTCGTACGTGCACGCAACCACAAACCGCTGTTCAAACCGGACCGCAACCATATACACCATAAATTCCTCGACATGGGAATGACACCGCACAGGGCGATGATCAGCATCGTCATCATTGCCTGCCTGTTCAGCAGCCTGAATATTCTGCTGGTGTCGTTTGTGAATATCAATATCGTATTCGCGGGTGACATCCTGATCTGGGTTGGTTTAAGCATTTGGTTCGAAAGGATTGGCTGCAAAAAGGAATCGCTCAAGGGGAAAGAATTTGTCAAACGATTTTAGAAAAAATACAAATAATGAAAGTATGTTTTATGGGGCTGGGCTACATCGGCCTGCCTACCGCAATCATAGCCGCCGGGAGCGGCGTGGATGTCATCGGCGTAGATGTGAATCCGAAAGTAGTGGAAATGACAAACCGGGGAGTGATCCACATCGTGGAACCGGGTTTGCAGGAATTGTGCTCGGAGGTAGTCAAAACGGGAAAACTGAAGGCTTCGGGGACTCCCGAAGAAAGCGATGTCTACTTGGTCGTCGTCCCGACTCCGTTCAAGGGGAACCATGAACCGGACATCTCGTATGTCGAAGCGGCGACGCGCATGGTGGCACCTTTACTTAAGGAAGGAGACTTGTTCGTGATCGAATCGACCTCACCTGTCGGAACGACCGAGAAGATGGGACATCTGATCTATGCTCTCCGCCCGGAGCTGACGGGAAAAGTGTTCATCGCTTACTGTCCGGAGCGTGTCTTGCCGGGAAACGTAATATACGAGTTGGTACACAACGACCGGGTGATCGGCGGGCTCGACAAGGAATCGACCGAAAAGGCGGTGCAGTTCTACAGTCTTTTCGTCAAAGGGACTCTCCACCGGACAAATGCACGGACAGCGGAAATGTGCAAGCTGACAGAAAACTCCTCACGCGACGTGCAGATCGCCTTTGCCAACGAACTGTCGCTTATCTGCGACAAGGCGGGCATCGACGTATGGGAACTGATCGAGCTTGCCAACAAGCATCCGCGTGTAAATATTTTGCAACCGGGCTCAGGCGTTGGAGGCCATTGCATCGCAGTAGACCCCTATTTTCTGACTTCGGAGTTTCCCTATGAGTCGCAGCTCATCTCGAAAGCCCGCGAGATCAACAACTACAAGGCTTTCTGGTGTGCCGAAAAAATCGAAAACGCCATTCTCCGTTTCCTGCTGGACCATCATCGCATGCCGATTGTCGCCCTGATGGGACTGGCCTTCAAGCCCAACATCGACGACCTGCGCGAATCGCCTGCCAAATACATCGCTACCAAAGTCCTCCAACGCTCCGCCGATACCGATATCCTGATCGTTGAGCCAAACGTCCACAACCACCCGGTCTTCAAACTGACTCCCTACCAGGAAGCCTACGCCCGCGCCAACATCGTCGCCTTCCTCGTCGCCCACCAGGAATTCAAATCCTTGCCTTACGACGGGAACAAGGTGATACTGGATTTTTGCGGGGTGTATAAATAACGATTATCGGCACAGGTAGTAATTCATAAACATGTATTTACTAAGCAAATTTCAGTCTTTCCTCTTAAAGGGTAATGAAAGAACAGTTTTAGCAAAGAAAAATATAATTGCATCGTTAGGGCTGAAATGCATTAGTATATTAATATCCCTGCAAGTTGTACCTCTAACCATAGGATACATTGACACCGTTAAATATGGTATTTGGCTGACACTAAGTTCCATTATCTCTTGGCTATCTTTCTTTGACTTAGGCTTTGCACATGGATTCCGAAATCGCTTTGCAGAAGCAAAAGCGAAGGGAGATATGCAGACTGCAAAAGAATATCTGAGCACGACATATGCTGTCTTATCAATTTTATTTACACTCATATTTATTGGTATTACTGTTGCCAATCACTATATCCATTGGAGTGAGATATTGATTATAGACAGGCAGTACAACGCCGAACTGCATACGGTTTTCGGCCTGCTGGCCTGTTTTTTTTGCCTGAATATAGTAGGGAGTGTCTTCACCACCATGCTTATGGCTGATCAAAAACCTGCTATGGCTTCCCTCATACAAACAGGAGGGCAGGTACTTGCTTTTATTACAATTTATGTACTGACAAAAACAACAGCGGGAAATCTGGTCAACCTGGCTATCGCTTTTTCAGGTATTCCTTGTATCCTGCTGTTTATAGTCTCCTTTTTTATATTCAGGACAGAAAGGTACAAACCTATAGCTCCCTCCTTCCGTTTCATCCGTTTTTCCCTGACCAAAAATATAATAGGATTGGGCGGACAATTTTTTATAATCATGATAGCGATGATGTTTATTTATCAGTTTATGAATATTATTATTTCTCGCGTAAAAGGACCTGAGGCTGTAACAGAATACAATATAGCATACAAATACTTCAACACTCTGAATATGTTCGCAACTATTATATTAACACCTTTCTGGTCCGCCTTCACGGATGCCTACACAAAAAAAGACTTCAGATGGATGAAGCAAGTACATCGTAAACTGGAAAGAATGTGGCTAATCTTTATCTTACCTGTTTCAGCGTTCATGCTTATCTGTTCAAACCCAATATATAAATGGTGGATAGGAAATGACGTCAAGATATCTCTATCTGTATCTTCAATGGTTGCTATTTATGTGCTGGCACAAACATTGGTAGGAGTTTATACCACATTGATAAACGGAACAGGTAAAGTAAGAATACAGATGCTTATCTATCTATTTTTTTCAATTTCGGCATTGCCTGTTATCAATTACGGATGCGAGAAAATGGGAATTATAGGAGCTTTGTTATTTCCCACAGTCGTCTGCCTTTTCCAGGTTATAATGGGGCGAAAACAATTAACTAAAATAATTATGAATAAGGATTATGGAATTTATAGTAAATAATAACCGGCTAACAGTTTCAAGATGTATAACAATCACAATATAATTGCAATCAATTTCTCCGATGCTAATTTTGAGACGCAAAGGAAATATAACACCTTGACAGCTTACAAGACAGGAAAAGCAGATAAGGTGATAGAATATACACCCAAAGATATCGATAAAGAGTTCTATCATAAAAACTCACGCATTTTCGCTTATCGCCGGGGAGCTGGCCTATGGCTCTGGAAACCTTATTTTATTCTGAAAACACTGGTACAAATAAAAGAAGGAGACTATCTGTTCTACTGCGATTCCGGAGCTTTTTATGATAATAAAATAAGTCGTCTGATTGATGTTCTGGAAAAAGAGGATATATCTGTCATGCCTTTCGAACTGCCTTTATTAGAAAGGCAATGGACTAAAAAAGAAGTTTTTTCCATCATGGGGCATGATGATCTTTCCTCCAATCAAATTTGTGCCAGCTATATATTGCTTAAAAAGAATGACTTTTCAAGAAAAATTATCGAGGAATGGCTAAACTATATGCAAGATGAGCGTTGTGCCTCTCCAAACCAATTCACTCAAGAAAAGAATCCGGTGGATTTCATCGAGCATCGTGAAGACCAATCCGTATTCTCACTAACTTGCAGGAAAAACGGAATTATTCCCTTCAGGGATCCCTCCCAGTTTGGCGACAGACCATGGCAATATGCTTGGAATAAAAAATATGCCGACAAAAAACAATGGACATACAATGAAAAAAAATATCCAAATTCTCCTTATCCAAGAATAATAGTCAGTAACCGTCGGGTCGAGCCACAAGCATTCAGGAAGAGGGAGAAGATACGTAATCTATTATGGCATTTAGGAATATACAACAAGTATTACTTCAAATATAAAACAGGGGCAATAATTTGATATGAAAGAAAGTAACTCAAAAATCACAATTATCACAGTCTCATACAATGCTGTTACTTCCATTGAACCAACAATACTTTCGGTTATCAACCAGACTTATCCCAATATCGAATATATTGTCATAGATGGTGGAAGCAACGATGGAACTGTCGATATCATTAAAAAGTATCAAAACAAAATATCTTATTGGGTAAGTGAACCGGATAAAGGTATTTATGATGCAATGAATAAAGGTATTCGTATGGCTACTGGAGACTGGATTAATTTCATGAATGCCGGAGACACATTTTTCTGTGATACATCTCTAAACTTATTATTCATACCTGAGCCCGACTCTGGCATCGATATCATATATGGTGACACCGAATTTATTTACGCATTCGGAAGATATGTCAGACAACCGGCAGAACTTGAAAAGTTAAAATATGGAATGATCTTTTGCCACCAATCGTCATTTGTCAAAGCCGACCTATTAAAAAAACGGAACTATAATACAAAATATAAAATATGTGCTGATTATGATTTCTTCTACTCTTGCTTGAAAGAAAGAAAAACATTCCAATATATTCCACATACAATCTCTGTTTTCGATGCTCGAAACGGTTTGTCATCTGTAAACAGAATTGCACGTGAACGGGAATTCGGTATTATATCCGGACGTTCGCATACCCCCCAATGGAAGCTGGAATATTATAAATTCATAATCAGCCACCAAATAAAAGGAATAATCAAGCAATCATTGCCTGAGAATTTATTATCCAAAATAAGGAAATGGAACTTTAAACGTATTACTAAAGCTGTAAATCAAGCACATGAGTATCATTATTAGACCAGATATCAGTATCATCATTCCTGTATATAATGCGGCAAAATGGCTCCCTCGCTGTTTAGACTCTATCAGACAACAGACATTTGACAACTTTGAGGTAATGATAGTCAACGATGCCAGTTCGGATAATTCTCTGAAAATAGCGATGGCATATGCACGGAGAGACAACCGCATTGTCATCATCAATAAAGAAAAAAATGGGGGGACAATGTCCGCCCGAGAAAGCGGTTATCAAAAAGCACAAGGTAAATACATCACTTTTAGCGACGCTGACGATTATTTTCCTAAAAACGCCTTTCAAATCCTCTATGATAAAATAACTGCAGATCATTCCGATATTGTATTCGGAGGATATACGATTATCAATAACGGGCAATCTGAAAGGAGAAGAACCCGTCAAATACAAATCAACAGCTCATCTAAAGAAATACAAACGTTATTTCTGAAGCGAAAACTACCCTATACTTTATGGGGGAATATTTATTCGGCAAATTTGTTTAGAGACTATTCGCCTGCGGCCTATCCAGGTATGACAAATGCTGAAGACAGAATGTTGCTGGTTCAATTGGTATCTCATGCGAAAAGATTCAGCTCAGTTTCTTCTTCCTGTTACAATTACTGCCTGAATAATGAATCCAATTCACACCCCAGAATATCCGAACATCTTTTGAAAAATATTATGTTCTCTAACGATTGGTGCTATCAATACCTTATAAAAATTGGTGTTTATTCAGGGTATGTACTATCCTACCATCTTTATAGAATCCGTTATTTGCTAGAAATAGGATATAAATTCAACGATATCCAGCAATTTACATTGCTGGATAAAAAACTTTACACATTTACTTCTGCACGGAATCACGTAAATCTATACTTTGCAATACATTATTTACTATTGCAAAAAAGTAAATTGTATGCAAATTGCTATTCTGGTTTAAGAAGTATCTACCATACATTATCAGAACAAATATAATATGTTCCAAACGACATATGTATATTCATCATTAATGTTGATTATGATCCTTTCCGGCTATATTTACATGAAAAGGAGCTGTGGAGACAGAAATATCAGAACAGCTTGGTTTAATGTTGATTTTTTACTACCCATTATTTGCTTTGCTTTGCTTTTTGGAGTCAGATATGATGTGGGCAACGATTATGAGAGTTATTTAGAAATCTACGACGGATATTCACACCATTCTGTTGTCAGAGATGATCTGGAAGTCGGGTTCAAACTGATCACCCAACTCATGGCAGAATCCGGTATACACTATTCTTTTTATTTCAGCTTGATTGCTTTTCTTCAAATATTTCTAATCTATTATACCTTCCGAAAAGAAGGATATCTTTTTCCATTTCTGGCATTCATGATTATGTCAGGAGCTTTTTTAGGATGGATGAGCGTTATCAGGCAGTCATTAGTCTGGTGCCTGTTTGTATATGCAGTTCCATTTATCAAACAAAAAAAGTTCATCCCTTATATGTTATGCATAGCAGCAGGATACACCCTTCATAGAACAGCGCTCCTACTGTTACCTTTATATTTTATCTTCAAATCGGGAAAGGATCTTTTTAGAAATACACCTTTGCAACTCTCATTGCTGTTTATGTCTTTACTGTTAAGTGGGGTCTCAATATGGAGCCAATACTTAAAGAACATCGATGTTATTTTAAATTTAATCGGATTAGGGGACAGATACAATAACGTAGAGAGTGTTTTGACTCTTGACGAAGATTATGTCTATGGGCCACGGACATGGCTTATTTTCCTACTAAATATCATACTTATATTATACAGCAATAAAGTTAAAGACACATTTTCTTCTTCAAATATAAAGATATATTATAACTTGTATTTTATAGGTAGCTGTATAAATTTGTTGCTTGTAGGTAACCATGCTTTACAAAGACCATTCTTGTTTTTTGTCAATATGAATATTATTGTGTTTTCCTATCTACTGGTATATCTGTGGAAATACGGAGGTAAGAGCATTTTACATACAGCAGCTTTCCTCCTAATTATTGCCGTTCAACTTATTTATTTCGGAACTACAATCTATTTGGGAGATCAGGAAAGAATGAAAGCAACTTACCATTTTTGGTGGGAACAAACTTAAATGAACATGAATATATTTTCAATCAAAACATTAGAACAAAAACTTGGGATATTCCATTGGAATATTGGTTTTATAGAGTCTTCATTAAATATGATCTTAAACTCCAGCTCTTATCGTTTACCCATTCAATGGCTTCAGCACCCATATCGGGATCGCTTCTTTGCTGATCCTTTTATATTGAAAGTAACAGATGACATAATAGAAGTTCTGGTTGAAGAGTTTTTTTATGATAAATGGAAAGGAAACATTTCATTATTAACCGTTTCGCGTAAGAACTACAAACTAATCAATCGAAAGACCGTATTGGAACAAGAGACTCATCTATCCTTTCCTTATATTTACAAAGAGGGCAATCAAACATATGTCATTCCGGAGAACAGTCAAAGCGGCTCGCTCTCTATTTATGAATATAACTATAACAGTCAAATATTGGAAAATCCTCAAATAATGATACAAGCGCCGATCGTAGATCCGGTTATCATCAAAGTCTGTGATCTCTATTATCTACTATGTACTTCTCTGGATTTTGATAAAGATAAAGACTTACTCCTTTATTATTCTGAGAAGCTAACCGGTCCTTATAAACCCTTTTTGGGAAATCCAATGAAGCAAGATATCACATCAGCTCGCCCTGGAGGCGGTTTTTATAACTTGGACAGCAACTTCTACAGATGTACTCAAAACTCTAAAACCGGTTATGGTGCTTCTCTTAACATCTGCAAAGTAGAATCTATTGAAAAAAACAGATTTGAAGAAGAAAAAACGAGTTGTATCATGCCCGATTCCAAATATAAATATGGCTTACATACATTAGATTATAAAGACGGTATATGTGTTGTCGACGGACTAAAATACATTTATAGTCCAATGCTTAAAATAAAAAGAAAATTATCTTTCTTCAAATGAAATCACTTCACAAAATACGATCAAATAGAATGCAGTACGGATATATAGGATGTATCATACGCATGTTTCATTTCATATTCCGCCAAGTCAGTGTCGTTTGGGAAAAGTTTTATTATTTGGAGAAAGAGCTAACACTCAATGATGCAGAAGCGGCATGTAATACAAATTATAAGATACAAGTACTTACATTCGATGATTTTCAGAAAGGTGACATATCCTACTTTACTAAAACAAAACTCATCAACATAAAAAAACAACTGCTCGACAAGACATATATACCTTACGGAATCATTAAAAACAAGAAACTGGCTTATTCTGCATGGATAAGTTTGAAGACACTCCCACTTCCTTATGGCTTCGAATTAAATTTAAAAGAAAACGAAGGTGCTCTGTTTGATGACTATTGCGCACCTGAGTTTAGAAATCAAGGGATGCATAGTGCCGTATTACGACACAGATTAGGTCAACTTTACAGATATGGCAAAAATAAGGGAGTTGTAGTTATACTGACCGGCAATCGCCCTGCGCTAAAAGCCGAAACAAAGGCCGGCTTTAAAACGACAAAGAAACTCACCATTCTTAAAATATTCGATAATAAAACAATGATATGGAAATAATCGATAGAAAGTCATTCTTCGAAATAGAGAAACAAATGGAAATAACCCCTTTCACCCAAGGAAAAGGTTGGGACAATTATATTGGCAATAAAAGCGATAGTCTTTACTTTGTCGACAATTATTCTAATCCCAGTATCTGTTGCCGAGGAGAACTCTACAATAAACCATTTATTGGTTCCGTCCTTCGCATACAGGGAGAAGCGGTAAAGCAGCCAAAGCAAGAGACGATTCAAAACTTCTATAAAGGAATAGCTCAAATCGGTTATTCTTTAGTTCTTATATCCAGTCTTTCCCCTTATGATATTGAATATGAAATAGGAATAAGAGAAGCAGGTTTTATCCGTCCACTTCATCAGACTACATGTCCATTGACTATCTTGATTAATACGCTTGACAGACCAGCCGGACACAGAAGCTGGAAAAGAAACATAAAAAAAGCAATAGCTGCCAAATGTTCCTTCCAAATAATATCGCAACCCACACTAAAAGATTGTGAAACTTTTGTGAGAATTTTTGAAGAAATGGCTACCAAAAAACAGTTATCATATATCCTTAACAAACAAAATATATACAATTTGCTTCAAGACCCGGATTACAAACTATTTTTCGTTTATAGCGCCACTGGCTCTATCATTGCCGGTAGGATTATTTATATCAACGGCAAGCATGCATGGGATGTATTTGCTGCTAATAGTAATGAGTCCAGGGAAAACGGAGCCAGCTATTTTATTATAGAAAACATATTGAACTATCTTTCTAATGAAAACATCAATTTTTTCGATTTTGGAAGAATTGGTCCAGGGCTTACTAATAGTAACCAAGTTTATTTATTCAAACAATCATCAGGTGGCTATCCTATTCCATATAACGGAGAATGGATATTTGCAAAAAACAAAATTAATGAGTTACTAATGTTGACCTATCGTTATATACTAAAAAAAGGTATCAGATATTAACAGTCGATATTAACATGACAAAGAATATTTTACTCATTAACAACGCATATCCGTCTCCACAAAGACCAAATAGCGGGACATATGTACAATCAATCAAAGGGAGATTGGAAGAAGCAGGATTTCATGTAGATATGCTGGTGTTATACTCTTCCGGAACTAAATTGAAGGAAAAAATCAAAGATTACGCATCTTTCTACCTTAAACTGTTGTCTGCTCCTTTAAGACAGTATGATGTGCTGTATATCAACCATTATACGCTCATGCTTCCTTTGTTCATCCGTATCCCGTTTCAGAAAAACAAAATCATCTTTCACTGGCATGGAGAAGAATTAGTACATAACACCCTTTTCTTCAAAGCCATACGCTCTTTAATGAAAAAAACGTTGAAGAAAAACGACATCCATATATCACCCTCTTTTTATTACCGTTCTGTTATCACGAAGCAATTAGATATCAATCCGGAAAGAATACAGATTTCACCAAGTGGCGGTATTGATACAAGTTTATTTTGCCCGGGAGAATCGAAATGGGAAAAGTATTCTCTGCATCTCGGTTTTCCATCTGCCCTAACCAAAAACAAAGGAGTTGAATACCTTTATCAACTAATACAGAAGGTACCAGAGCTACAAAAAAAACTAAAAAAAGATATTTATATCCATTATATTGATTATGGAGATGAAGATAACCATTGGAAAAAAGCATTCTATAAATATCCGATACAACTAATCAGGCATGTACCCTATCCCCAATACCTAATGTACAAATTTTACCAGGAACTCGATATTTGCCTGATGTTCTCTAAAAGAGAATCTTTAGGACTCGTTGTACTCGAAGCAATGGCATGTAATATTCCGGTCATCGCCAGAAATACAACTTCCATGCCGGAATTGGTTCGACCAGGTATAAGTGGTGAATTAATATCTTTCTCTCCTGATATTGATGAGATATTGAATAAAATAGAAATAATATCCAAGAATAAAGACATATACACTCCGGCAGAATTTGTTCGTGAGAATTATAGTAAAAGTTCTGTTGTCTACTTCTACAAACAGTTGCTAACTAATACATAAACAGTATGGATATAGAACAACTAAAGGCATTCAATAAGCTCCGTCTTTACTGTGAAGTCGAACAATTCAAAGGCTGGGACCCATACGACGGGTTAAACTCCAAGGTTTTCCAAAGCATACCTTTTCTGAATAGGTCAGCCATATGCCGATTGATTATGATACAAGGATTCAAACGCATGCCTTTTAACATGCGCAGCTTGTTTCTCGTCCCGAAAGAATATAATTCAAAAGGAATCGGACTTTTCCTACAAGGATATTGTAACCTATATTCTATGATAGAAAAGACTGGTAAGGAAGATTTATTCGGGAAAAAAGAGGTTGTCCTATCCTATATTGACCA
Organism: Parabacteroides sp. AF17-28; assembly: GCF_003479205.1. NCBI lineage: Bacteria > Pseudomonadati > Bacteroidota > Bacteroidia > Bacteroidales > Tannerellaceae > Parabacteroides > Parabacteroides sp. AF17-28. Next base: position 181,871 of record NZ_QUGV01000007.1, on the reverse strand, counting down.
ACTGGCAGAACTCCTAATAACACTCCGTACTGAAGGATATAGTGGTTCATGCTGGGGATATAATTTTGATTGGCAGGCACGTCGTTTGTTTCTTTTTCCAAAGAATACTCCGACAGTTGTGGCAACAAGCTTTTGCACAACTGCACTTATAAGTGCTTACAGAATCACACAAAAAGAGCGCTATCTTACAACAGCATTATCGGCTGCCGACTTTGTTATACAGGATTTACACAGAACCCCTCAGAAAAGAGGATTTCTTTTTTCATACAGCCCGATACCCGGTAACGACACAGTGTATAACGCCTCACTTTTAGGAAGTAAAATCCTTAGTTACTGCTATCAATATACCGGCAAGGATTTATACAAAGAATTAGCAGGAGAATCTGTTCAGGCTTGCTGCGATGCACAAAATAGAGATGGTTCATGGTCATATGGAATACTGCCTGTACAAGCTTGGAAAGACAGTTTCCATACCGGCTATAATCTTGATTGCATACAGGAATACCAGACTTTAACGGGAGATATGACTTTTTCTACCCATATAGAAACCGGCTTTAAATATTACATGCATAATTTTTTTAAAAGAGACGGGACTCCCAAGTATTATAATGATAAAACATACCCCATTGACATCCACTGTCCAGGGCAATTGCTCGTCACTTTATTCAAACTGAGGAAGTATCCGGAATACAAAGAATTAGCCAACAGAGTTGTAAACTGGACTATTACGAATATGCAAGACTCCAAAGGATATTTTTACTATCAGCTTAAACAGACCTTCAGCTCCTACATTTCTTATATGCGTTGGAGCAATGCATTCATGTTTAATGCTCTATCTTATTATTCGAGATGAGAAATAAAACGATCTTGATAAACGGAATAAAAGTCCACCCCTTCCCCTCTGAAGCCAACCTTCTGGAATATGTGGGGGAACATAAGGGGATATTGGTGGCGATCAATGCAGAGAAGATACTGCATGCGACTCAGCAAGTACGGGATATTATTAACAGGAATATCGGGTATTGCGACGGTATAGGTGCGGTTATGGCAATGCGCCGGCATGGCGTACGGAACGCAATAAAAATTCCGGGATGCGAATTATGGCTAAAACTCACAGCCGCTTTATATAAACAAGACAAAACGTTCTATCTTGTCGGGAGCAAACAAGAGGTTATTGAAAAGACTGTTTCCCGGTTGCAACAGGATTTTCCCGGTATCCGGATTGCAAACTACCGGAATGGATATATACGAACGGAGGAAGAGAAGGCGGCACTCATCGCTGACATCAAAGCGAAAAAACCAGATGTAGTCTTCATTGCAATGGGATCGCCCAAACAAGAGTTGCTAATGGATGAGATGTTCAAAGCATATCCCGCCATTTATCAAGGATTAGGGGGTAGTTTCGATGTCTATACCGGGAACGTGAAACGGGCTCCCGATTGGTGGGTGAAACATAACCTTGAATTTGCATACCGCCTGTTGAAACAACCATCCCGTATTAAACGGCAAATTCATTTAATCAAATTCCTGATCCTCGTTAAAGCAGGAAAGATATAATCTATAACAATATGCACAAAATAATGCTCGTCTTCGGAACACGCCCCGAAGCAATCAAAATGGCTCCGTTAGTGAAGGAGTTCCGGAAGTATCCGGAAAAGTTCGAGACTGTCGTATGTGTGACCGGGCAACACAGGGAGATGTTAGACCAGGTATTGAGGCTTTTCAATATCGAGCCGGACTATGACCTGAACATCATGAAGCAAGGGCAGGACCTCTACGATGTGACCGCCCGTATCCTGACAGGTATGCGTAATATCCTGCAGGAGGTACAACCCGACCTCGTTCTGGTGCATGGCGATACGACAACCTCCACAGCATCAGCGCTTGCCGCCTTCTACCGGCAAATACCGGTAGGACATGTGGAGGCCGGGCTGCGCACGCATAACATCTACAGCCCCTGGCCGGAAGAAATAAACAGACAGATCACGGGAAGGATCGCCACCTGGCACTTCTCTCCTACTGCGTTGAGTCGAAACAATTTACTGCAGGAAGGGGTTAATGAAAAGCAGATTCGGATTACCGGCAACACCGTGATCGACGCCCTCTATCACGTCGTTTCAACTATCCGGGAAGACCCGTCATTGCAAAAACGGCTGATAAACGAACTGAAAGAGGCTGGCTATAAAACAATCGGAACAATCAAACAAAGCCGGCGTAAATCGGTTTTAATAACAGGCCATCGCCGGGAGAACTTCGGCAAAGGGTTCATCCGGATATGCCGGGCGATCAAGACACTGTCGGAACGATATCCGGATGTGGACTTTGTTTATCCCATGCATCTGAATCCCAATGTGCGCGAACCGATTCACGAAGTCTTCGGGAAAGTTCACCAGCCGAACCTGTTCTTTATCGAGCCTTTGGAATATCTGCCTTTCGTCTATCTGATGGAACGGTCGGCACTTGTCCTGACCGACAGCGGAGGCATACAGGAAGAAGCTCCGGGCCTGGGGAAACCGGTGCTCGTCATGCGCGACACGACGGAGCGGCCGGAAGCACTGGAGGCAGGAACGGTCAAACTGGTGGGAACAGACTGCGACCGGATCGTGGACGAAGTATCCCGTTTGTTGGATGACAACGCCTACTATAACCGTATGAGCCAGGCAATCAATCCCTATGGTGACGGGACAGCAAGCCAACGAATCGTTCAAACAATAGAAAAAGTAATATGAGAAAAAACGCCAAATATGTTATGGGTATCCTGCTTCTGCTGGTATCGGTCACGATAAGTGCGCAAATTCCGCAGGAACTGCTCGAAAAAGCCCGCGCCGCCGGCATGACCGAGGAGCAGATACAGAAAGAAGTAGCCAAACATGGAAAAGAACAGTCCGGCATCAACCAAATGATAAAGCCGGCAACGGAAAACACGATGAGCGACCGGGCGGCCTTGTCGCACCAGGTACTTCCTCCACTGGAAGACCAGCGCGACGACAACCAACCGAAGCAACCGCTCGAGGAGATCGTTTTCGGACGGGAGATATTCTCCGACAAAAACCTGACCTTCGAGCCGGAACTCAACATTCCGACACCCAAGAACTATGTCCTTTCGGCCGGCGATGAAGTGCTGATCAATGTTTGGGGAGATTCGGAACTAAACCTGAAACTCACCCTTTCGCCCGACGGAACGATCCTCATCCCCAACGTCGGTCCCGTACCTTTGAGCGGGCTGACCATCGAAGCGGCGGAGCAACGCATCCGGCAGGAACTAAGGAAGATCATGGCGACACTCGACGGCAGCGAACCTAACACGTTCGTTTCCGTCGGATTAGGACAGATACGCAGCATAAAGGTCAACATTGTAGGCGAGGCCGTCGCACCGGGCACATACACCCTATCGTCACTCGCCACCCTCTTCAACGCCCTCTATGCGGCAGGCGGGGTGAACGATATCGGCTCACTGCGCAATATAAAGGTGTACAGGAACAGCAAGGAGATCGCCAACCTCGACGTGTACGACTACCTGCTTAACGGCAAGTACGACACCAACATCCGCCTCGAAGACAATGACATGATCATCATCGGTCCTTACGAGCAACTTGTCAACGCAGGCGGCAAGGTGAAACGTGAACGGACGTACGAGCTTCGCGGAGGCGAGACGCTGGCCGATTTGCTTGGCATGGCAGGCGGTTTCACAGGAGACGCCTACACGCAGAACATCCGGGTAAAACGGAAAGCCGGCGACCGTTACAAGATCGCAACCGTCAACGAAGAACAGTTCCCGACGTTTGTCCTGCAGGACGGCGACTCGCTGATGGTCGACTCCGTCATCCCCTACTACGACAACCGGATTATCATATCGGGAGCCGTCTGGCGACCCGGCGAGTATGAGCTGAGTCCGGATGTCCACACCGTCAAACAGCTGATCCGGCAAGCTTCGGGGCTTAAGGGGGATGAGTTTGCCGGACGGGCCCAGATCACGCGTCTGAACCCGGATTTCACCAATTCGGTGATCGCCATCAACATCGTGGACATACTGAACGGCCAGGCTCCCGATGTCGAACTGCAAAAGGAAGACCAACTGTACATTCCCTCCCTGTTCGACCTCCGCGAGCCCTACACCATCAAAGTGAGCGGGGCCGTCAACCAGCCCGACACCGTATTGCCTTACCGCAAGAACCTGACCGTAGAGGATGCCATCATCCTGGCTGGCGGATTACGTGAAGCAGCCGCGACCGTCAACGTGGAAGTCGCCCGCCGGATCAAAAATCCGTCGGCCACACAGAGCAGCAACCAGATGGCCGAAACATACAACTTCACCCTCGGCGACGGGTTAGCCGTCATCTCCGGCGACACGCTTTTCACGCTCGAACCGTTCGATGAAGTATTCGTCCGCTTCTCTCCCGGATACCAGGAACAACAGGTGGTAAAAGTCGGAGGCGAGATCACCTTTGCCGGCAACTACGCCCTGAAGAAAAAGAACACCCGTCTCAGCGAACTGATCGCACAATCCGGCGGTGTCACCTCCGACGCCTACATACGGGGAGCCAGCTTGAAGCGCAAGCTCACCACCGACGAACTGCGCCAGATAGAAACCCTCCTGCAGCTAAGCAACAACAACCAGCAGGGACGCGACTCGATCTCTGTCTCGCTCGCCAACCTGAAAGAATACCCAGTGGGCATCGACCTGCAAAAAGCGCTGGCGCATCCGGGCAGTGCCGACGACCTCGTCCTGCGCGACGGTGACGAGCTATACATCCCGCAACAACAAAGCACGGTGAAGGTCAGAGGCGCCGTCACCTACCCCAACAGCGTGACCTACACGAAGGGAATGGACGTACGCGACTGTCTTTCCCAAGCGGGAGGTTACAACGACATCGCCCGCAAGTATCCCATCGTCATTTACATGAACGGGAAGGTAGCGACGACACAACGCAAGATGATCTTTTTCAAACGTTACCCGAAAGTGGAACCGGGCTGCGAGATTGTTGTACCCGCCAAGACACAGCGCGACCGCCGGACAAGCCTGGCGGAGATTATGAGTGTCGGCAGCTCCGTCACCTCGATGGCAGCCATGATTACGTCAATGATCAACCTTTTAAAGTAAACAGATGGACAACAACAATCATATCCTGTCGTCTTCCCAGCAAGAGATCGACCTCATCGCCCTTGCCGCTTATCTGTGGAAGAGGAAACGCTTGCTCCTGAAATGTTGCGGGATCGCGGTAGTTACGGGGCTGATCGTCGCCTTCAGCCTGCCCAAAGAATACACCACGACAGTGAAATTAGCCCCCGAAACGACCGACGCAACAAGCAAGATGGGCAATCTCGGCGGACTGGCAGCGATGGCGGGGATAGATCTTGGATCGGCTGCGGGGCAGGATGCTTTGTCGCCCAACCTCTATCCCGACATCGTACACAGCACCCCTTTCCTGTTGGAGCTTTTCCCCGAAAAGGTAACGGACAAGGAAAAGAAGCAAACGATGTCTTTGTACGATTATATGGCTGACCACCAACGTGCCGCATGGTGGTCAGCCGTCGTGAAAGCACCTTTAAAGGGACTGGCGGCCCTCCGCGCACTATTCTCTCACACGGAGGAAAACGACAGTGTCCTCAACGCTTTCCTCCTCACCCGGAAGCAGGAAGCTGTACTCCGTGACCTGCGCCAACGCACCACTGTTTTCGTCGAGAAGAAAACGATGGTCGTCACCCTCGCAGTCGAGATGCAGGACCCGCTTATCTCTGCCGAAGTGGCACGCAGCATCGCGGGCAAACTACAGACCTACATCACGCGCTACCGGACACAGAAAGCAAAGAAAGACCTGGAATTCACAGAAAAGGTGCTGAAAGAATCCCGTGCCGCCTACTACAAGGCACAACAGGCCTACGCCGCTTTCGAGGACGGCAACAAAAACATCATCTCCGCCAGCTACCGCACCGAACAGGAGCGGCTGCGCAACGAAATGACTCTCACCTTCAACGTCTACAACACGCTGGCACAAAAGCTGGAGCAAGACAAGCTGCGGGTACAGGAACAAACACCCGTCTACACCATCATCGAACCAGCCTCCGTCCCCCTCAAAGCATCTTCCCCGAAGAAACTGCTGATCCTGGTCGCCTTCACCTTCCTAACTTTCCTTGGCGGAAGCGGATATCTGATGATAAAGAAGATTCACTGGTCCGGCGAACAGGCATGAAATTCCAGGGACTTATTGTATAAAACGCATTTTTCAGGCCAAAAAAACATCCGAAACAAAACAAATGTTAATTCGCTTTTTTGACCTCAAAAAGGGACTTTTTCCTCTTTTTTGAGCGTTTTCAACAATTACGACCGTCCTCTTTGCCACTGGGACCGTGCTAATGTGTAGTGCACTCGGCACCTCGCGAAGATTAGCACGGTCGTAATGGCGATTTGGACGGTCGTAATTGGAAAAAGGACCGTTATAAGGGCAAAAAAGCACCTGAATTTCCTTGGGATATTTGGAACGCCGTCCGTTTTATTTTGCTACAGGCGATTCTCCAAGAGTTAAGCTTTATCACTTTGACGGTGTTTCCGGTTTTCGGTAATCAAATTGTACGCTTTCCGGAATGGGCTGCGCACCTCATCTCCTCTGTTGTCAGTTGAGCAGGCTAAAACCATGAAAAAAGTCACTTCAAAATCGATCAACTTTTCGAACGAAATAGAAAAACACCCCGGGAAGGGGGTTATTGTAAGTTTTAACATATTTAAAATCAACTGTCATCACATTTTTCCGACCGAACTAAAAATAGGTAGAAACTGCATAGAGTGGTACATTTGTCATCCAATCTTGTTCACGATAGTCCGACATAGAAAAGCGTAATCCGTGCAACTCTGGATGATCAGCAACAAAAATAGAAAGTGACTTTGAACGAAGATTCTCTTCGGCCTTCGCTTCTATCGGAACTATCTTACTGCCATGCTGAATTAAAAAGTCGATTTCTAACTTCGCATCATTACTATAATAGAATACAGAAGTGTTGTGAGTAGATACCAACTGGCTCATCACATAATTTTCCGTAAAAGCACCTTTGGATTCCTCCATACCGTTATCCGCCACCAATAAATTCTCCGGAGGTGTTTCACTCATTGCTCCTAACAACCCACAGTCCAATAGAAACAACTTAAAACTGGAAATGTCAACATAAAATTTCAAAGGCATTTTAGGCTGTAATATTCTTTCTGCTTTATATACTAATCCGGCATCCATCAACCATTGTATAGCCACCTCAAAATCCTTAGCCCTTCCTCCAGGTTTGGCCACACCATAAATAAACTTCTTGTTTTCCTTTACTAACTGAGAAGGCATAGAACGCCACACCATATTAATGCGGTTGGATTCCGAGATTGGTACATGCTTCGATATGTCTTTTTGATAAGTATAGAGAATATTGTTTTGAATCTCTCTCACTTTCATTGCATCATTGGTCCCAATGAACTCATTTACAGATTCAGGCATGCCGCCCACAAAATAATATTCACGTAAAGCCTTGATAAACTCACCCCTAAGAAGTTTTATGGTGATCCAATCTTTTGAACGAAGAATATCTACCATTTGGCTTTTCCCCTTTGCCAATAAGAACTCATCGAATGTCATAGGATAAATATGCAAAATATCTACCTTGCCGACAGGAAATGACTCCCCTCTGTGCATAGAGATACCCAACAATGATCCTGCTACAGCCACATGATACTGAGGCGCATTTTCACAAAAATACTTCAGAACCGACAACCCACGGGGCGACTCTTGAATCTCATCAAGAATAATCAATGTTTTGCCGGCTTCTATGCTTTGCTGCGTGATAGCTCCAATCGCAAGGATAATACGCTGCATATCATAATCCTGCACAAACAAATCTTTTGCCAACTCATTATCATCACAATTGATGTAAGCCACGTTGGCAAACTCCTGCTCACCAAACTTCTTGAGTATATAAGTCTTGCCAACCTGACGTGCACCCGCCAATATAAGAGGCTTCCTACGCTCCTTATTTTTCCATTCCTTGAGTTGTTCTATAATGTTTCTGTACATAGCAATCTATTATTTAATAGCACTTTCCATGCAAATATACAATATTCCGACCGAATATTACGCAAAAAGTCACATTTTTCCGACCGAATATTCTGTGTAAAACCACAAAATATCGACCGAACTTAAGATTCCTATGACCGGCTCACTTGCAACCCCTTATCCGAAAGACTCATTTCGACGAAGCGGGCGTTCCCGTTTTGCGGTTCTGCGGTGAGCAGGCGGCGTATCTGTAAGGCGGCTTCGGGGTCTTTGGCTACGATGTAGAGGTAACCTCCGCCACCGGCGCCGGGAAGTTTGCATCCTAAAGTGTAATCCTGTATGCGCGATATCAAGCGTTCCACAGCGGGAGGATTGGTTCCGGCATCGAGCGCCTTGTTCTGTTCCCAAGTCTTGCCGACCAGCTTGCCGTACGCTGTAAAGTCGCCCCGCAGGATTGCTTCGTACATATCGAGAGCGTGCGCTTTCATCCCGGAAAGCAAGCCAAGATGTGTGCCGCTGTTGAGAAACATTCCACGTACGATTTCGGCCAGGATATCCTTTGCCGTCCGCGTGATTCCCGTGTAATACAGCAAATGGCAAGCGCGGTATTCCGGTTCGGTAAAAAGATACTCGGGTAGCCAACGCACCGATGGATTCTGATGGAAACCTTCACCTGTCTGCAACAGCTTCAACCCGTGCAGCACGCCCCCATACTGGTCTTGCCAGCCACCACCTGTCGTGAGCAACTGCTCGAGAATCAACGTACGGTTGCCGATCTCGTTCTTATCCCATGCCAGACCGCAGAAATCCGACAACGCACCCAACACCGTAGCCGCCAGGATCGAGCTTGTGCCCAATCCGGAACCGGCAGGGATCGCGGCGAGCAACGTCACTTCCAGCCCACAGCCGAATGCTTTCAACTGCTCTTCCAGGGAGTGGAAACGTCCGGCGGAAAATTCGGGGATGAAACCAGCCAGCGCCAATGCTGCTTTCGGGATGGAGAAGGGCGAACCTACTTTCTTAAAATCACGCAGTTCGTCCCAGGTGGAAATACACTCCCTCGCACCCATATCGATGGAACGGAGGATAATATGAGGTTCATTTGCCGGTTTCACATAAACTTGCAAAGGCGGTTGTCCGTTCAGCTCGATTGCGACGTTTACCACGTTTCCGCCGGCATACATGCAGTAAGGCGGCGTATCCGTCCATCCTCCCGCAAGATCAATGCGCACAGGGCTACGTCCCCAGACAATCTGGTCACGATAAACGTTAAGGTGCGGCGATTGCTTCTCATCGGCTATCGTGCCGGTCAGTCCCTCGCGCAGCAATGAAAAGGCCATCTGTTGCTCCTCATCGCAACGGCTGTCACCCGAAAGCCGCATGACACGGGCACGGAACATATGGTCGTGTATGCGCTTCATCAAGGGAGCATCTTCCGGTAATGCTTCAGGCAGTGCAAGGCCTCCGGCAACAAACTCGGAAGCGGCATCAGCCAAATCCAGCTGATAGAAAATACTTTTATCGTGGTTGGCTGCAAGCATGGGCCAGTTCTTTTGCCTGAATGCTTCGCGCTGTGCAAAAAGACGGCGGAGATCAGCCTCATCGGACAACCGGTTGGCCGACATCCTAACGGCTTCTTCCCAAATCTTCCGCCCTTCTTTCAACTCCGGTTCCGACACCATCCAGCGCATCACAAGACCCAAGTCGTCCACGTTACGGCAAACGGGAAACAGCGGCGCGTTCTGTATATCACCACATGCCGGCAAGCTGACTCCCCGTTCCGAAGCCCACTCCCCGACCGAGCGCCCCATAAAGAGCGTCTCCCCATCGGCCATATCTCCCTTGAAAGGATCGTTGAAGCCATACGGACGTGCCGCCCAGCCTTCACTATCCACCGGAACCACATCGATACAGACACCGGAGGGAACCCGGAACGTCCAGTCATTCTCAGGAACACCCGTGATGACATGGCGGTCGGAAAGTGTCCAGCCCTTACCGATGAAACTGTTTTCGATCCATAGCTCGGAATTATCGGCCGTTAGTGGCCGGCATACTTCGGCGTTCTGGACGAACATGGCGGGATGGGGTTTCACCTTACGCTGCATGATGGCGCGCTGGTCGCGCACGAGATTCTGCACCGCCAGCGTAGACGAGATCAGTTCGCGGCTCGTGCCATAATGATAAAATTCTCCGCCCGGCAGAGGCAGGATAGCGACGGAAAGTGCGTTCAGCTCTTCGTCCTCTATCCGCGGATGCGCACCGAGGGCAAGCCCGAACTCGGAATACAGGTCATATTCCTTCATCTGCTTCCCGTCCGGCGTATAGGAATGTTTCATCAACAGTTCCACCGCTCGGTCGCTGAGCAGCCATACGCCGATGTCCATCAGGAAGAGGTGTGTGCCGGCCAGATGTCCCAACTCATCGAGAGAAGGTTTCTGAAGCATAAAATCGAGCTGGTCGGGAGCTTTGCGATCCGATACGAATACACCGTGACGGGTAGCCAGGGCCGGATCGACCCATAGGCCATAACAAACGACATCCGCTTCGGGTATCGCCTGCAGCGGCTCGCTGTTACGCAGGTAGACATCGCCGCTGGCAACCAGTGTGTGCAGCGAATCCGGAGCCTTCCGCATGATCTCCTCGTACAACGGAAGCTGCAATGAAAGGAGCGTTTGCGATAATTTCTGCCCTCTTGCCCACCGGAATACGGGGACAGGCGTCAGTATCTTGCCCGACGGCGCATATCCCGGCAAACGGCGGCTCTGCCCCCCGGCATGCAGCAATATGCGTTTCTCCTTTGCCAGCCATTCCTGCACAGGAACAGCCGTTCCGCCATCCTCAGCGATGCGGCAGGCTTCCAACAGCCAAGTCGTACCTCCGCCCGAGCCGAGCCGGGCACCGACAGGATCGGATGTACAAAACCAGTCGGAAATACCTGTATGTGTTATCTCATGGAAACTGCCTACCAGATTAGGCGGCAGCGACAATAATTTCTTCATATTCTATAATTCTTTCCGGCAAATGTACTCCTTTCCACCTTTTCTACGTAAATTTTAATTTAATTTTTGGATTACGGGCGTCTTTCGTTTAAATTATTATATTCACCTTTGTACAAGGGATGCTCTCTTATAATCATACGACAATAAAAAAAGTTGGTAAATACTAATCCCACCCTTTCATTCCTTATTCTGATGTATCTTTAGTTATTCATTTAATATTCAGATAGTATGATATACGGTTATGTAAGAGTCAGTACAGATAAGCAGAGTACTGAAAATCAGCGTTTCGAGATTGAAAACTATTCAAAAGCGAAAGGTTTCCGTATCGATCGTTGGGTAGACGAAACAATCAGTGGGACAACAAGTGTATCTGATCGCCAACTCGGCAGATTATTAAAACAAGTTCGTAAAGGGGACACACTTGTAACGACAGAATTATCAAGGTTAGGACGTAATTTGATGCAGGTTATGAGTTTCCTTCATCAATGTATGGAACGGGATATCATCGTTCTTACCGTCAAAGAGCGCTATGAATTAGGCAATAACATCAATAGCAAAATTCTTGCTTTTGCATTTAGCCTGAGCGCGGAGATCGAACGTAATCTGATTTCGCAACGGACCCGTGAGGCGCTTGCACGTAAAAAAGTGGAGGGCACGAAACTCGGACGCCCCAAAGGGAAAAAACCAGTACAGGTGAAGCTGTCCGGGAAGGAAAATGTCATCCGGAAAATGATCAACGAAAAATGTTCGATGAACGAAATCGCTGAGAAATTCGGAGTCAATCGTCAAACACTCCGGGACTTCCTTCGGGATACATTCCCTGATTGGAGGAAATATAGATATATTAAGTAATCGGACCTTGATAGCTTTATTTGTCTGAATGTTAATCAATGTAACCTTAATGAACTGTTTTTGAGATAATCTATTGTCAGTCAATACGGTTGTTCCCAGCGGGGAAAAGGGTCCGCATACTAAATAATACAATCTCTCTGCGCACAAACGGCATCGTGTGCAGAAGATTTGTTATGTCCAAAAAAAATAACATTCGTATTCTTTTCCACCCTCTATACCAATATTCTTTATAGAAAATTATACTATAAATTAACCTATTATAAATAAATGTCTTATCTTTGACAATCACGACAAATCTTTAAACACAAATCAGAATGGAAAAGACACTTGTTATCCTGAAGCCATGTACCATTCAGCGAGGACTGATTGGGGAAATTATCTCCCGCTTCGAGAGAAAAGGCTTATGCCTGGCCGGTATGAAAATGACCTGGCTGACAGACGAGATCCTCAGTGAACACTATGCGCACCTGAAAGAAAAACCATTCTTCCAGCGCATCAAAGACGCCATGTCGGTATGTCCCGTAATCGTATGCTGTTGGGAAGGGGTAGACGCCATCCACGTCGTGCGCCAACTCGCGGGAGCCACCAACGGCAGGAATGCCCAGCCGGGAACGATACGCGGAGACTACAGCATGAGTGTCCAGGAAAACATCGTGCATGCCTCCGATTCGCCTGAAACGGCAGCTATCGAACTGAAACGTTTCTTCAACGACGATGAGATTTTCAATTACGAGATGAACAACCTCCTGGCCCTCTATGCCAACGACGAGTTCTGAAAAATAAAAGAGCCGGCATGCACCGGATAAATCCGAAACACACCGGCTCTGATATTTTAGAACCTTTACCCTATCCTTCACGAACCGGGCAAAACAACCTAATTACTAATCTAAAAATCTAATACCATGAAAAAACACACTACATATATATAACCAAAGCATACATCGAAAGGTTCACAAGGATTCCAATAATTGACAAAGAAACCGGTTCCGGTTGTTTAATTCCCGAATTGCCGCTATATTTGTACTGTATTTGTAATATAAGTATGGACATTATTAAACATATAAAATATGCACAACTGGTTTGAATGTAAAGTCTCCTTCGAAAAAGTGCTGGAGAATGGAATGCAAAAGAAAGTGACGGAACCTTATCTGGTTGACGCCCTGTCGTTCACGGAAGCGGAAGCCCGCATCATCGAAGAAATCCGTCCCTTCATATCCGGGGAATTTACAGTGACAGACATCAAACGCGCCCGCCTGTCGGAATTGTTTTTCAACGAAAACGGCGACCGTTTCTATAAAATCAAAGTCTACTTCATCACGCTCGACGAAAAGAGCGGAGCCGAAAAGAAAACCGCTGCACAAATGCTGGCGCAAGCCTCCAACCTGAAAGACGCCATTGCCGTATTGGAAGACGGCATGAAAGGCACATTGGCCGATTATACCATCGCATCCGTTACGGAAACCCAGCTGATGGACGTCTTCCCCTTTGACGCCAACAACGTCCCCGCAGAGAAGAAATCCGGAGAAGAACTGATAGCCGAACAGAAAAAACAGGCGGAAGCAAGAGAGGCATGAGCATCACCGAAAATATAACAAGACTGAGAGCATCGCTGCCGGCAGGTGTCACGCTGGTGGCGGTCTCCAAGTTTCATCCCGTCGAGGCCCTGCAGGAAGCCTACGATGCCGGACAACGTGTATTTGGTGAAAGCCGGGCCCAGGAACTGACAGCGAAACAAAAAGTATTGCCCGGTGACATAGAATGGCATTTTATCGGCCCGCTCCAAAGCAATAAGGTGAAAGACATCGCGCCGTTCATCCACACCATTCACAGCATCGACTCGCTGAAGTTGCTACAGGAGGTGAACAAACAGGCAGCCAAACACGAACGGACCGTCAACGTCCTGTTAGAGATACACGTTGCACAGGAGGAAGCCAAACACGGATTCAGTCCAGACGAATGCCGCGAATTATTGCGCGGACTGGCACCCGACGCCCTTCCGCATATCCGTATCTCCGGACTTATGGGAATGGCTACCAACACCGACGACACGACGCTGATACAACAGGAGTTCCATACGCTTCACACCCTTTTTACAGAGCTAAGAGACTCTGTTTTTAAAGGGAACAGCCATTTTCGTGAACTGTCCATGGGAATGAGCCACGACTACCCTATCGCCATCCGCGAAGGCAGCACAATGATACGTGTCGGCACAAGTATTTTCGGGGAAAGGGAGTATTGAGCTTTTAACCATTTTAAATAGCATGAATGAATATTCGACAAAATAAATATTTACTTTTGTAATCGTTGAACATAATTGAATCTGACATGATTGACATTAAAACCCAATATGCGGGCCTTACGCTCCGTAATCCACTGATCGTTGGAAGTTCTGGATTAACAAACAACCCTGAACGGAATAAAGAATTTGAAAAAGCAGGTGCAGGTGCCATCGTATTGAAATCACTCTTCGAAGAGCAGATTGAAATGCAGAGCGACGTACTGATGCAGGATTCGGATTATCCCGAAGCAGCCGATTACATACACGGTTATGTAAAAGCCAATCAGATTAACAGCTATCTGGAACTGATCCAGAAAACGAAAGAGCTATGTACCATCCCCGTCATTGCAAGTATCAACTGCTACAAATCGGACGCATGGATCGAGTTTGCACGCCAGATCCAGCTGGCAGGAGCCGATGCTCTCGAACTTAATGTGTTCTTCCTGGAGACGGATCTGACCTACAGCAATGAAAACATGCGCGACCTGTATGTCAGCATCATCCGTAAAGTCAAGGAAACCATTTCCATTCCGGTGATGATTAAAATAAGCAAAATGGTCGGAAATATTCCGGCACTTACCCATACGCTGACGATAAACGGTGCAGACGGTATCGTCCTCTTTAACCGTTTCTACCAACCGGACATCGATATCAACAATATGCAAATCGTATCCGGTAACGTATTCAGCAACCATTCCGACCTGAGCGATACGTTGCGCTGGACAGCCATTGTCTCCGGCAAGATACCCGGAATCAGCATCGCCTCCTCTACCGGAGTACACGACTGGGAAGATGTCGTCAAATGCCTGCTGGCAGGCGCATCTGCCGTACAAATGTGCAGCGCAATCTACACGCATGGGGCAGAAATCATCTCACAGATTCTTACCTGCATAGAAGAATGGATGCACCAGGCACACTACCAGTCGCTCGACCAGTTCAAAGGCAAGCTGAACTATGCCAACATCCCGAACCCGGCCATGTACGAGCGGTCTCAGTTTATGAAATACTTCTCTAACAGAGACTAAACGTATTCTTAACTTATCACACAAAAAAGAGAATGGAGCATATCTATTCTCTTTTTTGTTTTCCGACGGTTCCGGACGGTTTCAAAAAGAAACATTTATATCCGGATAAATATTTTCCACTAAACAATATTCATATTAAAAATAATATATATCTTTGCACACATCAACAATAAACAAAGACATGGAATCAATTTGTGCGATTAAAGATATATACAAAACATTATATCAATTCGAGAAAGCATTTGCCGAAGTACACGATATTACAATTAACGAGGCCATGCTGCTCTGCTGCCTGAAAGACGGCGAGACGAAATCGGCCGGGATGATCAGCGAATACATCGGCCTGTCGAACTCACGCGTCTCGAAAGTGATAACAGCAGTTGAGAACAAAGGCTATATCCGCCGCAATATCAATAAGAACGACAAACGGCAGATGTTCTTCTCCCTCACCCCTGACGGGAAAGAAAAAATACGGCAAATGATGAACGCGGAGTTACGCTTCGACGGACTGTTCGGGAAACTGAAAGCCTGTATGGAAAAAGGTTGAATCCTTTTTTTACCCAAATATTTTCTATTAGCAAATATGTATAATAAACATAAACAATCATAACAACATGAAGTACTTAATTATCGGAGGTGTAGCCGGAGGTGCTACCGTAGCAGCACGCCTGCGCAGAATGGACGAAAAGGCCAATATCATCCTGTTTGAACGAGGTAAATATGTATCGTATGCAAACTGTGGACTACCTTATTACATAGGTGGCACGATCAACAGCCGTGAGAAACTATTCGTGCAGACGGTAAAAGGCTTTACAAACCGTTTCCGCATCGACATCCGCACCGAACAGGAAGTGACTGCCATCCGTCCGGACAAAAAAGAGGTCGAAGTGAAGAACCTATCCACCGGCGAAACCTATACGGAAAGTTACGACAAGCTGGTTCTCTCGCCGGGTGCCGAACCGCTCCGCCCGGGCATCGAAGGAATCGGAAGCAAAAAGATATTCACCCTCCGCAACGTGCCTGACACAGACACGATCAAGGCATACGTCAATGAAGAAAAGCCCAAACGCGCCGTTGTAGTGGGCGGCGGATTCATAGGCTTAGAGATGGCAGAGAACCTGCATGAACAGGGAATCCACGTTGATGTAGTGGAAATGGCAAACCAGGTGATGGCTCCGTTAGACTTCTCGATGGCAGCAATCGTACACCAGCAACTGACAGACAAAGGAGTCGGCCTGCATCTTGAGGATGGCGTCAGCCGATTCGAGGAAAAGGATGGCGGTGTGACCGTACACCTGCGTAGCGGTAAACAAATTGCGACCGACATGGTATTGCTTAGCATCGGCGTACGCCCGGAAACCAGACTGGCAAAAGAGGCCGGCCTGTCTCTCGGATCGTTGGGAGGCATTGCCGTCAATGAATATATGCAGACTTCCGCCCCGGACATCTATGCCCTTGGCGATGCCGTAGAGGTACGCCACCTCGTGACCGGCAAGCCGGCTCTCATCCCATTGGCTGGACCGGCCAACAAACAAGGCCGGATCGTAGCCGATAATATCGTATATGGAAACAAAGAAATGTATCCGGGAACGATGGGCACATCTATCGCCAAAGTGTTCGACCTGACGGTTGCCACTGCCGGCGCCAATGCCAAGTTGCTGAAACGGGAGAAGATCGCTTATCTGTCTTCCTACACACATAGCGCGTCGCATGCGGGCTACTATCCCGGCGCCATTCCGCTGTCTGTCAAGATACTATTTGCTCCGGAAAGCGGGAAGTTGTTAGGGGCGCAAGTAGTCGGCTTCGCAGGAGTGGACAAACGGATCGAGATGCTGGCACAGGTGATCCAACGCGGTGGAACGGTCTACGACCTTATTGAATTGGAACACGCCTATGCTCCCCCCTACTCGTCTGCCAAAGACCCGGTGAATATGGCAGGGTTCGTTGCCGAGAATATACTGAAGGGAAAATCCCGGATCATCCACTGGCGCGAAATAGACGGACTATCCGCCGACACGATACGGCTCGATGTCCGTACACGCGAGGAATACAAATTAGGCACGATCCCCGGTTTTATCAATATCCCGGTAGACGAACTGCGCGAACATCTTGCCGAACTGCCAAAAGAGAAACCGATCGTCGTGACCTGTGCCGTCGGGTTGCGTGGTTACCTGGCCTATCGCATTCTGACGCAGAACGGGTTTACAAATGTGCGCAACCTGTCCGGAGGTTACAAGACATGGAGCATAGCGACCGCCCCTGTTAAAGAGATAGACGATTGCCCGGCTAACTCGTCGCAGGCTGCAAACTGCGGATGTTCGGCATCCCAAGCCACCACCCTGAAAGTAGACGCCTGCGGACTGATGTGCCCGGGGCCCGTGATGCAACTAAAGAAGAACTATGCGACACTCGGCGCAGGCGAACAGCTCCTGATTACAGCCACCGACCAGGCTTTTGGCAAAGATGTAGCCTCCTGGTGCAAAATGACCGGTGCCGAACTGGTATCGTTAGAAAATAAAAACGGAGTGGTTGCCGCCACAATCCGCAAACAGGAGAAGCAGGAGGTTTGCAACCTTCCGGACAAGGCGGCCGACAACAAGACGCTGATCGTCTTTAGTGACGACCTCGACAAAGCATTGGCCTCCTTCGTCATTGCCAACGGAGCGGCATCGACAGGGCGGAAAGTGACAATGTTCTTCACCTTCTGGGGACTGGACATCATCAAGAAACACCGGAAACCAGCCGTCTCAAAAGATCTTTTCGGCAAAATGTTCGGCTGGATGCTCCCGGCCCACAGCGGAAAGCTCAAACTGTCGAAAATGAATATGGGCGGCGCCGGAAGCCGGCTGATGCGCCTCATCATGAAAAAGAAGCGGATCGACAGCTTGGAAAGCCTCATACAACAAGCTGTAGACAATGGCATCGAAATGATTGCCTGCACCATGAGCATGGACGTTATGGGCATACAGAAAGAGGAACTGCTGGACAACGTCACGCTGGGCGGTGTAGCTTCCTACCTCGAACGGGCGGAGGAAGCGAATGTGAACCTGTTCATCTGACAAACATCGGTTCATATCTGACCGAAGCAACGTTGATTTCCATCTCCACAGCGGGCATTCTTTCTGCTGAAACTTTCAGTCGCATTGTTCCGCTCTTCGTGCCAGGTTGCAAAATAACCTGGCACTTTCCTTGATACGTAGTGCATGCCGGATTGCGGAAACTCTCCATATCATCCGGCGCAGCATTACCGGAGGCAAGCAAAGTGCCCTCTCCTTCCACTGAGAACCGAAGGCGGACAGGACAATCAGGTACTACGCGTCCCTCCTCATCCACGACGCGAACCTGCACGAAAGCCAGGTCATTCGGATCGGCTGTTACCGTTGTCTTCTCCGGAACCAGCACGATATGATGCGGCCGGCCGGTTGTTCGCAACGATTTACGTACGACCTCCCGCCCCTCTTTTATACCGACAGCAAGAAGTTCGCCCGCAGAGAAGGGGACATCAAAGGCTGCAACTAACTTACCGGTTACGGCCTTCGTCTCCAACAACTTCCCATTCAGATACAACCGCACGGAGTCACAGCGCGAGTAAGCACGGACATTCAGCGTTTCCCCTTCATGCCCCCGCCAGTTCCAATGAGGCTGTTCGTCCGGCCAGCCCCATTTGCTGATCACTTCGCGCTCACCTGCGGGGACAGGAGCATGGACAAGCAGTTCCAGATCACTCCTTCCCCACACCACATCACGGAAGAAAGACTGCGGTTTCTTATCTCCGTTTATATCCAGGTCACCACAGTTGGACAGATACCAGGGCCACGAACGGGTGGGCGTCGAATAGGGCCTGTCGTCACGGGTGTAACTAAAATTACCGATTCCGACCTCTCCTATATAATCCATTCCGGTCCAGACAAAATCTCCCAACACAAAAGGATAAAGATTTGCCGCCTGCCAGTTTTCAAGCGTCTCGATAGGGAAACTTTCGGTGCCGACCATTATCCGGAAAGGATGCGCCCTATTGTCCGAAAGGTAACGCCCTTTTTCGTAATTGTAGCCACCCAAATCCAGCAGGGCATACGCCGGGGCGGATTCTTCCCATACACGCCCTTTCTGTTCCCAGAAAGCGCAAATCGCCTGCGTGACGGGGCGGGTCGTATCGAGGGACTTCACAACCGAAACCAATTCGGCGGCAATCCTGAGCCCGGAGCTATCGGCACGCTCGTATATCTCGTTACCGATACTCCAGATAATGACACTGGGATGATTGCGGTCACGTTTCACGAACGACGCCAGGTCCCGTGCCGCATGTTCCCGGAAAAAGAGATGATAATCCTGGTCGCGCTTGGGATGTTCCCACATATCGAAAGCCTCGTCAATCACCAGCATCCCCAAACGGTCGCAGGCATCGAGAAACTGTTTGGAAGGCGGGTTATGGCTGGTGCGGATGGCATTGAAGCCGTTTTCTTTCAGCAGACGCACCTTGCGCATTTCCGCACCGTCATAAGCGGCTGCCCCTAACAGGCCGTTATCATGATGCAGACAAGCCCCTTTCAACTTAACAGGGATGCCGTTCAACAAGAGACCTTTGTCCACAGAGAAATCCAACGAACGGATGCCAAAAGCAGTCCGGTAGAAATCAGTCGTTTCACTTGAAGAGAGAATCCGAATGCGGGCTTCATACAAGGCAGGAGAGTCGACCGACCATAGTTCCGGCCGCTCCACTTCAACTGTAAGCCTGAAAGTCTCCGACCCGTTTGCACCGATCTTGCCGGGATATTCTTTCGTCTCGACGGCAGTCCCGTCGGGTTGCACAAGCGTAAGCTGCACAACCACATCCGCCTCTGCATCCGTCAGGTTCCGGACAGGAAAAGTGATGTCCACTTTTGCCCGTGCAGGCGTGATTTCGGGTGTCTGTACCTGTACCTCATCATCCGGAATAAAGAGCTTACCGGAGACAGCCAACCTGACATGCCGATAGATGCCCGATCCGGGATACCACCGGCTGTTATCGCCGGGATTAAAGGCGCGGACTACAATTAAATTCTCTTTTCCGGCAGGATTCAGGAATGGAGTCAGATCGTATCCGAAAGGCATATATCCATTCGGATGGAAACCGAGGTGATGCCCGTTGATCCAGACATCCGAACGTTCCATCACACCATCGAAACGGATGCCGACCTGTTGCCGGGAAGTCCATTCGTCCAATATGAAACGCTTGCGATACCAACCTGTCCCGCCCGGAATATTACCGGTGGAGATCGAATCCTTGATCCCTTTTACAAACGGGCCAACGTGTCGGTCGTCCTTCGGATAGCGGCGTTCGATGCTGAAATCGTGCGGAAGCGTGAGTGTGCGCCAACCGGAGTCGTCGAAGGAGATACCGGAGGCATCCACCACGGAATCTTCGCAGAACTTCCAGTCTTCGTCAAACAGGCGGTCACCGTAGAGCGTCACGGCATAAGCGGGATCGGTAGACGGAGCCTGCAGCTCAGGGTATTTAACTCCGTAATATCCCGTAACGGCGGCAAGCAGGAAATAGTAATTATCTGCCAGATAGTTATATCCGGTAGGAGCCCCTCCTTTTGTCCGCCAGTCTACACTTTGCAGATAGCCGGTGAATACGCCGGAATGGGTATATTCGCGCTCGTAAGTAGCCATCATGGTGAAAAGAATCTCGTCGGCATCACGGCGCATTCCGACGTTATATAATGCCTGAATGAAATGATAAGCCGCCTGACCGCAAAGGCCGCCATTTTCGTAGCGTCCCCAGCGAGTCATTTCCTCCCAAGTTCCCAAGTCCTCTTTGGCTACGGGAACAAGCGGGCCGGGTATGCCGTAGACATAATCATATCCCTCCTCCTTCAACTTCTTCAACATCTTTTGCAGGATTTGGCGGGCACGCTTTTCGGGCACCAAGCCTTCGTTGATTGCCATCGAACTGATAAAGGTAAACTGGTAATCGTGCACTCTCCCGTCACGGCTGATCCATCCGGCATACATTCCGGTTTCCGGATTATAGAATGTGGAATCAAAGGCCGAACGGAACTTATCGAGCTGAGTACCGACCGCCTTCGCTTCATCCGGCAGACCAAGCAGGTTTAGCACTTTCTGCATTCCGGTCAAAGCACGATAGGCGTGCAGGTTGACATAAGCGTCTTTATGCCCGAATGCAAAATCGTCCCACCAATTCAGGCTTTCGCGGTTCGGAGTCATATAATTCCCGTGGAAAGGAGATTCAAAAATACCATCTCCATCCGTATCAGTAGCCAAGACACCGCGTACGAGCCGGGAAATCTCATCCTGATAACGCCGGATAAAAGCCCAATCGTTCGTCGCTAACAGGTAGTCATAGAGGGAGATCAGCGTCACTTCGGTACTTTCCCACCCGTAACCTCCGCCAAGGCGGTTGTTTTCGCCGATCCGTTCGCGCAAGGCCACTTCGATGGAAGTACGCAAGGCGTCGCAAACCGAATACGTCCCGGACAAAGCGGGCGTGAAGGGGATCATATCCGCCTTAAACGCCAAAGCCAGATGACCGACGCCTTCCAAAAGGATGTTATCGCCCATCGACTGATGGATAGGATTGACCGTAAATGTGTTCTGCCAGCAACGCTTCAAGCCGTCGAAGCGGGCGTCCGAGAAGTCGCAGCCCGGAAGCTGCGGATAGTTTTCTTCGAGCACCGTAAAGGTTAATCCGGCCTCCTTCAACGGTTTCTCCGAATGGAAAGACAGGATGACCGAACCTGTGTGGACGGACTTCCGCCAGGCATGCCCTCCACGATTGAAAGGGCCGAGGTTGAGCCCGGTATTGTCGTAGTCTGGCACGAAATGTTCCTGCAGATAAATGTCGGGATCGTCAGCTTCAACCTTCACCAACCCGCAGTCGGGGAAATGCAAAACGGCAGGAAGACGGAAAGAGGCTTTTATGATTTCCGGTGTATAGATAGAAACAGGAGTATCATATTGAGAAGAGGGTTCCCGCGTTGTTTTCTCCGCCCATACGGAAACCGGAGAAATATCGGGAGCAGTATGCACACGGAAAAACTCGCCTTCGATAGCATCCGACACACTCCGGACAGACAGGCTGAAACGCCTGTCACCCGAAGGTTCGACAACACAATCCAGCCGGTTCTTCCCCCCAAGAGGCACATCTTCATAAACCGTTTTCCAACCGTCGCAAACCGCAGGCGCCTGTTTATCGAAAGAACTTTCACCCTCTCCTATCAGGCATCCGCCTTTTCCGGGACGCAACAGCGACTTGTCCTGATAACGCCTGTTCCTTCCGCCCGATTCGACATTGAAATAAGACATCATCGGAAAATCTTTTGCCCAGGAAAGGGCATAATACGGGGAAACATAGGTGATAAAATCTCCGGAAGTGTCCACCTTTACATGAGAAGCGTCCTCCTCCGGCCGATCAACAAGGATAAAGACGGGGCGCTCACTGACATCGACTTCCACCTTGCCGGCTTTGACGGAAAGCGTTCGTTTCTCACCAAATTCTTTCTTATCCTCCAAAGAAACCTGTACAGCCTCTTTGGCAGAAGGATAATCAAGGCGAAGCCGGTAGCGGTCTTTGCGTGTCCCGTCGCTGGTCGGACACCAGAGAGCATATGCCAGCTTTCCGGTGTTCCGGTCTTTATAGCGATACACACAAATATCCTTATTACCCGATGCACATTCGGCATCGAACACCATACCGGCAAGGGCTGTTTTCATTGTTTTGACGTAATACCAGGATGGTTTGTATTCGCCATCCACCGTAAAGAACCCGCAACTTCCGTACACCCCCAGGGTATAGCCTTTTATGTCGTTGACCAAAAACATCATCATGCGGTCCAGCCCGGCAGCCGAACCGGCAAGGTAAGCTCTGACAAGCCACTGCCCCTGTATCTCGTTCATGGTGATTCCGTCCGGATAAAGCTTATGGCCTTTGGCTGCGGACTGGTAAGTGTTCGGATCGGTGTCCCAACCAAATTCGGTGAGCCAGATCTCTTTGTCCGGCAGGTTGGCATTCCGCCACTTCACTAACTTTTCCAGTTTTTCCTTCAACCCGTCTTCCTCCGGACTGATCCCGTAGGCTGTTTCTTTCGGATGCTGCTTGCCACGTGTGTTACAATAATGATGCACATTAATGACATCGGCAGGAAAAGAACCGTTGCGGTAGTAATCCGACCACAGCTTCATGGCCTGGATATAACTAAGAGACAAACCGACCAAGCCGCCGAATACATACTTCATATCCGGATCGGCCTGCTTTACCCCGAAGCCCTCGCCCATTGTTCCTAAATGGCCGTCGTAGGAGGCACTGCAAAAGGCGGAAAACACATAAGGATTGAAATGCTCCCCGGGATCGCCCCATTCACGGTTTCCTTCGTTCCAGTTCTCAAAATACCGGATCAAGCCGAGTCCGCTTTTCTTCGGGGCGGCTTCTGTGGTACGCAACAAGCGGTCGGGTATCTTCCGGGAACCATAGCGTGCGACATATTGAAAAGAATAATCGGCCATGACACGGTATGTCTCGGGATTAGCGGGATCACCTCCGAAATCTGGGATGCGCTCGGCCTGGTTTTTCGCATCCACATGGCGGTGTATGCAGGGGACGCAATCGACACCCATGTCTTTCAGTTTCCTGTAATAATCATCACTGTTGCCATCCCGCAAAGTCGCCCATGAAATAGGGGTTTGGAGATCCGTCACGCCATTCCAACCCCAAGGCCGGTATTCGCGGACACAACCTACCGCTTCGTGTGCCTTATCCGGGGTATTGATATAGGAATTCATACCGATGAAAAGATCCATCGGACAAGGTTCGGGACGCTTTCCGGCAGGCTTGGCCACAGGTTCGAGATCACCGAGCGGCTCGCCCTCTATCAGAATCTCATTGATGGCCAGGTCGCAATTCTCCGGGTATTGCCCGTCGAGATTACACATGACGGTTGCATTCTTCTGCAACCGGATATAGCGAGTTTGCATCGGACAAGCGATCTTCACCCACTTCCCGCCATTGCGGAGGGGTTGCCTGACCGAGTCGCACCATTCGAAAGGACGCCCGCCCGAAACTTTCAGATAGCCGCCTTCCACACGATAAGACTTCGGAGCGTCGAACACATAAACGGCGTCGATGCGGTACATCCGTTTCAAATCGATCACCAACCCGGCCGGCCAGCAATTCACATTGCCGGAAGTGATCCACCTGGTAATCGGTTTTTTACTCATATCCTGCTCATCGAACCATGACATATAGTCGCCCGAGCCGGATTCATCCGTCACCATATCTTCCGTTATCTTTATAATAGAGGCCTGTGCCCTGAGACCGGAACGGACAGCAGGGAACAATAAAGAGACAATTATCAGGAATATTCGTATATACATTGGTTTTTTCAAATATAAAATTGATTTCTATTTCTTTGCCTGTTCTGCTACATAATCGAGCACATCAGAGAATGTTCCGACCCAGATTTCATCGGAATGGGCAGCCAGGAAGTCCACTAACTTCTGGTGTTCAGCCGCATCGACCGTCAGATAATCGCCGCCAACGCCATGAAAGACGATGATGCCGAGTCCGTGTTTGTCGAGTGCATCCTGTACATATTTGATCAGGTCGTCAGCCTTGCATCCGGTCAAGGCGGGAAGAGTCGGGATCAATGCAAAATTCAGCGTCTTCGCATCTTCCACCACATGCCGCCCAGCAGCTCCACGGCAATACTTGACCAGTCCGGAGTCCAGCAAAGGCCGGGAATAATCCTCTCCCCCGGCTACACTTTGTCCGCAAGGATAGGCATAGGCATGTTCCTTTTTCCCGTCAATGGCATAAAGAAAACTGTTCATCATCCCGATCTCCGTCAGTATGTCTTTCACCGAATAGCATTCGAGGGAGCGGCAGAGTGAGGAAGATGATGTTTCAACAGTTCCGGCCAGGCAGGGGTGAAAAAGGCTGTGGTTGCCCAATTCGTGTCCGCGCCGGGCAGCTTCGCGCCATTCGGGGATGTCGCTGTCTTTCACGACCTGGCCATAGAGAAAGAAGGTTCCCCGGAAACCTTTCGCTTCCAGTTGGGGCATCACGATATCGCGCTGGGATTTCAGCCCGTCGTCGTAGGTCAATACTATGGCAGCTTTTTTACCGTCCGGCCAGGAAATCTGTGCCTGTGCACCGCAAACGGACAGGCAAACGAGTAAGAGAATTAAAACTGTTTTATTCATAATTGTAATATTTACAGGAATTTCTCCCTAAATGTAATAGGTTTATCCGAATGAGTTATCCGGAAAGCATCTTTTAACGTAAAAAAGCTGCCGGAACTTCAAAAAACTCGTTGCAAAGCTGCAACTGATTTTTAGGAATCCCGACAGCCTCTTTCTTTTTATCAATCACCCAGAGCTGGGTTCAACAAGACTTCCGTATAAGGAATTGGAGCAAAATACTTGCTCTTGTCGATCGAACCTTGCGGTTTCAGGTCGTCGGCATCTTTATATTGATTCATCTCCTCGACTTTCTCCGTGCGGACAAGATCGAACCAACGGCAGTATTCGCCACAGAATTCCCATCCCTTCTCGTCAATCACGGCATTCCGGAAAGCTGTCTGGTTCAGGCCAGCCGGCAAATCTTCCAGCCCGGCACGACGGCGAATCTTATTCACACAATCGTAAGCCATCGCATTCGGAGACCCGTCAGCCATCGTCTGTGCCTCGGCATAAATCAGCAGGATTTCAGCGAAACGCAGGTAGTTCAGGTCGCGGCCACCCATATGGTCACTACCGCTGTAGTTCGGTTCGTTCGGAACCATCCCGTCGCGATATTTAGCTAAGAACGGATGCTTGAAAGTACTTTCCTGCCAAGGCGTTTGCGCACCATCCGTACGGCTTGTGAAGAGTGTCAGGTAAGTTGCATCCTTACGCGGTCCTTCCGGGAAACGGTTAAAGAAACCAATCTCGCAAAACACCTGGTCCCATCCATTTTCCTCGCTCGGCTGTGTATTCAGGCCCGTGAACGTATTCATATTCTGATTTCCGCAATCATTAAAATTACAGAAGATAATAGCCCACAGGATTTCAGGGTTTCCGTCCGAATCCCATTTCCATAAATCAGCGAAATTCTCCAATAAATAGAAAAGACCGCTGTCGATCACATCCTTCGCTTCCTTAGCAGCCAAGGCATATTTATCCGTTTCGTTCAGCGGATAACCTGCCATCATCAGATAGACCTGTGCCAATACACCTTTGGCCGACATCTTACACGGACGTCCGACACTGGCCGGCAATTCGTCCGGGAGATTATCGATCGCATACTGCAAATCCTCTATAATCTGCGTATAGACCTCTTTGATCGGAGACTTAGGCAAATTATAATTCATTGTGTTATCCAATTGCAATGGTATTTCACCAAAAACACGAACCATCCAGAAATAAGACCAGGCACGCAAGAACCGCGCTTCCGACTTAGCCTTCGTCTTTGCAGATTCAGCAATGGTCATATTATCGACATTATTCAACAGATTATTGGCTGCGAAAACAACCCTGAAAGGAGCTGTCCACGAAGCAGCTTTCAAACCGTCATTCGTAGACGAAGGATTGAAGGTGTCGAACTGTACATAATCCGGTTTACCAGCTTGCGAAGTCAAATCGTCCGCCCCCATCAGAGGAACCCAAATATTCGTATGCCCCAATCCACCCCAACGGTTGGAAGCCAACTGTGCATAAACTCCCGTCAGTGCAGCATCCAAATCTTCTTCCGTAGAGAAATAGGAATCGGCAACCAACGTACCCGCCGGATTCTCATCCAAACTCTGGCAACCGCCAAACAACCCCAAGAAGCAAGCGCCTCCGAGAATAGATGAAACTATATATTTTAATGTATTCATATCTCAATAATTTAAAGTTGATTTATTAAAATGCAAACTTGACACCGACCATAAACGAACGGACAGCCGGATAACCGGAAGCGTCATACCCGAAAGCAGTATCACTGTTTCCGCTCATATTGGATTCCGGGTTATATCCGGAATATTTCGTAATCGTAAACAGATTCTGCGCACTTACATACAACTTAGCCTCCTGTACGAATGTATTTCTTTTCAACTGATTGAAAGTATAACCCAAAGTCAGGTTACTTAAACGTAAATAACTACCGTTCTCAAGCCAGCGATCCGATTGCGTTTCATTCCTGTTTGAGTTGCTGAATTCCGGATAATTCGAATTTTCATTTGTCGGGCTCCAGCGATCCAATACGGCTACGTCGGTAGGAACATAGGCTGTATTCATAGTTGCACGCGTAAAATTCCAGATATCATTTCCCTGTACTCCATTGAAAAGGACATTCAAATCCCAGTTCTTATAGGAAACAGTCGTATTCCAGGAATAGGTAAACTTCGGCAGTGCATGGCCGATCACCGACATGTCTTCCCCATTGATCGTGTTATCGCCGTTCAAATCGGCATATTTGCTATCACCCGGAACAGCTCCGTATTTAGCTGCTTCCGCCGCTTCGTTGCTTTTCCAAGTTCCCAGATATTGCAATCCATACATCTGTCCGATCGGTTCACCTACGTGCAAGACCGAATATCCGGTATAAACACGAGAACCATAGCTCGAATTTACGAATATCTCTTCTTCTTCACCCATATTCAACACCTTATTGCGATTCAAACTAAGAGTAGCGCTTGTCTCGACAAACCAATCCTTACTATCGGCCAGAACGCCTGTCAGCATAAATTCCCATCCTTTATTCCGCATGGAACCGACATTCTTCAAAACCGAACCTCCGTACAGATAATCCGGAACAGAGACATTAAACAACAAGTCGACAGTCTTTTTGTAATAATAATCCACCGCACCGCTCAACCGTCCATTCAATACGGCAAAGTCCAGACCGACATTCGTCTGTTGCGTCGTCTCCCATTTCAAGTCCTGATTGGCAGGCGTAGACGGAGCAACACCAATCGAAGTCGATGTATTATCAAAATGATAATTCATCCCTTGGCCATTTCCGCTCGACATTTTCTGCAACGTTGCATACGGGTTGATAGCCTGGCTCCCGACATGCCCGTAACTTCCGCGTAACTTCAAATTCCGGAAAATATTCAAATCCTTGATGAACGGCTCGTCCGAAAGTCTCCAAGCCACTGCACCGGAAGGAAAATATCCGTATTTATTCCCTTTAGTAAATTTGGAAGAACCGTCTATACGCATGGAAGCCGTAAACAAATAACGATCCATCAAAGTATAGTTGACACGTCCCAGATAAGACTGTAACGACCATTCCGTATAACCACTGGAAGCTGTCTGGTTAGAACCCAGCCCTAAATTGTTCACTCCTAAAGCTATTGTCGAAAAGCCGGTCACATATGCACCTAATTGACGATTGATATATTTCTGTTGTTCATAGACCAACGTTGCATCCAATTTATGAATGCCATTAAACGTTTTACTGTATGCCAACTGGTTCGTATTCTGGTAAGAGACAACCATTCCGTCATAAGCTTGTGCAATAGCAGTTGTCACGGATGCATTTTTGTTATTCAAATCCAATGACGTGCTTTTGGTAGATATCAAGTTGGCACCACCGCTTACGGAAAGTTTCAATCCGTCGATAATCGTCCAGTTCAATTGCAGATTTGCCAATACCTTAAAGCCATATCCGTCTTCATCTCCGTTATGCAGCAGCCAAACGGGATTGGTTCCGACATTCCCATAAAGCCCTCCTGGAGTTTCATATTTACCATTATCATCAAAGATCCGTTCATCTGGCGGATACAGCAGAGCAGCGCTCACCGGATGGCCATTGTAAGTAGCCGTGTTCAGATTCTTAGACTCGTAATAATTGCCATTCAGGTTAAACACAACATCAAAGTTATCCCTCACCTTGGAAGTAATATTGCCGGTAAAACCATATTTCTTATGGAAAGAATTCTCTACAACACCTTCCTGGTTCACATAAGAGGCAGAAAGATAGTATTTGATTTTACTCTGTCCGCCGCTAATCGCCAACTGATGGTTTTGAGAAACAGCCGAACGCAACACTTCATCCTGCCAGTTGATTCCTTTCCCCGTAGCAGCTAATTCCGCCTCAGAATAATAAGGATTGTTGCCAAGTGCCATCAACCGTTCGTTAAAGACTCTCCTATATTGGGTTGCATCCAGCACATCCAACTTACGGAAAGGCTGATCGAAGCTGACAAAACCATTATATTCGACCTTCATTTCGCCTTCTTTAGCCGACTTTGTTGTAATCAAAACAACCCCGTTCGAACCCTGTGATCCGTACATGGAAGTGGCCGAAGCATCTTTCAATATCGTAATTGATTCGATATCGTTCGGATTAAGCATCGAATAGTCAGCCCCCAGGAAACCGTCCACAACATAAAGCGGATCGTTGCTGCCGTTTACAGAGTTCGTACCACGAATACGAATCCTCATATTGGAACCTGGCGCACCGTTAGTCTGCGTGATCTGGACACCCGGCGCTTTACCGCGCAATGCCTCTTCTATCCGAAGTACAGGCTGGCGGGAAACATCGTCGAGAGAAACAGAAGATACGGCACCGGTAAGGTCCGCTTTCTTCGTCACACCGTAGCCTACAATCACGACATCAGACAGGGCGACGGCATCTTCTTTCAACACGACATTGATTGCCGTATTGCCTTTCAATGCTATTTCCTGCGATTCCATTCCAATATATGAAATCTGCAAGATCGCATTAGCCGGTACATTTGACAAGTTAAAACGTCCTTCCGCATCCGTAATAGTACCGTTTACCGTACCTTTAACCGAAACATTAGCTCCGATAACAGGCTCGCTGTTTTCATCGACCACACGGCCACGCACATTTTGTACCGGCCCTGCTTGCCGAACCTGTTTAGGCATCAGGACGATTTGACGATTATTGATTTCGAATTGCAGATTGGTTGGCTTCAGCATACGGTCTATGGCCATTTCAATATCCTGGCTGTTCACCCGAAGGCTGACTTCCTGTTTCAGATCAGTTTTATCCACATCATAAAAGAAGGTATAACCACTGACCGATTCTATTTTTTTGATTGCTTCCGATAAAGGGATTTTAGAAAAAGACACTGTTATTTTCTCGTTTGCATTATCGGCGTGCACATAGGATGAGACTAACAGCAGAAAAATAAAGGACAGAAAAGATATCCTTTTTTTCGATAACATCTTTATATTATTCATATCTTTGCGTGAATTTAAAGTTAACATTAATGAGTTCAGTATCAGACGACCAAATCAGAGATGAACTCACGTTGTTTTCTTGTTGGAGAATTAACTCCGCGTAAGGCATGAATTTCGTTCCGTGCCTTATTTGTGTCATTCAATTCGTATTACTTCATAGGCATTATCTTTTTAATGGTTTGACTTCCGATATAATTACATGTTTATCCTCCTCGAAAGAGTATTGTATCGGATTAATCCGCGACATAATCTGCAGAATTGTTTCAAGCGGTTCATCCGTTATGGTAAAAGTATAACTCGTTTGAGCAATGGCAGGATCCAGGTCAATACTTATACTATACCAACGTTCCAGATACTTACAGATATAATCCAGCGGCTTGGCTTCAAACGAGCAGGACTTGTTTGCCCAGCATGACTCAAAATGTACATCTGCCGAATTCACCCGGATCCTATCTGCTTTTCTATCAATCATAGCCAGTTCTCCCGGCTTCATATACGTTTCTTCTTTCCCCTTCTGCAAGGAAATCCTTCCTTCCAGTAAAGCAACCCTCAAGTCCGGACTATCAGGATATGCCTTTACATTGAAGCGGGTCCCGTAGACATTTACGCTGAAATCTTCCGTCCGGACTGTAAACTGATGCTCCCGGTCTTTCTTAACATCAAACAGAGCTTCCCCTTCCAGCCAGACCTCACGCTTTCCCGTAAAAGAAGTTTTATAGGAAAGTGTGGAACCGATATTCAACCACACAGAACTGCCATCCGGCAAGACCATCTGCGATTTTCCATTCAAAGCCGAATAGGTCTGCGAGGCAACTTCCGGCCTTCCCGTTATCCGGCCGGCAAAAAAAGAAATTGATACAGACAGGACAAGTAATAAAGAGGCGGCAACCATTGCAATCCGGTATTTCAAAACCGGAATCGTATAGACTTTCCGTTTCACCTGCATACGGGCTTCCATCCGTTTCCAGTAGTATGACACGTCCGGATCATATTCCCCGGCTTCGGCCTGTACCTCCCTCCAAAGTGACTCCAGCTCCATGAACAAAGATTCATTCCCGTCCGAATTTCTCCATTCATTCAAGGCAGCTTCCTCTTTCTTATCTGTTTCCTGCTTCAGATGAGAAATAATTAAATCCCAGGGAATTATTTTGTCCGTCATACACTTTTCCTTTTATGTATGACACATCAAAGAGAGAGAACCCTACTCTAAAATCAAAAAAAATTAAATCTTTTTACCAGAAATAAGTATAAGAGTCTCCCAAATACGCCTTTATCAGCTTTAACGCCTTCGTGATTTGCGCCTCCACATTTTTAACGGAGACATCTAATCTCTCGGCAATCTCTTTATTGGAAAGATGTTCGGTACGGCTTTTCAGGAATATTTCGCGACATCTGTCGGGAAGGGAACAAACGGCTTCGGCAATCAGACGTTCCAACTCTTTCAACTCCAGGGAGTCGTCTATCTCAAAACGTTCGAGTAACGACCAGTCGGATACGGCTACAAAACGATCGTTATCTCTCAAATAATTCATAGCCCTGTTGCGGGCCGCTTGGAAAAGATAAGATTTCAAAGTTAATTTGATGTCCAGATTCTCCCGTTTCTCCCAAACAGAAGTAAAAACATCGAGTGCCAACTCTTCTGCGACTCCATTATCTTTTACATAGATACGGACAAAACGGCAAAGAGGGACAAAATACGTTTTGAACAGATACTCAAAGGCTTGCTGATCCCCTGCCCTGATTAATCTGACCATAAACATGTCATCTTGTATTTTTCCGGCATTACTCTCGACCATATTCCAATTCAAAGTTCAAGACGCAAACTTATATAAATCCGATTAGATATCAATAAGAATTAACCAAAAGAAAAACGGGATAAAAGTATTTTTTACTTTTATCCCGTTTTCATTGGTGCGACTCATCCGTTCGCACTTTATATAAAGCCTTTTTACTTAATCATATCAAAACCCGTGTACGGAACCAATGCTTTCGGAATCCGGATTCCTTCCGGTGTCTGGTTGTTTTCCAGCAAGGCGGCAACAATACGCGGCAGAGCTAATGCGCTACCATTCAACGTATGGCAAAGCTGTGTCTTTTTGTTTTCGTCACGATAACGACATTTCAGACGGTTTGCCTGGTAATTATCGAAGTTCGATACGGAGCTGACTTCCAGCCAACGTTTCTGTGCTTCCGAATAGACTTCGAAATCGAAACAGAGGGCAGCCGTAAAGCTCATATCGCCACCACAAAGACGCAGGATACGATACGGAAGTTCCAACTTCTGGAGCAAACCTTCCACATGGTCCAGCATTTCCTGGTGGGACTGTTTGGAATGTTCCGGTTTGTCGATACGGACAAGTTCCACTTTAGAGAACTCGTGCAGGCGGTTCAACCCGCGCACGTCTTTACCATAAGAACCGGCTTCGCGGCGGAAACATTGCGTATAGGCGCAATTCCTGATCGGCAACTGTTTCTCATCGAGGATCACATCGCGGTAGATATTGGTTACCGGAACTTCGGCTGTCGGGATCAGGTAGAGATCGTCCACTTCGCAATGATACATCTGACCTTCTTTATCAGGCAACTGGCCTGTGCCATAACCGGAAGCGGCGTTTACCACTGTCGGCGGCATGATTTCCATATAACCTGATTTACGGGCTTCATCGAGGAAGAAGTTGATCAGCGCACGTTGCAACTGGGCACCCTGTCCTTTATAGACCGGAAAACCGGCGCCTGTGATCTTCACACCCAAGTCGAAGTCGATCAGGTCATATTTCTTCGCCAATTCCCAGTGGGGCAGTGCGTCTTTCGGCAGCTCCGTTTCCATTCCGCCCATCTTTTCCACCTTATTATCATCGGCGCCAACACCTTCGGGCACTTCATCATAGGGGACATTCGGGATCGTATAGAGCAGGTTCTGCATATCTTCAGCCGCCTGATCCATTTCTGCCTGGATCGCTTTGTTGGCTTCCTTGATCTCGGCAACACGTTGCTTGGCAGTCTCGGCCTCCTCCTTTTTACCTTCTTTCATCAGCATACCGATGGTTTTCGAAGCGGAGTTCACCTCTGCCAGGTTCTTATCTAATTGATTTTGTGCACTACGTCTTTTATCATTCAGCTCGATCACTTTTGCAATGCATTCCTTCGCACCTTTAAAGTGTTTCTTTTCCAGACCTTGAATCACACGGTCTGTTTCTTCCGTAATTACTTTAAGCGTCAACATACTCTAATGATGTTTTTTTAATTGAGCTGCAAATATACATAGAGTTCTTAAATTAAGAATTAAGAATTAAGAATTAAAAGTCAAAATTGACGACAAGTGTACATTTATCTCACCCGTCCGCCTGTAAGCCACGCCCGGATATAATAAGGTTCACTCAGGCTGCTCACGACAACGCCGTTCGATGTGCTGGTATGGATAAACTTTCCGTTTTTCAGATAGATCCCGACATGGTTGGGCACATTCTTCTTTCCTTTCCCTGTCCGGAAAAACACCAGATCGCCTTCTTTCAAATTGGCCCGGCTGACTTTCTTGCAGTTATGTTTCAGCATATCGGCCGACGAACGTGCCAACTGCTTCCCATACACCTCGCGATACACAATCGTGACAAAGCCGGAACAGTCCACCCCTTTCTTCGTCATTCCGCCCAGCCGGTGAGGAACGCCCAGCCATTTCGCCCCTTCATTATAAAGGAAAATATTATCATCCGGAGTCAAACGGACGCCATACAACCGTGAAAGCTCCTTCGGCCCCTTAAAATCCGCCGGCAACGCAACCCGCTGCTTCCTACTGCCGCAAGAAGTAAGCGCCAGGATAAAAAGAAGCATTCCGAGAGAGGATGTGATAAAGTGTCTACGTGTCATGATTGTTAAATATATCTTTTCATAAGCCTTATTATCCATAGAGCTACAATAGCTTTTTAAGATCTTCAATATCTGGCAACGCCTTACGCAACTTTTCTGGCATATCGGCAGATGCCCGATACGTAGCGACCCCCATCGGCTTGTCGTAATCTTGAATAACGTATTCCACATATTCCTTATCAGCACTTTTACAAAGTACAATACCAATAGTAGGATTCTCGTGCGGTTTACGCATTTGGTCATCAACAAGGCGTAAGTAGGTACACAACTGACCTAAATAAGCCGGTTTAAATGTCCCTTTCTTCAACTCCACCACAACTAATGCATTGAGTTCGCGATTAAAGAAAATCAAGTCAGGAAAATGGTCTATACCAAACACTTCCAAATGATACTGATTACCGACAAAAGCAAAATCACGCCCAAAAGTCATAATGAACTTTTTCACATTATGCACGATTTCCATTTCTACCACTCGCTCGTCTATCTCGCCCCTGTCACGCTCCCCTAATTCCTCCACATTAATAAAATCAAGTAGATATTCATCTTTAAACATATTTATTGTTCGCAATGCTAACGTACTATCAGGAATGCATTGTGAAAAATTGTTCGGCATCTGACCTTGACGATGAAATACATCACTTCGAATAGCTTTTTTAAGACCATCTACAGAAAGACGTTCAGTGGCACAAAGCCGAATGTAAAACAAACGTTCCTCCAAAGGCTTCACATATTTCAGAATCTCCGTATGATGAGTAAATGCTACATTAAAAAAAGCATGTAAATCTGCTTCTCCCAAATTTGGAAATTGCGATTTCCAAATTATATTATTCTCTTCTTTTGATGAATTGGAAATTACGATTTCCGAATTATCATTATCAGTATTCCACTCTTCATAAAAAGTACGCATATATCGCAAACTACGAGGAGAAAACCCCCGTAAACCCGGCAATTCTCTTTGTAAACGTTCACTTATACGATCTATAGCACCAACACCCCAACGTCCTTGCCGAGTGTTCAAGGATATAAAACGGCCAACGCCATAATATAAAGCCAATTGCTCGCGGGTGATGTGCTTTACCGCACGCTCTTGAGCTTGTAGAATAGCAGTTTTAATAATATCCGAAGCCTGGTTGTATATAACAACTAAATCCTTGTTTTCTTCCATGATTGTACAAATATAGCATTTTCCAATTTATAACGAATAATCAATAAAAACACTACTATTCCTGTTATTTGAATTTAAGAATCCTCACCACCGGATTGTCATCTTCAACAAGTGCCTTTGCTACTTTATTCCCATTTCCTACCAGTCTTTT
Organism: Parabacteroides sp. AF17-28; assembly: GCF_003479205.1. NCBI lineage: Bacteria > Pseudomonadati > Bacteroidota > Bacteroidia > Bacteroidales > Tannerellaceae > Parabacteroides > Parabacteroides sp. AF17-28. The sequence goes on along the minus strand of NZ_QUGV01000007.1, from coordinate 146,339 downwards.
CTTTTGATAAGCCTCTATCATAGACGACGCCTGAATCATTTCGGCTGCCATATTTTTGGCGATAGACGGGGTCGATCCAGGACCCCATTCATCTAAACTACCCCAAGGCTTCACTCCTAATTCAGCGTCTAAAATAGACAGTTTACTTATTTCACCGGTTTTAAAATCATACATAAATGTCGGCATTGGTCCTCCTCCTTTCGAATTAAAATCCAAAAGAAACGTTCCGAACTGTATAAATTTATCAGTTGTGAAAAAGGGCGTCCATATATTCCGAGGTTCAGAAGCATGAACCGACGGTTTACGGGTTAGGATGGGAGTCAATCCTTTATTGGGAGATAGTAGAAACAGTGTATCAGATGATATATCCATAATCACCAAGTCCTGGCCGTAATGCATGTTATGGAGATAAGAAAATTGATAAGGCCTATACATATTACCATCTTTCTGTATTATAGCGTTTGAATATCTTTTAGAAAAATGAATATCCAATACAGAAATCAGACTGCCGTCTTTCTTTGAAACAAGGCGATAAGGATCTTTTGTAGTCTCTTTTTCACGGCCCGGCACTATAGTTACATCGTCGTAAATCAGCAACGATTCATCATCAAAATTAAAAATCTTCATGCCATGCCCGAAACCATTTATTTTCAAAGTCCGCCTGTATTCTCCTTTCAACGAATACACAAAAATATATTGAGAGCATACATATATCTCTTCTTTCTTTTCATCCAAAAGCGTACCATTCTTAATCCAGGTATATTCCATGCCACTCGAACCTTTATGGTTAAAATGAGAATAAAGTTTCCCTGTCTTACGATCGAAAACAAATATATCACCTCGTTGAAATTCATGCACGAGAATATATTTGTCGGTAACAGCAGAAAGCGACGCCATTCCGCTCAACAAAATATCATCGGTCGTCTCCAACGGAACATATTCAATATCTGCGATTTCCTGAAGGCGCATCTTTGTCTGAGGATAATCTTTTGAGAAATCAAATACTGGCAAGTCTCCTGTTTTTGACTGGGAACTTACAACCTGGCTCCCCATTAAAAAGAGGGATGTTGCCAATAAAAGGAGTTTTTTTGTTTTCATAATGTTAGAACGTTTAAATATATATCACTCAATATCAGCTAACAGATATCGTAATCTACCTATTCACGATCCAATATCCGCCTTTGGCACTTCCCATACGAACAAGGAATCTTCCCCTCGTTTACACCGACATTTGCACCGACATTTACACCGACATCTTTTATAAAAGCATCTAATTTGCAGCTTATACAAAGATAGAAAACTACTTGGTAGTTTCTATACATAATTCTAAAAAACATTATATACTTTTTCACTCAATAAAAAGCTCACTCACTCCAAAACTTCCACTATTCGAATAGAAAAAGTGCTTTTTGTTTTTTATCTTTAAATTTATATAAATAATATCTTTATAATATTATATACTTTATTGGCAGGAAACAACATGCCTCGTGCAGGAAACAACATACCGCTTTGTTGAAATCAACAGCCCCTATGTCTAATACAACAAGGCTTTCCCATTTGCAGACATTATCGCTTCCTGGGGCCGGAATAAGCCAACGAAAATCCATTCAAACAGTCCGTAAAGATGCCATAATCGCTACTAAACTTGTCTTTCGATAAGAAATAGTTGAGCAGATTCTTCGGCTTATAAGAATCACCTTCCAACACACAATCGTAATAAGCCGTAAAAGACTGACGAATCGCTTCCGTACCATAGCGATAGTTCAATTCCAATAATGAATTTTTCTGCTGCGTCGTCAAGGCAAGGGTAGTCATAAGTAATGTCCGTTTCGGTTTTTCATCCGTTATTTCTCCATTGTTATACATTTTGCGACGCTCATTCATCGTATCTTGTAAGATCACCCGAATTTCCTCCACGATCTCACTGTCCTTTTTCTTTTTCCGTTCTTCCTGGCGGGTAGCCGGAGTGCTGGCTTTATAGGCCATGTCGGAATGATAGAGCATATAAGCCTGCATATCCGCAAACAATCCGGATTCGCCACGCACGATTTTTCCCAATGTTTCCGGCTGGGCAAGCGTCGTGAAATTCACATAAAAATAGCGGATCTGCCCGTCTGTTTCAGGAATTTTGTCGATATAAGTCGTCAGCCATCCCATCTCTTCATACATTTTGACAATCTTCTCGAAGCGGGTACGCTTGATGCGCATCTCCCGTTCGATCCGCTGCTGCGAATAGTAGAAAGTCTTATAATGGAAGGATATAGACTTGACAACCAGGGCGTCGAACAAGACCACTTCGTCAGGAGCCAACAAATAATCATGTAAACGCAAAATATTCGTAGCTAAAGGATGTACCGGCTTTGGCATATCTTTTGTAGTATCAACACTCATAACTTCAATTTTGATCCATAATGTGCGGCAAGGTACGCATTATATCCGAACAAACAAGATAATTCAACATTCCTCTTGACATTCGACCTCAAATTTCGTATATTTGTATTATAGGGAAGCGTTTTCCGAGGGCGTCCGAAATATAATTGACGCCCTCAAAAATATTTCCGACGTCCTCGTTTATATTTTCGACAACACCAAAAACAATATACATAATAATGGGTAGAATCAAATTCAGCATTTACAAGACGCCAACCAGCGGCGACCACAAACAAAAACCTTATGCGCGCGCCATCCTGCACGGCACAAAAAGGATGGAAGAAATTTGTTACATACTTAGCGACAGTTGCTCCATCACTTCTTCCGACATCAAAGGTGTCCTGGAAGCGCTGGGACAATACATCGGGCGGGAACTGGCCGACGGCTACAGTGTCGAGCTGGAAGGCTTGGGCTATTTCTCCCCTTCCCTGCGATGCACGCAAGAGGTGGATAATAAAGGCAAAGAGCGATGTACGATTCGTGTGCATGGCGTAAATTTCCGCTGCGCCAAGCAACTGAAAGAACGAGTGAAACAAAACCAACTGCAGGTGATAAAGCGACAGAACGTTCCAAGCACAGACCGGAACGGAAGAAAAAAGAAAATGCTGGAATATCTCCAAAATCATCCGTCTATCAATGTCTCGGATTATGCGGCGTTAAACAGTTGTACCTACTATGCTGCGCAAAACGACATCAAGCAATTCCTCACCAACGGAATCATCCAAAGCGTGGGCTATCGGACGCATAAAATATACATATTGGCTGATGCGGGATGATTTGCCGGGTGGCAAAAGCCGAACACAAAAAAAGGATACCCGCCAAGCGAATATCCTTTTTTCTTATTCTATAATACCGGTACTTATGCTTCTGCAACGATTTCTTTTACAGAAACAAAAGAACGGTTTTCTTTACCTCTGCGGAAAGTTACTACGCCATCAACCAATGCGTACAACGTGTGGTCCTTACCGATACCAACGTTTTCACCCGGATGATGAACAGTTCCTCTCTGACGAACCAAAATGTTACCAGCTTTAGCAACTTCGCCACCGAAAAGCTTAACACCTAATCTCTTACTTTGTGATTCACGGCCGTTCTTAGAACTACCCACACCTTTCTTATGTGCCATTTCTTCTTTTCTCCTTTAAACGTTAAGCAACAATTTCTTTTACATTCACTTCAGTGAACTGCTGACGGTGACCGTTCAATTTACGATAACCTTTTCTTCTCTTCTTGTGGAAGATCAGCACTTTATCACCTTTTACCAGCGGAGACAGTACTTCGCATACTACCTTTGCGCCTTCTACAGTAGGAACACCTACTTTAACTTCTCCATTGTTGTCAACCAACAACACTTTGTCAAATTCCACAACAGCACCGCTTTCTGCGTTCTGAATGTGATGAACGAACAACTTCTTGCCTTCTTCAGCTTTGAACTGCTGTCCGTTGATTTCTACGATTACGTACATCTGTCTTTTTTCTATTTAAACAGGTTATGTCCCGGGGGTGGATACACATCTAAGCATCACTTGTTTACCCTCTGCGGAATTCAGTGTGCAAAATTACTGTTTCTTAATTTATCATCCAAATCTTTTTGAAACTATTTTCCAAAATGATAGCTTCCGGAACCGATCTCGATCTCTGTATATCCTTCCGTCGCCGAAACTCGCCGTACGCCCGGCAGATTACCGACCGTCACAACGTATTCTTTCGGTATGCGGACAATCGCCGTCGTGTTGCCCGGCAATGTGATATCCCAGCTAAAGTCGCCGTTCTTCTTTGTCCAAGCGCTCTTGATCTCGCCGTAAACAGACCGATAGGAAGCGGAGACTTCGTCCAGGCCGTCGGGAAACACAGGTTCCATCACCAACTTTTTAAACCCGACGGCATCAGGAGCGCATTTGATACCGGCCAGGTCTTCGTAATACCAGATCAGCAGGTCGCCGAGCAGCATCACATGGTTGGCCGAGTTCATCGCAGGATCAGCCGTGTCACCGTTCCAAAGTTCCCAGATCGTCGTTGCGCCATTCCTGATCATGTAGCCCCAACTCGGATATGTTTCGTTTGTCAGGATTTTATAAGCCATATCCACACGTCCGTATTCGGTCAGTCCGCGCATCAGATGCTGGATTCCCAACACTCCGGTGCTGACATGGCCGCCGAAGTCGCCTTCTGTCTTATCCACTATATTTTTGAACACTTTGCCTTCGTATCCTTCCGGCACGAGTCCGAGACGCAAGGACAGGATATTGGCTGTCACCGTGTTATTTCCATATTGCGCCGTCTCTTGATCAAAGAACTTAGCATTATAGGCTTCTTTCATCTTAGCGGCAAGCGATTCGAATCCGGGGATATCGGCTTCCTGTCCGCAGATACGGGCAAAACCGATCATCTTATTCAGCAAATCATAATAAACAGTCGTGCTGAGAATCGCCCCGTCTGTCTTACGGGAAGGATCTTGCGAGTGAATCAGTTCCTGCGATTCGGGAGGCATACACCAGTCGCCATACTGGTCTTTCGTCATAATATAATCCTGCATGGTCGTTGCTTCCATATGTGCCATCCAACGTTTCATGGCCGGATAATGCGTGCGGATCGCACTGTCGTCACCATATTGGCGATACAGCATATCGGCGACATAGAAGAAGGCGGACGGCCAGGTCACATCGTCTGCATAAATCGTCCAATAGTTCGGAGAAACATCCGAGATGCTGCCTTCCGGACTCATGGAGTCTTCGATATCCTGCAACCATTTATTATACAATCGGGAGTTATCGAAGATAAACGCTTCGCCATAAGCGCCCGTCGCACGGTCACCCAGCCAGCCGAGGCGTTCGTCACGCTGCGGACAATCGGTCGGCATGCCCCGGTAATTACTGCGGATTCCCCAATAAGAGTTCTGATGTATCTGGTTCACCAACGGATTGGAAGTCTCAAAACATCCGGTCGTCGCCATCCGGTCATAAATCACATGGCCGGTAAAAGCAGACAATTCAGGTTTATAATCAAGCCCGGAGATTTCCACAAAACGGAAACCATGATAGACAAAACGGGGTTGCCAACTGAAATCGCCGTCTTTGGCTGGCGTATAAATATCTGTCACCAACGCTTTACGCAGGTTTGCCAAGTAGAGCGAACCGTCTTTCTGCAACAGTTCGGCAAACGTCATGGAGACGGGTTGATCTTTTTTCCCTTTCAGGTTTATGGACAACCAGCCGACCATATTTTGTCCCATATCCAGGATATATTTGCCGTCGGGACGTTCAAAGATGGCAACCGGTTTCAAGGTTTCCTGTACCCGGATATTCGGATTCTGCTGTGCAGTCAGCTTTCCGGCCGGAGCTTCCATTACGTCGGGAGTTTTCCAGGCGCCATCGTCATAACCATTCGTGTTCCAGCCTGCCATTTCTAAGCGGGCGTCATATTCTTCGCCATCAAACTCGTTATTGGCAACGATCGGTCCTTTTGAAGTGATTTTCCAGGAAGCATCGCTGACAACTGTTGCCTGCGACCCGTCGGCATATTCAATCTGAAGCTGTGCCAACAAACGGGGCAGACCAAACGTTTTCATACCCGGATTACGCATGGAGAAGAAGCGGCCGTTACCCAATATCACGCCCAGCGTATTCTTATCGGCAGCCAGTAAATCCGTCACATCATATACATTATAATATACACGCTTATAATATAAGGAAGGCATCGGGGCAAAAACATCTTCGCTCACCTTCTTTCCGTTCAGATAAGCCTCGTGCGAGCCGAGACCGGAGATATACAGGACAGCCCGCTTCACCGCCTTGTCTGCCGTAAACTCTTTACGCAGGTAACGGGCGGCAAGACGGGTTTTATTGTTTCCACCGGCCACTCCTATTTCTTCGCCCGGATTGGAAAGGGCATCCTCACCGATCCAAGTCGCTTTCCATTCCGAGTCATCGAGCAGGGCCATCGACCAGCTTCCGACATCGCTCCAGGGACTGTCGCCTTGATTAGTCGCTAACTTTACACGCCAGAAATAAGGCTTTCCCGATTTGAGCGCTTTCCCTGCATACGGAACCAGCACCGATTGATCCGAACGGACTACGCCCGAATCCCACAAAAGGCCTTCTCCTGATTCTAACTGTTCGGGAGATGCGGCCACCTGTATCTGATAAGAGACTTGTGCCAAATCCGGCCTATCGGAAACGATTTGCCAGGAGAAGCGAGGTTGCATCACATTAATTCCTAACGGATTTTCTTTCATCTCCAACCGGAGATTCTCTACTTTTACTGTCGAATCGGACGTACATCCCGCCCAACCGAAAATCAAAGCGATCAAAAGCAATAGTGTTGTCTTTTTCATATCGTTGCGATTTAATCTGTTAATAGCATGACTTTTGCAGTCAAAGGAAAAGCTTTCAGGTCTTATTCCATTCCTAAAAATGATTTTATATCTTATGTTTTTGATAATAATTACTATATTTGTCAGTATAAACAGGTTAAACAAAAAGATATGAATTATTACGAACTCACTTTCACCTACGACTCTCCTATCGAGACTTCCATCATTAACGACGTACTGGCCGCCGAACTGGGAGAAATCGGCTTTGAAAGTTTTACCGAAAACGAAAGCGGACTGCTTGGGTATATTTCCGATCAATTATATAATGTAAAGAGCTTGCAGGAGAAACTTGCCGCTTTCCCGCTGGAAAATGTCGAGATCCATTACACCGAATCTTTGGTGGAAAGCAAGGACTGGAACGAAGAGTGGGAAAAGAATTACTTCAAACCGATCCGCATCGGCAAAGACTGCATTATCCGCGCCTCTTTCCACGAACACGAACCGGGCTATACCTATAACATTATCATCGACCCGAAAATGGCTTTCGGAACCGGCAACCACGAAACGACTTATCTGATGATCAGCGAAATGCTCAAACTGGACCTGGCCGGGAAAGAACTGCTCGACATGGGATGCGGAACAGCCGTATTGGCCATCCTTGCCCGCATGAAAGGAGCCGGACGTGTTGTCGCCATCGATATTGACGAATGGGCCTATAACAATGCGCTCGAAAACATCCGCCTCAACAATACAGACGACATACAGGTCGCGCTCGGCGGCGCCGAACAAATCGCAAGTGCCGGACAATTCGATATCGTATTCGCCAATATCAACCGGAATATCCTGCTGAATGACATCCGCCACTACAACGACTGCATGAAACCGGGAGCGCTACTCTTCATGAGTGGTTTCTATACACAGGACATTCCCGCCATCGAGGAAGAATGCAAGCGCAACGGACTCACCTTGTTGTCGCACACAGAGAAGAATAATTGGGTTGCGGTGAAAGTTCAAAAACCATAACATTAATTAACCCTAAAAGTTAAGGCCGAAGTAAACTATCATTCAAGTATATTCGTTATCTTAGTAGCAACATTATAAAAAGAAAGAGTTATGAAAAATGTAGATTCTAAATTATTACTGGGATTAGTAGTTGGTGCAGCCGTTGGCGCTGCAGTTGGTTATCTGGCAGCAACAGATAAAAGAGAACAACTATTAGAAGAATTGAATGGTGTAGTTGGAAAAGTAAAAGAAGGCTTCAATTCTGCTCTTGCTAAATACAAAGAGGGTAAAGCCGAAGTTGCAAAAACTACAGAAGAAATCGTAGCAGAATAAGTTTGTATGGAGAAAGACTCAGGAGAAATCTTCCGGGAGCTGAAAGATGACCTTTCGGCTTACGTGGAGTTGAAGCTCGAACTCCTAAAATTAAACACATACGAGAGGACGGGGAAAGTGATTGCCGTCCTTTCGTATGGTGTTATTTTGTTGTTTCTGGCTTTCTTTGCAATTCTGTTCATCTTCCTGGCTTTAGGTTTCTTCCTCGGTGACCTGTTCGGATCGGTCGGCTCGGGGTTTGGCGTGGTCGCCATCCTCTATCTGATACTGATCGGAATTATTATAATGAACAAAGACAGAATCAGCAACAAGGTATTGAACGTTGTGATCTCTGCATTGACAACAAATGACGATAAAACAAACGCGACAGACAATGAACAAGCAGCAACAGACCCCGCTGGAGAAACTGATTTCTGACCGCCGCCGCATCCAACAGGCATGCGTGCTACAGGAACAGAAATTGAATACCGATTTCTCATACATACAAGAGAATGCCGGTAGCCTGCTACTCTCGGGTGTCTCCGCTCTTTTATTCCCAAACACAAAAGCTAAATCCAAAGGAACAGAAAACAGCCAGTCCGTGCAACCGGCTTCGGAAGTGCCCTCCCTGTCGTTGGGATTTTCCGATTATCTTTCTGTTGCACAGAGTTTACTACCCGTCGCTTGGGACGTTGCACGCCCATTACTGACCGCTTGGGGGATACAAAAGGTCCAGACATGGATAATAAGGAAACTTTTTAAGAAAAAGAAATAAGCCTCAACAATTAATTTATGTTAGAGGGCATATTTTTCTCGTTCTATTTCCCAAACAATAAAAAAAATGACTAAATTTGCAGTCGTTAAAAACAAGGAATGAGATACAACAAACTTTTCAAGCTCGTGTGCTACTCCTTGTAGACGCTAATTCGGATATAAAATTATTATTTTTAATAAACCCATAAAAGTTTTATTACAATGATTAAAGTAGGTATTAACGGTTTCGGCCGTATCGGACGTTTCGTTTTCCGTGCTGCTCAGAAGAGAAGCGATATTCAGATCGTAGGTATTAACGACCTTTGCCCGGTTGATTACTTGGCATATATGCTGAAATATGACACTATGCACGGTCAGTTCGACGGAACTATTGAAGCTGACGTTGAAAACAGCAAACTGATTGTAAACGGTAAAGCTATCCGTGTAACTGCAGAAAGAAATCCTGCTGATTTGAAATGGGATGCAATCGGTGCAGAATATGTTGTTGAATCAACAGGTCTGTTCCTGACAAAAGAAAAAGCTCAGGCTCATATCGAAGCTGGCGCTAAATATGTTGTAATGTCTGCTCCTTCTAAGGACGACACTCCAATGTTCGTTTGCGGTGTAAACGAAAAAACTTATGTTAAGGGTACTCAGTTCGTTTCTAACGCTTCTTGTACTACTAACTGTTTGGCTCCTATCGCTAAGGTTCTGAACGACAAGTTCGGTATCACAGACGGTTTGATGACAACTGTTCACTCAACTACTGCTACTCAGAAGACTGTTGACGGTCCGTCTATGAAGGACTGGAGAGGTGGTCGTGCTGCTTCTGGCAACATCATCCCTTCTTCTACAGGTGCTGCTAAGGCTGTAGGTAAAGTTATCCCGGCTTTGAACGGCAAATTGACTGGTATGTCAATGCGTGTTCCGACTCTGGACGTTTCTGTTGTTGACTTGACAGTTAACTTGGCTAAGCCGGCAACTTACGCAGAAATCTGCGCAGCTATGAAGGAAGCTTCTGAAGGCGAACTGAAAGGTATCCTGGGTTACACTGAAGATGCAGTTGTTTCTTCTGACTTCCTGGGCGACGCTCGTACTTCTATCTTCGATGCTAAAGCTGGTATCGCTTTGACAGATACATTCGTAAAGGTTGTTTCTTGGTATGATAACGAAATCGGTTATTCTAACAAGGTTCTTGACCTGGTAGCTCACATGGCATCTGTAAACGGATAATCATAAGATTATATAGTTTAAAAGCCGCATCCTTCTGGTTGCGGCTTTTTTTGTCTACCTTTGTACCACTATGGATGCCTATCAACTTATCACTGTTTTAGGGCCGACAGCCTCCGGCAAGACAACATTTGCCGCTGCACTCGCCGCCCGGCTGGACACGGAGATTATCAGCGCCGACTCCAGACAGATTTACCGTTCGATGGATATCGGGACAGGGAAAGACCTGGCCGATTATACGGTAGACGGAAAAGCAATTCCTTACCACCTGATCGACATCTGCGATCCGGGATACAAATATAACGTATTCGAATATCAGCACGATTTCTTCCGGGCTTACGAATCGATCCGGGAGAAAGGGAAACTGCCTGTTCTCTGCGGAGGTACGGGAATGTATATAGAAGCCGTATTGAAAGGTTATAAGCTGCTGGATGTTCCCCAGAACCCGGAACTGCGTGAGTCATTAAAAGACAAATCACTCCCGGAACTGGAACAAATACTTGCCAGCTATAAGACTTTACACAACAAGACAGACGTAGATACGGCCCAACGCGCCATCCGCGCAATCGAGATTGAAGAATATTACAAGAACGAAGCTCCGGATGCAAACGAATACGACCCGATCAACAGCCTGATCATCGGTATCGACATTGACCGCGAGTTACGGCGCGAAAAGATTTCCCGCCGCTTGCGCACCCGCCTGGATGAAGGGATGGTAGATGAAGTACGCGGCATCATTGATTCGGGCGTAAAGCCGGAAGACCTGATTTATTACGGACTGGAATATAAATACCTAACATTATATATAATAGGCGAACTGTCTTATGAGGAAATGGTTTCACAATTGGAAATCGCCATCCACCAATTCGCCAAACGGCAAATGACATGGTTCCGCGGAATGGAACGCCGGGGAAGCACCATTCATTGGATAGACGCGACATTACCGACAGAGGAAAAGATCGAGAAGACATTGGAGTTATTGAGACAAAACAACATATAACGATTATGATAACAATAAACGATTTAAAAAACAACGATAACTTCTTCCTGATGGCAGGCCCTTGCGTGATAGAGGGAGAAGAGATGGCACTGCGCATTGCCGAAAAAGTGGTCGGCATCACGAATAAACTGAACATCCCGTATGTATTCAAAGGATCATACCGGAAAGCCAACCGTTCACGCCTGGATTCCTTTACTGGCATAGGAGACGAGAAAGCGCTCAAGATACTGCGCAAAGTCAGTGAGACATTCGATATCCCGACAGTCACAGATATCCATGAAACGACAGAAGCCGCAATGGCGGCCGAATATGTCGAAGTCCTGCAAATCCCGGCTTTCCTTTGCCGCCAGACAGACTTATTGGTTGCCGCAGCCAAAACAGGTAAGATCGTCAACATCAAAAAAGGACAATTCCTTTCACCGGAAGCCATGAAGTTTGCCGTACAAAAGGTAGCCGACGCCGGAAATAACAATATTATGATTACGGAAAGAGGCACAACATTCGGTTATACCGACTTGGTCGTGGATTATCGGGGAATTCCTCAAATGCAGCAGTTCGGTTATCCGGTTATCATGGATGTCACCCATTCCCTGCAGCAGCCGAACCAGACTTCCGGCGTAACAGGCGGACTTCCTGCTTTGATCGAAACAATAGCCAAAGCAGCCATTGCTGTCGGAACCGACGGATTATTCATCGAAACCCATCCGGAACCATCCAAGGCCAAATCAGACGGGGCTAACATGCTGCAACTTGATTTACTGGAAGGATTACTGACACGGCTGGTCCGTATCAGGGAAGCTTTATAATTAAAAATTGAGAGTTGAAAATTGAAAATTATTACAGAGACCTCTCAGTCTTTTAATTTTCAATTTTCAACTCTCAATCTTCAATTTATTCCATTATCCCATCTTACTTATCTTTCTGAGCTTATCTTCGTCTATCAGCTTGATCTTTCGACCATCGATTGCGATAATACGCTCAGCGACAAATGTAGACAATGTACGGATAGCATTGGATGTTGTCATGTTAGAGAGATTTGCCAAATCTTCACGAGACAGGTAAATACTCAACGTTGCCCCATCTTCTTCCAAGCCGTAACTATCTTTCAGGAACAACAACGATTCTGCCAGACGACCCCGGATATGTTTCTGGGTAAGGTTGACTGTACGTTCGTCAGCGATTCCTAAATCGAGAGAAAGTTGGCGGATAAAAAACATTGCAAGATTCGCATTTCCCATTAAAAGGTCAGTAACAATCGTCATCGGAATCAGGCATACTGTCGAAGCCTCAAAAGCAGAAGCATTCGTCAGATAGTTTTCCTGAGCAAAATTTGCCCGGTAACCAAAGTACTGCACAGGCTTAATCATCCGGATGATCTGGCTTCGACCGCCTACACCTTCTTTAAAGATTTTCACCTTGCCTTTTAATAAGCACATCATATCCCTCGGTTCGTCGCCCTCGCAATATATCAACTCGTTACGTTTGAAATGCTGGATCGTCGAATTATTACGGAGCACATCCCGTTCCTTTTCGGTCAGGACTCTCCATACTTCTGCCAAACTGGCCGATAGATCGACCTCTTCTTTTTGTTGTTTAACCACGACTGCTATATAACATACTTGTGAAGCACAAATGTAATACTTTTCTTTTAAAAGCATAATATGTTTAATCTGATAATTTACTAAATTCATAAACATTTTACACTCTTTAGCCTGGAAATTCGATTTTATTAATTACGTTTGTAAAGAAAGGGACGATAATTTGTTGAAAAAGTATATTAATATAATCATTCTGCTTTTTATCGCAGCGAATGCCTTAGCTAACCCTGACGGTAGTTATGGAAATCTTTTATTGCTGGGAAGAACACCTAAAACAGTCTCATCTCAGCAAGGAGATTCTATTATGAGAATGGTAATCGAAAATGCCGATAAATATAAGACTGCCGTTAACCGGTATGAAGCCGAAATCTATATCAAAGGCAAAACGGAAATCCTCAAACGAAACGTTTTAATGCGCTTTGCCCATCATCTTTTTCCGGTAGACAGAAGGAATAAGGACATGATTTTCGAGATGGTGAGTCAATCCAAATTCAACGCACCCAATAATTACCAACACAATTTCGAGGCGCTATACGGAAACAGCATCCCGAATGGGGCTAAGCAACAGGAAGTCCTGACATTCCTGAACCTGAATGTCTACTCACCAACCATCTATAATGAGGGAATCATTATGCCAGTCGCCAACGAAGCATTCAAGTTCTACAACTTCAACCTGGAGAGTATTGAAATTGTCGATAATCTGAAAATATACAAGATACGCTTCATGCCCAAACTATGGAGCCAGAAACTCATATGCGGGGATCTTTATATCACAGATAAGAACTGGCGTATCGACAAGATCGACGTGAACGGACGCTTCTCCTTTGCCGAGTTCAACCTCGTCATGACATTCGGGCGTGATTACCGCCATTTCATCCTGCCGCAAAAAGCCGACCTCTTTCTCCGGTATCACGTATTAGGGAATGCCATCGCCAGCTCCTATCACACCTCTTTCAAGTACAATGCAGTCGAATGGGTGGAAGAAGATTACGAAAGTAAAAAATACAAACCGCTCGACTTGACAGGATATTACCGGCTATCATCCGACACGATCCCGATCATAAGCGACAGCTGCTACTGGAACAAAAAACGGGACATACCGCTGACCAAAGAAGAAGCGATAAAATACGAAAAGAAAAACATTGCAGTCCTACAAAAAAGCGATACCGGCAATATCCAGAGGTATCTGAAAATAACGGAAAAGCTAACCAATACGATCAATCTGGATTACAAGACCACTCGTCTGAAGTATTCCGGCATACTGAATCCTTTTCAGTTAGGCTATTCAGGACGAAACGGCATTACCTACAGGCAACAGGTCCGCTTCAGCAAGACATTCAAACGGGACCGCCAGCTACGTTTCCGTCCGGAGATCGGTTTCGTCTTCAAACGAAAAGAATTGTTTTTCAAGTTTGGAGGAGACTGGGAATATCTTCCGGAAAAGCGAGGCGCCCTAAGTCTCAGCCTTGGAAACACCAACCAAGGATACTCATCCAAGATCATGGAGGAAATCAACGAGCAGTTGAAAGACTCCGCCTTCAACTTCGACAATCTGGATCTGGAATACTTTAAGCACTACTACATCGAGCTCAAAAATCAGATCGAGTTGTTCAACGGTTTTCAACTAACGACCGGTATCTCATACCACCGCCGTGTTCCAACCCGGAAAAGCGCGATCGATCCGGGAGACGGCGTAACGGAAATTATCAATGAAAACTATCACGACTTCATACCAACGATCGGTTTCTCCTATACACCCAGGCAGTATTACTGGATGGACGGTTATCGTAAAGAGTATCTCTACTCCTACTATCCTACTATTTCCCTGGAATTCGGGCAATCCATACCCGGCGTATGGAAGAGTAGCGGAAATTACGGACGCATAGAGGCCGATATCCACCAAAGCATTTACCTGGGGCTATCCCGCCGGTTTAACTATCACATTAGCGGAGGTATGTACACAAACCAGAAATCAACCTATTTTGCCGATTACCGGTATTTCACCCGGCATAACTTCCCCGAGTCGTGGGGAGGAGATGATTTCGGGGGTGTCTTCCATCAGCTGAGAAGTGTATGGTTCAACGCCTCCGACAAATACGTGCAAGGCCATCTCATGTATGAAAGCCCGTTTATGCTCATCCAGCTGTTCAAACCGGAAGCAACCAAACATATCATTTCGGAACGTTTCTACCTCAGCCAGTTGTGGATGCCGATCAAGCCCAGCTATACGGAAATAGGATACGGTTTCGGTAATCACATCTTCAACGTCGCCGCCTTTGTCGGATTCGATAAATTGAAATATGACGGCATCGGATTCAAGTTTGCATTCGAACTCTTCCAGTAACCGTCAGAATTGCGGGCGGACAATCATTATGCCGCTGTTACGCTTGATGCTCTGCACATATTCCAGCAACGGCTCCTCATTCACAATCACCTGTTTCTTAGAAGTCGAGGCATGGATAAAGGTCAGCTTCTCCCCTTCCCGGCAGATAATGCCGACATGAGAAATATCCAATCCCCTTATAGTCGTCACAAAACAAACAATATCGCCGTTCCGGATCTTTCCGGCATGTGCATTGATCTCGTCCTGCGGGATGTAATAGTACGGCCGGGCACTGACTTCCCGCTCTTTCGCCGCCATTATTGCCACACGATCAGGGTGCCCATTCAACTGTTTGTAACTGCCCGGATGCATAGACATAAAAAAGAGGTCCAACATAAGCGGTTCTCCTCCTATCTCTTTCGTGACATCTTTCAAGTAGCCTCTCCGTTCGTTCTCATAAATCCAGTCGGAAGTATAATGGAGGCGGTCCGTATAATCCAGTGCAGCCTTATCCGGTTTCCGGTAACGCATCCCTTTCAGAGCGGACATATAAAGATCGAATGACGGATGTTGCTCCTTCAAAGAACGAACTAAAGCAGCCGTATTCTCGACCAGCGTCATGCAATCCAGTTCGCGCAGATTAACAACCAAGTCTTCCGGTTCCTTTTCCAATGTACCGGCCACATAAGGAGTTCCCAAGAAGAAACGGGCCGTTTCCACCATCAGTTCACCCGTCGGCAAAGCCTTCTTCGATTCCATCGCCCGGCAATACCGGTCATAGACCGCCTTGTCTTCGACAGACTGCGCATTTCCGGCAGAGAAAGAGAGAAGCAACAGTAACAATATCAGATACTTCAGTTTCATAACGCTCTTTTTATTCCTTTTTTGTTCCCAACAGATCCTCTAACTTCACCAATTCGTCACGGAACTGGGCTGCTTCGATAAATTCCAGCTTCTTAGCCGCTTCCATCATCTGCTTCTTCGTCCGTTCGATAGCCTTTTCAAGCTGCGCGCGGTTCATATACTGAACCACCGGATCTGCGACCAGGCTCGGTTCCGGCTCCACATAAGCATACGGTTCACCCGTAACAGGTTGCTGTTTTTCCGCCATCAGAGAAACGCTGTTCCGGATCACCTGACGAGGCGTGATGCCATGTTTCTCATTGTAGGCAAGCTGCTTTTCACGGCGGCGTGCCGTTTCGTCCATTGTCAGACGCATACTGTCGGTTATCTTGTCAGCGTAGAAGATTACCTTTCCGTTCACGTTTCGGGCCGCACGTCCGGCAGTCTGTGTCAGGGAGCGGTGCGAGCGGAGGAAGCCTTCTTTGTCGGCATCCAGAATGGCGACCAGCGAAACTTCCGGCAGGTCGAGCCCTTCACGAAGCAGATTGACACCGATCAGCACATCAAACAGCCCTTTCCTGAGGTCATCCATGATCTGGATACGCTCCAGCGTGTCGACATCACTGTGGATATAGTTGCAACGGACTCCCATCCGCATCAAATAGGTGGTCAACTCTTCCGCCATGCGTTTTGTCAGTGTCGTAACCAGGACACGTTCGTCCACAGCAGAACGTTTCGTTATCTCTTCCATCAGATCGTCAATCTGGTTCAGCGTCGGACGCACTTCGATCACCGGATCAAGCAGTCCGGTCGGACGGATCACCTGGTCGACCACGATACCTTCGCTCTTCTCTAACTCATAATCGGCAGGCGTCGCACTGACATAAATAGCCAGCGGGGTCAACGATTCGAACTCGTCGAACGTAAGCGGCCGGTTATCCATCGCTGCCGGCAATCGGAAGCCATATTCCACCAGGTTCTTCTTACGAGAATAATCGCCCCCGTACATCGCCCGTATTTGCGGGATCGTCACATGGCTCTCGTCCACGACCAGCATAAAATCTTTCGGAAAATAATCCAAGAGGCAGAAAGGACGTTCACCCGCCTGGCGGCCGTCGAAATAACGGGAATAGTTCTCGATACCGGAACAATGTCCCAGTTCGCGTATCATCTCCAGGTCGAAAGTAACCCGTTCATACAAACGCTTTGCCTCGTAAGGTTTGCCGATCTCTTGCAGGAATTTCACCTGTGTACCTAAGTCCACATCGATCTGCCCGATAGCCATGTTGATACGTTCCTGCGTAGTGACAAAAAGGTTCGTCGGATAGATATTCAGTTCGTCCTGCTCGTCAATCTCCTGTCCGGTCTGTGGGTCGAACGAAGAGATGCGGTCTATCTCATCGTCCCAAAACTCAATGCGGTAAGCAGCCCCGTCAAAGGTTTCAATCGCCGGAAAGATATCGACCGTGTCCCCGTTTACCCGAAAGCAACCCCGGTTAAATTCCAGTTTATTATTGACATAGAGGGCATCCACGAAACGGCGCAACAGCTTGTCGCGGTCGATACGCATTCCCTTTTCCAGATGCGTCACCTTCTCTGCAAAAGCAGTCGGGTCCGCCATACCATAGAGACAGGAAACAGAAGAGACGACAATGACATCTTTCCGCCCGGAGAGCAGCGAAGCAGTAGCCCGCAGACGCAACTTGTCGATCTCGTCATTGATCTGCAAATCCTTTTCGATGTAAGTATCCGTACTCGGCAAGTAGGCTTCCGGTTGATAATAATCGTAATAAGAAACAAAATACTCGACGGCATTATTCGGAAAGAACGCCTTAAACTCGCTGTACAACTGTGCTGCAAGCGTTTTGTTATGACTCAAGATCAGGGTCGGTTTCTTCACCTCCTTGATCACATTGGCAATTGTAAACGTCTTTCCGGACCCCGTTACCCCTAACAAGGTCTGGAAAGGCACACCACTCTTTATACCGTCGGACAGAGCCGCAATCGCTTCCGGCTGGTCGCCCGTCGGACTGAATGGAGAAGATAATTCAAAATTCATTCTTTATTAATAAGGTTGTTTAGGTATAACCATCCAGAGGATCAGATAGGCGATCACCCCGGAAAACACCGTAAAGATACTCAATAATATGTATCCGATACGCACTAATGTCGGGTCCCAGCCGAAATAATCCGCGATCCCGCCACAAACACCTGCAATCATCCCCTTATTGGAACGATAAAGTCTTTTTTTAGATTCTTCCATCGTCTTCTTTATTTTAGTTTTATAATATTCTACCGGCAAATATACTTATAAAACCCGATAACTATACAACGCATAGCTATTCGGTTGCGGAAGGGAGAAACGAATCCGTCCGTTTCCGCTGGTGATGGAGCGAAAGGCTTTTCCGGCACCGATGACGGGTTTGAACTCGACTTCGTCGCCCGGTTCGAAGAAAGTATCCATGTCGAAGGATTCAGCGTCATTGTATTCGCGGAACACAAGGAAATATCCTTTCTTCTCCTTTATCGACTGGAAGCCGCACCAAGACTTGCCCGAAGGCTCATTTCCGACCGGGAAAACGGAGCCGGTATGGAAGTCGTGTTGAATTGCCTTATACTTCTTGATTACCTCGCCTGTCGGGAAAGCCTCATCCGGCAAATTCGAAGCTTCGAACCAAGCCAGCGGTTGGGCCGCCATCGTTATGGCAAACAGATAATCGAAGGAATAAGTTGCCGGGGCAAACCTGTCGCCCTTATATTTATCGCCGTTACGCCATTTGTTCAGGAACTCGATCTGTAAGGACTGAGGGGCGACATAACGCGAAAGCATCCATAAATTACGCAAGGACCAGTACGGATAATAGTTACCCCAATCCGTGTACCGGTTTTCCAGGAAGATATTTCCATATTCATTAAAGAAGAAATAACCGCCCCGCCGTCCGGCTGTTGCATCCAGGTTCAGCACGGCTTTCCATCCGGTCGCCTCCATCACCCGGTCGTACAGGCTGCGCAGGCGACTTTCGGACAATTTATTATCAAAGAATGTACCGTCGATCTTAAAGGTCCGGATGCCATATTTCTCATACAAGGCGATCAATGCATCGGCATCTTTCTGCCAGTCGGCATAATCATGCTGGATGCTGGGGTTGAACCAGAGGCAGACCTCGATACCTAACTCTTTCCCCCGCTCTACAATCGGCGCCAGGCCATTCGGGAAACGGCCGGGATCGGGCGTCCAGTAATCCGGATTATCCCAGATATTCTTAAAACTGCCCCCATAGGCGGAATTAGCACTGCGCCCCGCCTGCCATCCGTCGTCTATCTGGAAATGCGTAATGCCCAAGCGGGAAGCCAATTCCAGTTCCTTCAGACAGAAAGCCTCGTTCACACGCGTGTCCTGCCCTCTGTCTCCCCAAGTATTCAGCATCACCATCTCATCGCGGTCTTGCAGGAACGGACGGATGCGCATCTGGTAATTCCGAAGGGCCATCCGTTTCTGTTTCTCGCCGGAACGGTAGGTACCGGTCACATAGCTATAGGCCTTTGTCCATTCATCTACCTTCACATCCGCACTGTCAATACCGAGCCCGACCATACGGAAAGTTCCTTCACTAACCATGAAATCTCCTCCCGGATAATAGAGCTGCACGTTGGAAGTAGGCGCCTCCTTCAACATGAAAAAGCCGGCTTCCTTCTCCGTATTCTCCGCAAACAACAGGTTACCCCTGTAGAGACAATCCCTGTAGGAAAGTGCACGCACCGGACGAACTAACGTATTGAAACGGTCGGTGACATCAAAAAACTCCACAGCCTCCAACTGCCAATGCTTGCCTTCCAGCACAAGCTGTTCCATCACCGGGACATTGCCTCCTTGCGAATTCTGCGTCAGCTTCTCTATATTCTGCAAGTCAGCCGGATTATCCAAAGTCTTTACCCATTTCTGCGACGCCTTCCCTTTCAGATACAGTTCACAAGCGATAGCCGGACAGTCCGGGTACACTTTAAAGACCTTTCTCACCTGCAGATCTCCGATTGCATACTCCACAAAGACACGCAGATGCCGGGTGAACTGCAAAGATGCAGGTATTTCCTCGGCACGGATAGTCGCGCCATCACCCTCCTTCTTCTCCCCGGGAAGAGCAAGATCAGGCTGGCTGTTCCGCGTCTGCCATTCCAAGCCATTCTTCTTATCTTTTAACTTACAGGTAATCAGATTACCGTTATTCCAGAGCCAGCATCTCTTGATCAGGCTGTTTTCGAGCGTCAGCGTATCTTGCTTCAACTCCACTTTACAATCTCCCGCGACCTGTTTATAAGGCTGCACGACGGCAAAGGCAGGAACGGTCAGAAATAATGAGAACAGGGATATCCCCCACAACTGTTTTTTCATGTTTATATTTAAGTATTAAGAATGATATGCTTTATAGATAAGCCGCCACCTTCCGCCGGTCTGTTTCCACCGTCTCGAATTCAGAGGAGACAATGCTGCTGCCCATCGGGACATTTTCGTTCCGGTATTCCATCCGGCTATACACAATACTGCGGGCGGAAGTATGAAATTCCTTTGCTCCGGTCTCTTCCTCGATCCGGGCAATGTTATTCTCGCGCACGCCGCAGCCGGGCATGATGATAATACGGCCTGCCGCCCGTTTGACCAGTTCGGCAATGAGCGGGATACCCTTCACAGCATCAGACTGCTGGCCGGATGTCAGGATGCGGTCGCAGCCCAATCCGATCAGCTGCTCTAAGGCTTCATACGGATCACGACACACGTCGAAGGCACGGTGGCAAGTGACGGACAGTGGCTTGGCTGCCTCGATCAGCCGGCGCATCAAGGGAACGTCTATATCTCCCTCTTTCGTCAGGCAACCAAAGACAACGCCATGCACTTTCAGTTGTTTGCACATCTCGATATCCAATAACATCGCTTGCACCTCAGCCGGTGTATAGAGGAAATCTCCCCCGCGCGGACGGATAATCACATTTATATCGATAGACGAAGTCAGTGCCTGCGCCGTCCGGATCTCTCCGTAACTGGGTGTCGTCCCCCCTTCCGGGATGCCGGCACAAAGTTCCACACGCTTGGCTCCGCCGGCTTCCGCTTCCACACAGCTCTGGGCAGAGTTTGCACAAATTTCGATAATACGAGTCGGTTTCATAAAAATCTTGTCTTTGTTTGTTTCTACTTACACAAAGATAAAACTATTATATGAAACTATCCTTATTTCTACTTCAAGAGATTCACAACAAGAACATCCATTCATATCGTTTTTTACAATAACCCCTTATTTTTCTATTTCACCTCAAAAAATGAACGATTTCAATTTGACTTTTCGCTACCGAAACAGCCCTTTTCGTGACAAACGAGCCGGTGGCCTGCGCAGCCCGTTCAAAAAGGATGACATTTGTCAAACCGGAACAGAGACTTCCCGACATTCCGATAAAGCTTAACTCCCGGAGAATCGAATATTTGAAAGCATGAAGGGGGAGGGACAGGAATATGGCAAGGATTCGGAGGCTATTTTTCGGTAAACTGGCAGCTCTTTTCCATTGCGACCGTCCTAATTACTATTACGACCGTCCTAATCTTCGCGAGGTGCCGAGTGCACTACCTATTAGCACGGTCGCGGTGGCGATTAGGACGGTCGTCTTTTGGAAAAATCGCATATTTCACTAAAATAACCGGTCCGAAAGCGCTTTTTCGACCGGAAAACAATCGTCGGGGAGACACTTCTCGAAGCCTCTAAAGGAGGTTTTCGAGACGTTTTTTACAATAAGTCCCCTCCTATTATACCGAAACTGAGTAGAGGCTTGTTCCGCTTTTTCAAAATTGTTCAGGGCATTCTTTTCAAAGATTAGTCTATCTCATAACTTTTCACTAATTTCGCACCAATATTTTAAATGAATGTAAAAAAGATACGGCAATGGTAAAGAGATCTGTTTTAGCGTTATTTATTGTATTGTTATTCAGCAGTAACCGGGTAGGAGCACAAGACGTTAATATAATCGGTGGAAACCAGTTGAACAAATCGGTTCAGGTGGCTGCTCCCGATACTTTCCCTTTATTGGAGATAGATGAAGTCGAACTGGAAAAAATTCCGGATCTAAGAACACAGTTTGAGAAGCTGAACAGCAGCTACTCTTCTCCCGTTGCCCCCAGTGAGAACCTGCTTCGTTTTTTGAAAAAAGACGAGGTTGAACTTTCGCCGGAAGCTCAATATTGGGTCGATTGGGTACGGGACCCGTCGACTGTTATCAGTCCCTGGATGACATTCCGGGACACAATGATTGTCAACCCGCTGTTCACCCCACTCCTGTTTAGGGGAGGACTTATACCGGAAGATTTCCGGCTTTCCGACAAAGACTTCATCAGCAAACTGCGTCCGAACTATTCATTGTTCAAACCGGACACGACCTTATTCCAGGATGAAGTGCTCAAAAACAAGTTGCAGAATATGGCGTATGATTATGTCCGCATAAACCATCCGGAATATTTCCGTTACTCGGAACGTGACCTGCCGACCGATATCGTGCAAACGCATATAATAAAGAAACCGACATACGAACCGGAACTGATCAAAATAGAAAAAGACCCGAATGCATTCAGCGACGTAGACGCTCCGGTCAAATTTATTCCGGAACGCCGCTACTGGACTTCGCATTTCGAAAGCGCCATACAGTTCGCCCAGAATTATATCTCCCCGAACTGGCATAAGGGCGGTGTGAGTACGCTGAACCTGACTAACCGCCAGTATTTCGTGTACAATTATAATAAAGACAAGATACAGTTTACCAACGAGCTGGAATGGAAAACGAACGTCTACACGGCACCGAAAGATACGTTGCGCGATTATAAGATCGGTGACGACGTATTGCGTCTGCACAGCAACATCGGTTATAAGGCCTTCAACAAATGGTTCTACACATTCGATGCCACATTCCAGACGCAGATGTTCAGCAATTTTGCCGAAAACACGGACAACAAGCTGGCCGGATTCCTTTCGCCGTTCAGCATCAACCTCGGTCTCGGTATGAAATACGACCTGAACAAGAGCTTTGCAAACAGCCGCCATAAGAAACTGACATTGTCTGCCAACTTGGCTCCGCTCTCTTATACATTTATGTATAGCACGAACAAAAATATCGACTTGGGCCGTCACGGTTTCAAAAAGATAGAAGGGACAGACGAATACGAGCGCAAACTGAGCCAGTTCGGTTCCACGATCAACGCGACTATGACATTCCAGTTCAACCGGAACGTAAGCTGGTATTCCCGTTTCTATTATTTTACCAGTTACGACCGTATGTTGGGAGAGTTTGAAAACCGTCTGACGATGGCGATCAGCCGTTTCTTCTCGACTACCATATCGCTGAATTTGCGTTACGACGATGCGGTGGCCAAGAAAGATGATTTTGACAGTTATCTGCAGATCAACGAGCTGTTGAGCTTCGGCTTTAATTACAAATGGTAAGGCAAAGTCTATTATTTCCATAATAAACTTTGTTAATCGTGACATAATATCCAAATATTACTTACTTTTGCCTCGGTTTTGCAATGTCGAGATTACAAATATGAGCGAAAGTATCAAACACAATGGGATAATAGAGAAGATCGACGGCGGTACGGTCTACGTTCGGATCATCCAGCAATCGGCCTGTTCCGGATGCCATGCGCAAAGCATGTGTGCGGCATCCGAAAGTAAGGTAAAGATTATCGAGGTTCCCGACAACTCAGGAAAGTTCCATGTCAATGAAGAAGTCCAGCTATGCGGGCAAAGTTCATTAGGACTGCTGGCCGTACTTCTGGCATTTGTATTTCCGCTGATTATTGTACTTGCGGCTATTGTAACAGGTACCAGTATGCAATGGGAAGAAACCACAAGCGGGTTAACCGGACTACTGCTCTTAGTTCCTTATTATTGCATATTATACTTTTTACGCGATAAACTAAAAAGACGATTCATTTTCACCTTGAAAAAACTTAATTGACAAAAATATCATGATTTTAATTGCCGTTATTTCATTAGGAGCGATTGGAGCCATCGGTGCAGTTTTTCTATACGCCGCCTCCAAGAAGTTTGAAGTATACGAAGATCCTCGTATCGCACAAGTCCAGGAGGTACTGCCTGGGGCCAACTGTGGAGGTTGCGGATATCCCGGATGCGGTGGTTTTGCGGCCGCCTGCGTAAAGGCCGACACGCTGGACGGACTCTTATGTCCCGTCGGTGGAGCACCGGTCATGAGCCAGGTCGCTTCCATCCTCGGTATGGAAGCAGGAAGTGCAGAACCGATGGTAGCCGTTGTACGATGCAACGGAACCTGTGCAGCCCGTCCACGCGTCAACCAATACGACGGTGTACAGAGTTGTGCGATTGCTTCCACCCTGTATGGCGGAGAAACCGGCTGTTCATTCGGTTGTCTGGGTTATGGCGACTGCGTGTCGGTTTGTAACTTCGACGCCATCCACATCAACCCGGAAACAGGGCTCGCCGAAGTAGACGAAGAAAAATGTACTTCATGCGGGGCTTGCGTAAAGGCTTGTCCGAAGAGTATCATCGAACTGCGCAAGAAGGGACCGAAATCCCGCCGTATCTTCGTCAGCTGTGTAAACAAAGACAAAGGCGGAGTCGCCAAGAAAGCATGCTCAAACGCTTGTATCGGCTGTGGCAAATGTGCAAAGGAATGCCCGTTCGAAGCGATTACCGTGGAAAACAACCTGGCTTACATCGATTACACCAAATGCCGCCTGTGCCGCAAGTGTGTTGCCGTATGTCCGACCGGCGCTATCCACGAACTGAACTTCCCGCCGCGTAAAGAAGCAGCTCCCGCCGTGGACGCCGACAAAGTGAAGCCCGCTGCAGCTCCGAAACCGGCTGCCCCGAAAGCAGAAGCTCCGGAAGTAAGCGCGACGCCGAAGACAGAAGCTCCCAAAATTGAAACAAAAGAAGAAACAAATCAAAAATAAAAATCTAATAGTATGCTAAGGACATTTCGAATCGGAGGTATCCATCCGCCCGAAAATAAATTGTCTGCCGGTAAGAAGATTACCGCGTTGGCTGCTCCTAAGCAGGTAATCATACCGCTCAGTCAGCACATCGGGGCTCCTGCCCAGGCAGTGGTCAAGAAGGGGGATCCGGTAAAGGCCGGAACGCTCGTTGCCAAGGCTGGAGGTTTCGTCTCGGCCAACATCCACTCGTCGGTATCCGGTAAAGTGAACAAAATAGACAGCGCTCTCGACGCAAGCGGTTACAAACGCCCGGCCATCTACATCGACGTGGAAGGAGACGAATGGGAAGAAACGATAGACCGCAGCGAAACACTGGTAAAAGAATGTACGCTGACATCCAAAGAGATTGTCGACAAGATTGCCGCTGCCGGCATCGTTGGCTTGGGCGGTGCGACTTTCCCGACACAGGTGAAGCTGATGCCTCCCCCCGGAAGCAAGGCGGAGATCATCATCATCAACGCAGTCGAGTGCGAACCCTATCTGACCTCCGACCATTCCCTGATGATGGAAAAGGGCGAACAGATCCTGGTAGGCGTGACCTTGCTGATGAAAGCCGTAAACGTAAACAAAGCTGTTATCGGCATTGAAAATAACAAACCCGACGCAATCGCCCACCTGACGAAGCTGGCAGCCGGCTATTCCGGCATCGAAATCATGCCGCTGAAGGTGCAGTACCCGCAAGGAGGTGAAAAGCAGTTGATCGACGCCGTAATACGCCGTCAGGTGAAGAGCGGCGCACTGCCTATCTCTGCCGGAGCGGTCGTACAGAACGTGGGTACCGCTTATGCCGTATATGAGGCAGTCCAAAAGAACAAGCCGTTGTTCGAACGTGTCGTAACCGTAACCGGAAAGGCTGTTGCCAACCCTTCGAACTTCCTGGTTCGCATGGGGACACCGATCAATATGTTGATCGAAGCGGCCGGCGGTATTCCGGAGAATACGGGTAAGATTATCGGCGGCGGCCCGATGATGGGTAAAGCGTTAGTGAGCGCCGAAGTTCCTGTGACAAAAGGCAGTTCGGGAGTCTTGCTGCTGACAAAGGAAGAGTCCGTCCGCAAGCCGATGCAAGACTGCATCCGTTGCGCCAAATGTGTGAATGTCTGCCCGATGGGACTGAATCCGGCTTTCCTGATGAAGTTTACCGTGTATAAGGATTGGGACAAGGCGGAAGCGGGCTACATCCAGGACTGCATCGAATGCGGTTCCTGTAGCTACACCTGCCCGGCCAATCGTCCGTTGCTGGACCAGATCCGTTTGGGCAAGGGGAAAGTAATGGGTATTATTCGTGCAAGAAAGTCATAAAACAAAGAGCAATATGGAAAACAAATTATACGTATCGCCTTCGCCCCACATTCATGGCGGCGACAGCATAAGCAAAAATATGTACGGTGTGCTGATTGCCCTTGTTCCGGCTTTTCTGGTATCACTCTACTTCTTCGGACTGGGTGCGCTGATCGTGACCGTCGTTTCGGTTTTCTTCTGTGTCCTGTTCGAATATCTGATTCAAAAGTTCCTGATGAAAAAGGAACCGACCATCTGCGACGGTTCGGCTATCCTGACCGGCGTATTGCTGGCTTTCAACCTGCCGTCGAATCTGCCGGTATGGATCATCGCTATCGGCGCGCTGGCCGCAATCGGCATCGGTAAGATGTCATTCGGCGGACTGGGTAACAACATCTTCAACCCGGCGCTGACAGGACGTATCTTCCTGCTGATCTCTTTCCCGGCACAGATGACTACGTGGCCGGTTGTCGGACAACTGACTTCCTATACAGATGCCACAACGGGTGCAACCGTCCTGTCATTGATGAACGAGGGAGCACTCGACAAGATGCCGACACTCAGCGATATGCTGGTCGGTAATATGGGCGGTAGCCTGGGTGAAGTCAGTGCGATCGCACTGCTGTTGGGCATGTGCTATATGTTATGGAAGAAGATCATCACCTGGCATGTTCCGGTATCTATTTTCGTCACGGTATTTGTATTCACCGGTATCATGCATCTGGTGAACCCGGTTCAATATGCAAGCCCGTTCGTCCATCTGCTGTCCGGCGGTCTCATGTTGGGAGCGATCTTTATGGCGACCGACTATGTGACTTCACCGATGAGCAAGAGCGGGATGATCGTTTACGGTGTCGGCATTGGTATCCTGACAACGGTGATCCGTCTGTTCGGTTCTTATCCCGAAGGTATGTCATTTGCCATCTTCATCATGAATGGAGTTACTCCGCTAATCAACAGTTATATGAAACCTAAACATTTCGGAGGAAAATAAGCATGGCAAAACTAAAATCAACATTACCCAATATGTTCCTTTCGCTCACGGTCATCTGTGTCGTGGCAGGAGCTATATTAGCAGGTGTGAATATGTACACCACCGGCCCGATTGCCGCCACCAAAGCCGCTGCGCTGGAAGAGGCGATCAAAGCAGTCACGCCGGATTTCGATAACAAACCTTCGGAAGAAGCCTACATGGCTGTTACGGCCGACGGCGATTCACTGAAGATATATCCGGCCACCAAAGACGGCAAATTCGTAGGTGCCGCCGTAGAAAGCAACACCAAGAAAGGCTTTAGCGGCGAGATCAAAGTAATCGTCGGTTTCGATGCCGCCGGAAAGCTGCTGAACTACTCCGTATTGCAACATGCCGAGACTCCGGGTCTGGGTGCCAAGATGCAGGAATGGTTTCGGGCGGACAAGAACCACCAGAGTGTACTGGGACGTAACCTGGCCGACGGTCAGTTGAAAGTATCCAAGGACGGTGGCGATGTAGACGCTATCACAGCCGCCACGATCACCAGCCGCGCATTCCTGAACGCCGTGAACCGTGCCTACAGCGCATTCTCCGGTGCCGACGGACTGACCGGAGCTACCACTTCATCCGATAACACAACTAAAGAGGGAGGAAACGACAATGAGTAATCT
This sequence comes from Parabacteroides sp. AF17-28, assembly GCF_003479205.1. NCBI lineage: Bacteria > Pseudomonadati > Bacteroidota > Bacteroidia > Bacteroidales > Tannerellaceae > Parabacteroides > Parabacteroides sp. AF17-28. The sequence continues at coordinate 118,604 of NZ_QUGV01000007.1, read as the reverse complement.
GAAAATATTGATGAACGGTATCGTCAAAGAGAACCCGACATTCGTACTGCTTTTGGGTATGTGTCCGACGTTAGGAACCACCTCTTCGGCACTGAACGGTATGAGTATGGGACTTGCCACCATGTTCGTGCTGGTCTGTTCCAACATTGTGATTTCTGCGTTGAAGAACCTGATTCCCGATATGGTGCGTATTCCGGCTTTCATCGTCGTGATCGCAACATTCGTAACTGTTGTCCAGATGTGTATGGAAGCTTTTGTGCCGGCCTTGTATGCCAGCTTAGGCTTGTTCATTCCGTTGATCGTTGTAAACTGTATCGTATTAGGGCGTGCCGAAGCGTTCGCTGCCAAGAACGGCATTATCCCTTCAGCATTCGACGGATTAGGAATGGGGTTGGGCTTTACCCTGGCTCTGACATTGCTGGGCGCGGCCCGCGAATTGTTAGGAACAGGCAAACTGTTCAGCTTGACACTGATGCCCGAAGAATACGGTTCGCTGATCTTCGTACTGGCCCCGGGCGCCTTTATCGCATTAGGTTATCTGGTCGCTATTGTAAACAAACTGCGTAAAGCTTAAAACCGAAAGATATGGAATATATATTGATATTTATCGCCGCCGTCTTCGTAAATAACGTTGTACTGGCACAATTCCTGGGTATCTGTCCGTTCCTGGGCGTATCCAAGAAGGTGGAAACGGCAGCCGGCATGGGGGCAGCCGTGACTTTCGTATTGACGATCGCTACCATCGTGACGTTCCTCATACAGAAATATGTTCTGGATGCATTCGGACTGGGCTTTATGCAGACCATCAGCTTCATCCTGGTCATTGCCGCTTTGGTACAGATGGTGGAAATCATCCTAAAAAAGGTATCACCGGCTCTCTACCAAGCGCTTGGGGTGTTCCTCCCGTTGATCACGACCAACTGTTGTATCCTGGGTGTAGCCATCCTTGTAATTCAAAAAGAATATAATTTATTGGAATCGGTGGTATATGCAATCTCAACTGCTATTGGATTTGCGTTAGCTTTGATTATCTTTGCAGGTGTCAGAGAACAATTGGCAATGACAAAAGTTCCCGACGGCATGAAAGGCACTCCCATCGCCCTTATCACAGCCGGCTTGCTGGCAATGGCATTCATGGGATTTTCCGGGATTGTGTAATTACTAATCTAAATAAAAAAGGAAGATGAAACAGAAGATTTTAGTAGCAGGTGGAACTGGTTACATCGGATCACACACCACAGTAGAATTGCAGAATGCAGGCTACGAAGTTGTCATTATCGACGACCTCTCTAACTCCAATATAGAAGTATTGGACGGTATCGAACGCATCACAGGCATCCGTCCTGAATTCATCAAGCTGGACCTGAAAGATAAAGAAGCGACCCGCGAAGCGTTGAAAGCCCATCCGGGAATCAAAGGTATCATCCTGTTCGCCGCCAGCAAAGCAGTGGGCGAATCCGTACAACAGCCGTTGAAATACTACCGTAACAATGTCGTTACGCTGGTCAACCTGCTGGAATTGATGCCGGAAGCCGGCATCGAAGGGATTGTGTTCTCTTCCTCCTGTACGGTTTACGGACAGCCTGATCCGGAGAACTTGCCTGTAACAGAGGACGCACCGATTAAACCGGCTACTTCTCCTTACGGAAACACAAAGCAGATCAACGAAGAGATCATCCGCGACACGATCCACGCAGGCGCTCCTTTCAAGAGCATTATCTTGCGTTACTTCAACCCGATCGGAGCACATCCGACGGCAGAGATCGGCGAATTGCCTAACGGCGTTCCGCAGAACCTGATTCCTTACCTGACACAAACCGCTATGGGTATCCGCAAAGAGTTGAGCGTATTCGGTGACGATTACGACACACCTGACGGCTCTTGTATCCGCGACTATATCAACGTTGTAGACCTGGCTAAGGCCCACGTAATCGCAATGGACCGTATGTTAGGAGGCAAGTCGCTGGCTAATGTGGAAATCTTCAACCTCGGAACCGGTAACGGCGTTTCCGTATTGGAACTGATCAACACATTCGAAGCTGCCACCGGCGTAAAAGTACCGCACAAGATCGTAGGCCGTCGCGAAGGCGATATCGAAAAGGTGTGGGCAAACCCCGAACATGCCAACAAGGTATTGGGCTGGAAAGCAACAGAAACACTTGCCGACACATTGGCTTCCGCCTGGAAATGGCAGCTGAAGCTGCGTGAACGCGGTATCATGTAATAGATTTTACATATAATTTAAAATGCCGGAAAGAGCTTCGCAGTTCTTTCCGGCATTTTTTTTCCTCTTCCCGGCTTCTGTATTTGGCAAATTTGAATCAAATATTCTTACAACTGTATCTGTATAAGCAAACGGGAAGGTCCTGATTTGCCAAGATCGCCTGAGAAATGGTATTGCAGTACTTCATGGGGTTATAGTACCGTAAAGGAATGAATAACCCGGCAGATAGAATAGACGATACGGAATGTGTACTACTTCCATACCTACCCGCTATTCATGTTACAGCCGTGAAACAAAAGAAATCCAACTGTAACATAGAAGGAAGACAGTTGTGACATAGAAAGAATACAGCCGTAACATACAATAGAGGACCGAGTTTATCTGTTATTGATTCATTATTTGCCAGATATGAACTATCCCGTTCCCGCGCTCCGACGCGGGATCGCAAGGAACAGGCTTTATCCTAAACTGGTAAATGATGATTTATGGGTCTGTAGAGATGCATGCCATCTCTACTCGTGCCGCAGGCTATTTTGCGATCCCGCGTCGGAGCGCGGGAACGGGATAGTTCACTTTTTCTTATATACGTACTATCTATCAAACAGGTCGCAACTTATAAGGACGGTGAATATATCGAAAGACGGCTAATGCGGTTGAATAATAAAGCCTTTTACACTACCACACATATTTTTTATCTATCTTTGCATCGTTTTTGCTTACAGATAAATTGAGGAGACACAAAAGAGAATGATACAAGTAGACAATAAGGGAACGAGGGCCGGTGCAAACCCATTGGCAAACCACCAATATCTTATGAACACTATCCGGACCATCTATCTGGAAGACGGAAGTGTCGAAACACAGAAAGATTGCATGCACCCTGAACTGGAAAACACCAGACAGGATTACACCAGCCTTATCAACATACTGAGAAAAGACGTCTATCCTCCGGACCGTAACCTATGGGACGAAACGGTTTCACTGGATGCTTTTCATCAAATGATAACAGAAGGATGCTTCCATAAGGCATTCGATATGCGTTTCTGCAATGAGCTTTTCGGTTTCGAATGGCGCGAAGCCTTTATCGATATCCTTGTCGACGAAGAAGGCGTGCCGGACAGGGTTGTCCTGCTCAGTCGCAATGTCAACGATTTCAGAAAATCACAAATCATTGAAACAGCCGTACAGTCAGAATACGATTATGTGATTTATATCGAAGCTTCGAAAAACAATTATGTCATGTACACTTCAGGTTCGGGAAGCGACAGCCCCCCTCCCATCGCCAGCAGCGATTACGACGGTGTGGTGGCCGAATACAACCGCCAGTATATGGCACCGGAACTGTGTGATGAAATGACCCGAAAGCTAAGCATAGCCCATGTGGATCCGATATTACGGCAATACGGCGAATACACAGTCTACGGCACCATGATAGAAAACGGCGTGAACCGGGAAAAGAAAATGCGGTTCAGCTATTTCGACAAGGAAAAGAACATCTGGCTGATGACCCGGACCGACATAACGGAAATCAAGGAAGAAAGAAAGCAGAAGCAACTGCTGCAGGAAGCCTTGGAAAGCGCAACGGCTGCCAATCGTGCCAAATCCGATTTCCTGTCACGAATGAGTCACGACGTACGCACACCCATTAATGCCATTGTGGGTATGACGGCAATAGCCAGCCTGCACATGGATGACCAGAACCGCATAGCCGACTGTCTGAAAAAAATAACCATATCCTCCAAACTTCTGTTGAATCTGATTAACGAAGTCCTGGATATGTCGAAGTTAGAAAGCGGCAAGATCATGTTGACGGAGGAGTCATTCAAACTCGATGAACTGCTGGACAGCTTATTCATAATGGTACAGCAAGCCTTTGAGGAAAAGAATCAAAAATTACTCATACATGTTACCAAGGTAAAGCATGAATGCCTGATAGGCGACGTGCAACGCATACAGCAGGCATTACTGAACATGTTGACCAACGCAATCAAATATACCCCGGAAGGCGGGCAGATACAACTATCGGTAAAAGAGAAACCTTCCGTCTATAACGGTTATGGACAATTCGAAATAGCAGTCTCGGATAACGGAATAGGTATGAAACCCGATTTCCTGGAAAAAGTATTCGAACCATTCGAACGCTCGAACGACACAGCGACCCGGAATATCCAAGGTACAGGCCTCGGCATGGCCATCAGCCGGCATATCGCCCAGATGATGAACGGAGATATCCATGTGGAAAGCGAATATGGAAAAGGCTCCACGTTTACCATGGATATTCACATCAAACTGGGAGGCGCAGATGAATACACTAACGACATATTGGTCGACTTGCCTGTATTAGTAGTGGATGACGACGATATCTCCTGCGAGATAGCCTGTGAAAATCTGTCTGAGCTGGGAATGAAACCGGAATGGGTTCTTTCCGGACAGGATGCCGTACAGAAGATCATTGACGGGAACAGCTATTTTGCTATTATCATAGACTTGATGATGCCCGGCATGAACGGTATTGAAACGGCTTGTAAAATACGGGAATATGTGGGACCGGATGTCCCCATCATTATCATATCGGCCTACGATTACTCCGGCTACGAAATCGAAGCGTTGAAGGCTGGGGTCAACGGTTTCATCAGCAAACCTATCATGAAATCCAAACTGTTCCACTTGATGAAAAAGTTTGCGACGAACAAGAAAGATGAACAGGAGACCACGATTATTATCCCTTCTGTCATCACCTCTTTCCCCGGTAAACGGATATTGGTGGTGGAAGACAACGAACTGAATCGTGAGATCGCTTATGAATTGCTGAAGGAAACCCATGCTGAAGTCGAAACAGCCTGCGACGGCCAGGAAGCCGTAGACAAAGTCGCCGCTTCCCCGGAAGGGTATTACGATTTCATCATCATGGATATACAAATGCCTGTCATGGACGGACTCGAGGCGACGAAACAAATCCGCCATCTCGACCGTAAGGATATAAGGAACTTACCAATCATAGCCATGTCTGCCAACGCTTTTGCCGAAGACGTACGGCTTAGCCTGGAAGCCGGCATGAACGAACATATCCCCAAACCGATAGATATAGAAAGACTCTACAGCATTATGGGAAGATGGTTTCGCTAATGCGAACCAGCCGTTATTTCAACAGCGCATCGACAGCCGCCCGCCAATCTTCCCCATTCCGGGGTTGGTAGGTGGCAAAGCCGAGTGAGCGCCCTACTTCAATATTACTTTTACCATCATCCACAAAAAGTGTTTCCGACGGGATAAGGCCGCTATCTTTGATCATATAATCAAAGATTCTCCGGTCAGGTTTTGTTACCCCTACTTCATATGATGTGTACATCCGGTCAAAATAGTCTCCGATCGGACGGCCTGCGGGAGTAAATCCGGTTGTCCGTGCCCATCCTTCCTGGATAATAGGGTTGGTATTGCTCAACAGATAGACATTGTAACACTCACGGAGCGCCAACAGATAATCGAGCTTGTACTGAGGCGTATCGGCAATAAACCCCAGCCAGCCATGCCTGATATCTTCATAGGTAAGGTCTTTTCCCGTATGTTCGCGAAGCTTCCGGCAGAACTCATCGGCATCAATCGTTCCGTTCTCCACTTCCAGAAAAATACCTTTTTGCTCATAAGGATCGAGCAATTGTTCGGCATCCTCCACTCCTATCTCTTTAAAGCGCTGTACAGCCTGGCTATGGTCCAGATCGATCAAGACGCCTCCCAAATCGAATACTATATTTTTTATTGTTCCCATGTTTCTCTGTCTTATTCTCGCAAACTTACATAAAAGCCTCCGGATGAGCAAATAAAAAAGAAGGCCGTATGCAGCGGGCGAAACACCCTTTGCATACGACCTTCAGTATAAATCATTTATTCACAAGTCTTAAAAAAACAAGCCTGCAAACGATAATATTATCTATTTCCTCATAAAATTAGTACACTTCAAATTTTCTTGTTATATTGCAATGTATATTATATTTTTATTATTAATCTATTACAATATATAGCCATGAAACAAACCATAAATTTATTGCTCATCTGTTGCTGTCTATTCTCGTGCAACAATGAAGAAAAGATTCTAACATCCCTTGAGATGTCGAAATCTGGAAATCCAGCCAAACAGAATTTTGTATCCAAAAGTACAGCTCAAGAAGTCGCCAATATCTTCTTTTCTGATTTTCAAAACAGTAAAAAAACAAAGAGCTGCAGATCTATAGGTTCGATTGAGCCTATCAACAACAATGCAAATGCCCCACTTGCCTATGTTATCAACTACGAAGGAGGCGGTTGGGCAATTATTAGCGCTACCAAAGACTACTATCCGATTCTGGCCTATTCAAACGAAAGTCAATTTGTCCTTGATACAACTGACATGAATGGCGGTCTGAAAATATGGCTTAATGAAACGATTCAAGCTATTGAGTCAAGCGAAAATTTCGATCCGCAAACCACTTCACAGATTGCGGTTGAATGGCTAAAGTACACCTACCAGATAACCGAACTTCAATCGGACATACCCGGAGGAAATTCACCCGAAGCGATAATGTGCCGCAATCGCCTCAAACAACTTAACGAAACTTATTATTCTGACGGATGGTCATTTACCACTCTTTCTTCCCAATCAAACGTTAATCTGCCAAGTCAAGTCTACAGCACGGCCGACCAATACGGATCACCTTATGAATATACAATTATAGGAATCAAAGATGTTAGTATCCGTACCTCAATTGACCCATTAATTACGACAACGTGGGATCAAGGTTCACCTTACAATGCACTATGCCCCAATCAAGACATGGCAGGTTGTGTCGCAATTGCCATGGCTCAGATTATGAAATTCCACAGACTTCCAACACGTTTTGATTGGAATAATATGCCCAATACCGGAGCAACATATGCAACTCAATTTTTAATTGCCGAAGTGGGAAAAGCGATAGGTACAAATTATGGAGAAGAATCTTCATCTGCAAGGATATCTAAAGCTCTTCAAGAGTTTCGTACGTATGGCTACAATGCCACTCTAAAAGATCACATTCCAAGCGAAGTCGTATTTGAAATGGCTAATTTCAAAAGACCTGTATTTATGTGTGGAGATAGAACTTTATTCAAAGGGCATGCTTGGGTATGTGATGGCTTAATACATAATTCTTCAGAATATGAATATTATGTAGAATATCTTTATAATGGTTCGTATGATAATTTCGGAGAAACATTGATTGACTTGCCTGGTGGCTTCGGTGGAATATCCTATACTTTTTTCCATATGAATTGGGGTTGGGGAGGTACGCATGACGGTTGGTATACAGGAGCAGACCCAACAAGTGATAGAGATTATAAATATCGCAGACAAAATATTTATGTAAGTCCTAAATAAAAACACAATCATCATGAAAACAACAAACTTATTATGGATACTGACCTTATTGGTCATGATATTTAGTAGATGTAACGATGGTAATGATGCACCCCCTTATACATATCATCTTAAACTAAAATTCGAGGATAACTCCGGCAAGAATTTAGTAAACGGGCTAAAGTATCAGCAGGAAAGCAGCGGCTATTCGTTCCAAGTCACAGATACGTATAAGCTGCAAGTCTCATCAACCGATGTGTCGGACCAAAAAGAAATACTCTATGTCGAAGTTGAGAACGGCCAAGCTGAATACTTGTATTTCTCATACAGCACTTTTGATTATGTGGCATCTACCATTACATGGAAACTGGTATGCCCACATATATTCGGGGATAACGAAGAACATATCATCACTTCTTATTGGGATAAAGAGAAAAATGAGGTATCTTGTGTAAAAATCACCAGTGACGACAAAGAATGCCAGACCACACAAGAACAGGGAGCAAGTGCATATACTGTCTTAATAAGGCTCACAAGATAATAGCCATATCCCGGAGCCAACAATGACTTCTGCGAATGCCTGTTCAAATATCCTTTGGTTATTCCACAAAAGTGTCCGAACGGCCAAATAAAAAAAGTGAAGGCCGTATGCTGCGGGTGAAACCACTCTTGCATACAGCCTTCATTGTAAATTTCTGTCACACAAACTCAGAAACGGTTTTGTGAATGTAAACTCATTTTATTCCAGCTTATGGATAACCAAACCTGAACGCAGTTTAGGTTCGAACCAGGTCGTCTTAGGAGGCATGATATTACCGGTATCGGCAATATCCATCAACTGTTTCATCGTAACGGGATAAAGGGCCAAAGCCACCTTCATCTCGCCATTGTCCACACGGTTTTTCAATTCTCCCAGACCGCGGATACCACCGACGAAGTCGATACGCTTGTCCGAACGGAGGTCTTTTATGCCTAAGATTTCATCCAGGATCAGATTGGAAGAGATCGTTACATCCAGTACTCCGATCGGATCACTGTCGTTATACGTGCCCTGCTTAGCGGTCAGCGAATACCATTTTCCACCCAAATAGAGCGAGAAGTTATGCAAAGCAGCAGGTTTATAAATATCCGTACCTTTTTCTTCCACAATGAAGTTCTTACCCAACTTAGCCAGGAACTCTTCTTCCGACAAGCCGTTCAGGTCTTTCACTACCCGGTTATAGTCGATAATGGTCAACTGGTTTGCCGGGAAGCAGACAGCCATAAAATAGTTATACTCTTCGTCTCCCTTATGAGCAGGATTCTGTTTTGCTTTTTCAGCACCGACCAGAGCGGCGGCGGCAGAACGATGGTGGCCATCGGCAATATACAAGGAAGGCATCTCACCGAACAGTTCTGTAATGCGGGCGATATCGGCATCATCGTCAATAATCCAGAATGTATGTCCGAAGCCATCATCTTTTGCCACGAAATCATATTCCGGAGCGCGGGATGTATATTTGGCTACAATCCTGTCCAGTTCGGCATTATCGGGATAAGCAAAGAACACCGGTTCGATGTTGGCATTGTTCACACGGACATGCTTCATGCGGTCTTCCTCCTTGTCACGACGCGTCAATTCGTGTTTCTTAATAATGCCATTCATATAATCGGGCACATAAGCGCCGACAACCAGACCGTATTGCGTTTTACCGTTCATTGTCTGGGCATATACATAGTAACACTCCTTCTTATCCTGAACCAGCCAGCCTTTTTCCTGGAACATGCTGAAATTTGCAGCAGCTTTCAGATAAACGGCAGGATCATGCTCATCCGTTCCGACCGGAAAGTCGATCTCCGGTTTGATGATATGATAGAGCGATTTCTCGTTTCCTTTCGCTTCTTCACGTGCTTCTGCCGAATTCAACACATCATAAGGACGGGATGCAACCTGTTCAATTAAATCTTTCGGAGGGCGGATACCCTTAAAAGGTTTGATTCGTGCCATGGTATGATTCCTTTCTTTTACTTGTTAACGCGGAACTTTTCACATCCTTCTTTCAAGAAACCTTCGATCTGCTTAGCGGCAGCAATACCGGCATTGATATTGGCTTCGGCAGTCTGTGCACCCATCTTCTTTGGAGTGGAGAAATAGCGACCGGCAAACTTGGCGGCAAACTCTTCGTTGGCTGCCGGCATAATATCGGTCATATATTTCAGATCTGTACGTTCTTCCATCAGCTTGATCAACTCAGCTTCGTTGATCACCTCCTTACGGGCCGTATTTACTAATAAACCGCCTTTCGGCATCTTGCCGACCAGAGCATAATTGATGGAATTCTTTGTCTCGGCTGTTGCCGGGATATGCAAAGAGACAACATCACAAGTTGCATAAAGCTCCTCTTGGGAAGCAACCGGCTTCACCCCGTCCGCTTCGATAGCAGATGCCGGACAGAAAGCGTCGAAAGCATAGATTTCCATACCGAAACCTTTCGCAATGCGAGCCACATTGCGGCCTACATTACCATACGCATGGATACCTAATTTCTTTCCTTTCAATTCTGTTCCGGAAGTACCGTTATAGAAGTTACGGACAGCCATTACCATCATACCGAAAGCCAATTCGGCAACGGCATTCGAGTTTTGTCCCGGTGTATTCATCACGCAAACATTGTGGGCTGTTGCGGCAGCCAGGTCCACGTTGTCATAACCGGCTCCGGCACGTACCACGATCTTCAACTGTTTGGCAGCGTCCAAGACTTCGGCATCAATAATATCACTACGGATAATGATAGCATCCACATCTTTAACAGCTTCCAGCAGTTTTGCTTTTTCACCGTATTTCTCCAACAGGATCAGTTCGTCACCTACACCTTCCACGACTTCGCGGATACCTTTCACAGCTACCGCTGCGAAAGGTTTATCTGTTGCTACTAATATCTTTGCCATAATTAATGCTTTCTTTCAAATTCTTTCATACATGCGATCAAAGCCTCAACGCTGCTCTTCGGCATTGCGTTATACAGAGAAGCGCGGAAACCGCCTACAGAACGGTGCCCCTTGATTCCGACCATACCAGCGGCAGTTGCAAATTTGCTAAATTCGTCTTCCAGTTCCTTATATTCGTCGTTCATGATGAAACATACGTTCATGATGGAACGGTCTTCTACGGCTACCGTACCTTTGAACAATTTGTTACGGTCGATTTCGTCATACAGGATAGCTGCATTTTCCATATCTTTCTTTTCCATAGCAGCGATACCGCCCTGTTCCTTATACCATTTCAAGGTCTGCAAAGCAGCGTAGATAGGCAATACGGGAGGAGTATTGAACATGGAATCCTTTTTGATATGCGTGTTGTAATTCAGCATAGTCGGTATCGGACGATCCACATGTCCCAAAGCATCCTGACGCACGATCACCAGCGTTACACCGGCAGGAGCCAGATTCTTCTGTGCACCGGCATAAATAATGTCATACTTGGAGACATCGATCGGACGGGAGAAAATATCAGACGACATATCACATACCAATGGAACCTTTACGTCCGGATCCTTACGTGTTTCCGTACCATAAATAGTGTTATTGGATGTATAATGGAAATAATCGGAATCTTCTGCAATCGTATAATCTTTAGGAATATACGTATAGTTCGCATCCTTTGAGGAGGCAACTACGTCCACTTCGCCGAACAACTTTGCTTCCTTGATCGCATTGGATGCCCACGTTCCGGTATCAATGTAAGAAGCTTTCTTCTTTAAAAGGTTGTAAGGCACCATACAGAACTGCAGACTGGCGCCACCGCCCAAAAAGACTACATCGTAGCCGGCAGGAACATCCAGTAACTCTTTGATTAATGCACGCGCTTCGTCATTTACGGCAACAAATTCTTTACTTCTGTGGGAGATTTCAAGAAGGGATAAATCCATACCCGCAAAGTTCTCTACAGCTGCAGCCGTATTTTTAATTGTAAACTCGCTCAAGATAGAGGGACCTGCATAAAAATTGTGCTTCTTCATACCAATGTCTTTTTAATGTTATATAATTCAAGTAACTAATTTCCCAAAAACAGACGGCTAATGTACAAATTAAATTGAAAACCTTAGTACCGATCACCCCACAAACGTCTCATCTGTTCGATCAGTTTGTGTTCGGCCGGATTTTCCTGTCCTTTCCACAGCCGTTCGTTCAAAATCTCTTTTGGAAGGAACTCCTGCTTGACAAAATGATTTTCATAATCATGTGCATATTTGTAGTCTTTCCCGTAATTCAATTCAGCCATCAATTTGGTCGGCGCATTACGCAAATGAAGGGGAACGGGAAGGTTTCCCGTGCGATTCACCAGTTCCAACGCGTCATTGATCGCCATATAAGCCGAATTACTTTTAGGGCTGCATGCCAGATAGACGGTCGTTTCCGCTAAAATAATCCGTCCTTCGGGCCAGCCGATTTTCTTTAAGGCTTCAAAACAAGCATTTGCCAACAATAGAGCATTCGGATTCGCTAATCCGATATCTTCCGATGCTGAAATAACCAGACGACGGGCTATAAATTCCGGATCTTCCCCACCGGCCACCATACGTGCCAGCCAGTAAACAGCCGCATCCGGATCACTTCCCCTGATGGATTTGATGAAAGCGGATATAATGTCATAATGCATCTCTCCTCCTTTATCGTACGCCGCCGGATTCTCCTGCAAGCGTTCCACCACCTTCTCATCCGTTATTTCAATCTTTTCATTACCTTCTTCCGCAGCTACTACAAGCTCCAGGATATTCAGCAATTTCCGGGCGTCACCTCCGGAATAGCGCAACACGGCGTCCGTTTCAGTCAGCACGATGTTCATATCCTTCAGCACCACATCCTCCGTAACCGCCTTATTTAACAGAGTCAGCAAATCGTCCTTTTCCAAAGATTTCAACACATATACCTGGCAACGTGAAAGCAACGGACGGATCACCTCGAATGAAGGATTCTCCGTTGTAGCTCCGATCAATGTGACCACCCCTGTCTCTACCGCATTCAGCAGGGAATCCTGCTGCGACTTGCTGAAACGATGTATTTCATCTATAAACAGGATCGGTGAAACGGTATTGAAAAAACGATTACTCTTTGCTTTTTCTATCACTTCACGCACATCCTTCACGCCTGAACTGATTGCGCTCAATGTATAGAACGGTGCTTCCAGCTTATTTGAAATAATCTGCGCCAGCGTTGTCTTTCCAACTCCCGGAGGTCCCCACAATATAAAAGAAGGGACACGTCCCGCATCAATCATCTTTCTTAGAACAGCCCCCGAACCTACCAGGTGTTTCTGTCCAATATAATCGTCCAACGTTTTCGGACGTAACCTCTCTGCTAACGGTTGACTCATCATGTTGGCAAAAGTCGTATATTTTATTTACTTTTCAAAGTATAAACGCCGTAAAAATTCAAGATAATTTTGATGTTTGACAGCAGAAAAATATGATAAAAAGTAAGCACACACAGCAACACACCACGTGAGCGAGCACAAAATGCTATCAATTTGTCAAAAACAAGATCTATTTCAGGCTAAAAACGCCTTGTTCCCGCACTTGACGTGAGACAGCAAAAAAGCAAGCCTTATCCAAGTTCGTGATTATGCGGCCAAGCTTAATGCAACCCCGCTTCAAGCGCGGGAACAGGCTACTTCAGACTGATATTTTCCAGATCACGGATTACAGTCATATCCATAATATCGCTATAAATCTCCGTCGCCCTTACACTTTTATGTCCCAACAGCTTCTGAACCGTCGTGATATTCGCCCCATTATACAATAACAAGGTCGCATTTGTATGACGCGCCATATGAAAAGACAGGTTTTTATCTACTTCCGCCAATCGGCAGATACGCTTCAATTGCTTATTCACATTCGAGTTAGCCGAAGCGGATACGCCAAACAGAGTCTTGGAATAACGCCTGCGGTAGCGTTCATAAATGGCAAGCGCCTTTCCGTCAAACAATAAGAATAAAGGCAAACGGACATTCACGTCTGTTTTTACAGAAGAATAAACCAACCATAATTTGTCATCGATCAAATGGAAATTATCCGGTGTGATATTCACGATATCGGAAAAACGAAGCCCGGTGTAACAACTAAACAGAAACATATCGAGCGTCCGCCTGAGTGTTCGTTGCAATTTAGAGGCAGCTTTCTCCAACAACCCCAACTCCTCCGGAGTAAGATGCCCACGCTTGCTTTCCATATATTTAATCTTATACTTGCGAAACGGGTATCTCTGCAAATCAAACAAATCCTTATTTATAGCCAGATTGACATATCTTTTCAAATGCTTCATATGCTTGGCTATCGTATTCCTGTGGTAGCTATGTTCGAGAAGAAAATGCTCGAAGTCACAAAGGAAATTAAATGTAAGATCATCAAAAGCCACCTCCGGCTGAAACTGGCATAACACCTGTAAAGTCGAGAGATGGTTTTTCAACGTCGACAACCTGAGATTACTATGTTCAATCTCATTTTTCATAAAAGAAATAAAAGAAGAAGAGTCATAATCACCCCTTTCCCTCAAATATTTCAAAGAAAACGGGCGTCCGCTCTGGATCATATCCAATTCGATCCGTTCCAAATAAGAAATATAATCTTTAATGTACTGATTAAGTTCATCCATATTAGGATGATTTCTTACAGTTTTCCGCTTGCTATCCCACTGAGTGGGCTTCACATAGATTTTTGTTGAAAAATACTTTTTTTGCCTGTTCAGATAGGCTTCTACCTGAATCAAAGCTTTTCCTTCCGCATTCAATCTTTTTTTCCGATTGAACACCAGATTGTAAATAACTTTTTCCATAATACACATTATTTTCTGAATGAGAACACGAAGGAACAATAATAAGTTCTTTCTTTCATATGAGACAAACTAAAAGTTTGTTATATTTTGTGTATCAATAGAATATATATTCGTCAAAAACAGTAGTACTAAATTAACATTAGGGCATAAAAAAGAGGCGTACCGTGTCATCGGCACACCTCTTCTTCTCATTTTTAAATATTATTTAATCTTCAACTTTGCCCTGTCGACAGCCCTATTGTCGGGCTGTCATAATCAGAAATTCTCAATAACCCGGATTCTGCTGTTTGGCAATATTGGGGTTTGCGTTAGTTTCACTTACCGGAATCGGCAGGATTGCACGGAAATAAGTACGATCGAATTTCTGAGATTCAGGTTCCAGCGAATAGTGGTAACCTTTGTCTGATTCGCTTGTATAGCGAACAATCGTTTCGTTATTTCTCATTGCATCGAAGAAACGCTGTCCTTCACCAACCAACTCTTTGCGACGTTCGATAATGATACGGGCCAGAGTTGCGTCAGCATCAGCAATTGTTGCGGCATTCGGATTTGCTCTCTTTACAATCTCATTCAGATATTTTGCGGCAGTTGCGTTATCGCCGGTCTTGGCTGCTGCTTCCGCTGCATTCAGATAAACTTCTGACAAACGGATAACCGGCAGGTTGTTCAGACGCATATCACCGGATTTATCTGCCGGGAACTTATTCACGAATATTTTTGCATCACCATATATCTTGGCCAAGTCTTCATCAAATCGTACAGGCAGAATAATACCGTTACGAACGTCATTCGGATCTTGTCCCAGCATATCGCTGAACGTCTTTGTTACGATAGCATCAGCGTAGCCATCTTCATTGTACAGGTAAGCAATGCCTTCGCGATCGCCCCAGTCATCAGAACTTTCGTTGATAATTTCGAACAACATTTCATTTGTATGAGCGCCGTTATCTTTGTTCCATGCATCGACATATTCAGCGTTCTTCCATAAAGAGTACGGAGAATTCTTGATTACGTCTTCTGCCATTTCCAAAGCTTCCTTATTTTTGTTCATGGTCAGATAAACTCTGGAAAGAAGGGCTTTTGCTGTCCATACCGTAACATATCCGTTATTCTTTCCTGTTTCCATAAAGCCGCTTCCAATTGCTTCCGTGATGTCTTTAACGACTTGTGTGTACACTTCAGCAACAGTGTTACGAGTCGGCAACTGATCGCTTTCTAACGGTTGCAACATTACCGGAACACCCAATGAAGCACCTTCGTCTGCCGTATAGGGAAGACCGTAGATTCTGACAAGATCGAAATGTACAAGAGCACGAACAACCTTTGCCTCTGCGTAAATCATACCGATTTCTTCATCGCTGGCATCAGTCACCATCTTTTTATCGATCGCTTCGATCAGACGGTTTGCACGGCGGATAACGTTGTAAGGAACGTTCCACATATTAGGAGCGTTGTCCACCGTATATCTCATTTCGTAGCATGAAGAAGAGCGCATACCCTGATCTCTGGCCTGCATATCGTCTCCACGCACGTCGCCGTAATAGAACATACGGGCAGCATAGTAACTATTATATGTGGAGTTTCCCTGTAAGCCGTCATACATACCAAAGTAAGCAGTAACAGCATCACTATAGTTTGTTATAGCCTGGGAAGTTTCAATACCATCAGACGGTTCGCGGTCCAGCCAATCGTTTCCACAAGCCGTGAATGTCAAAACAGCCAGTGCCAATGTGAATGATTTATATATCTTTTTCATATTGTTCTTATGATTTGTTTAAAATTAGAAACCAAGTTCGATACCAAAAGTTACGGTTCTGAGAGCCGGAGTTTCGAATGTACAAAGCCCGTCTACAGGTACTTCAGGATCAACATAAAGATCTTTGGATTTCCATGTCAGCAGGTTATTACCAGAGATATAAGCTCTTAGCTTTTCGATACCGGCTTTTCTAACCCAATTCTGCGGTAAAGTAAAACCGACAGTCATGTTTTTCAGACGCAGATGATTGGTCGACATCATCCATCTTGAGGAATTTATGTTTTTGTTGCCATAAGCGAACTGCGGCAATTTTGCATTATCACCCGGCTTCTGCCATGTCTCCTCCATCTTATAATAAGACGGAACGTTTCCTACATAATTATATGTACCGCCATTGCTCTGTAACCAGGTAGCATAGTCGTATGCATGTCCGCCTAAAGAATAAGTCAATGTAAAGTTAAAATCGATGAACTTCCAACCAATGTAGTTTGTCAAACCGCCCTGTACTTTCGGATCCACATTACCGATAATCACTTTATTTGCCAGGGCAGAGTTTGTTGTTGTTTCACGGCTGCCATCTTTATTCACATAATACATTTCCTTACCGGTTTCAGGATCGACTCCGGCATATTCGTATGCATAGAAAGAATAATAAGGCTCACCTACTTTGTGGATCGATACACCACTGATAATCTGGTCTTGTTCGCCATTCAATTTAGTCAGTGTATTCTTGTTATGACCCAAATTCAAAGATGTTGTCCACGTCAGGTTTTCATTCTGGATGTTAGTAGACTTAATTTCCAATTCGAAGCCACGGTTTCTCATAGAACCGATATTCAGCAACTTAGATGCAGTACCGTTGCCATCTATAATACCTAAAGCAGCGGAGATCGGTTTGTCCATGATCAAATCTTTTGTATCACGGTTATACCATTCTGCAGAAATTGAAACCTTATTGAATAAGGTAACATCCAATCCCACGTTTGTAGCATGGTTCTTTTCCCATTTCAAATCATTGTTAAAGAAGGTAGATTCAGCAGAACCACCAAAGCCGTTATAGTTATAACCATATTGGAACAAGCCCATATATGCGTAGTAATCAGTTGGCTGAGTTCCGTTCAAACCATAAGATACACGTATCTTTGCATCGCTGATAATCTCTGACAAAGATTCCATAAAAGCCTCACGCGACAGTCTCCATGATCCAGATACGGACCAGAAGTCTCCCCATCGGCTATCACGTGATAGCCGAGAACTACCGTCACGACGGTAGCTGGCACTGGCATAGTATCTGCTGTCGAAATCATAATTGATACGTCCCAGGTAAGAAACCATGCGATACCCTTTTTTCAAGCTTGAAGAACGAGTCAAACCGGCATTTGCAATTTCTTCTTTATAAGAAGGATATTGAGAACCGTTAGAGTAAGTATAATCCAGCTCATAATCTTCTGTTTCGTAACCCAACAGGATATCCAGATTGTGTTTTTCTGCGATAGTCTTGTTGTAAGTCAACTGAGTCTGCGTATTGAACTTGCTACGGTTCTGCATATAACGCTGGTAAACACCTTTAGCAGTACGTCCATCATTGGAACGCGGATCCCACCATGCACGGCTGTTACTCTGGTTGAAGTCATAACTCAAAACTTCCTTGATATTCAGATTATCCCAAATATTCCAAGTTGCAGCAACCGAACCCAAGAAGCGGTTTACCTTATTCTTGTTATAGTTGTAAGTGGCTGTTTGCAGCGGGTTCGCGCCGTTCAGAGCCGGGAATTTAGTAGACCACGTCCCATCCTCGTTGTACGGGAAAGTAGAAGGAGAAGCCGTCATAGCCAAACACATGATCGGGCTGGCGTAGCTGGTTCCCTCATTGTTTACGTCTTGAGTAGACAATGAATATAATGTATTTGCTTCCAGAGTGATTCGTCCAGCTTTGTGAGTCAGGTTTGCACGTCCGGTTACGCGTTCGTAAGCAGATTGCAAAGTGATACCATCTTGTTTTGCATAAGATAATGAAGAATAGAACTTCGTTTTGTCATTACCTCCTTGCGCATTCACTTCGTAATTCTGATGCGAACCGTTACGGAACAAAACGTCTTTCCAGTTCGTATATCCACTCCAAGGCTCTGCGGCATAAGAATCGATATTCCTGTCTGCCAAAGATGTGGCGGCAGTTTCATCCATACCACTGTTTAATCCGTAGTTTTTGAAACCCATATACAGAATATCACGTCTGTCGGCGCCATTCAAGATCGGACGGTAATCGATAGCCATGTTTGAGAAACCCCAGTCAGCTCTGGCCGTAAATTTAGTTTTACCAGCCATACCTTTTTTAGTTGTAATAACGATTACACCGTTTGCAGCACGTGAACCGTAAAGAGAAGCAGCAGCTGCATCTTTGATAACAGTCATTGACTCGATATCATTACTGTTTAAGTTTGAAAGCATACTGCTTCCTGCATCATCGTAGCTAAAACCATTACTGTTACCAGTCATCATCGGAACTCCGTCAATAACATAAAGAGGGTCGTTACTTGCATTGATAGAACCCATACCACGAATGCGGACAGATTCCACAGCACCCGGCTGTCCGGATGTAGAAGTGATCTGAACACCAGAAACAGCACCAGCCAATTTAGACTGTACGCTTAATGACGGTACATCTTGTAACTTCTCCGTAGTAACACTTGATGCGGCACCTGTAAATGATGATTTTTTAAAGTTTCCATAACCTGTCACCACCACTTCGTCCAATAATTCCACATCAGAACTTAATTCGATGTGCAAAACCGGTTTTACACCGATTTCCAAGGCCTTCATTCCTACGAAGGAAACTACCAGAGTCTTTGCAGAACTACGAATCGAGCCAACTCATTCATTTACAAGATTATACCTCTTTGGTGGCTTTCAAATACACCTGTAGTATTAGATCGATAATCAAGCTTTATGTTTTGTGTAAAAGACTAATTAATAAAACAATATCTAATATCCTGCAATATCAGAATGAGCCTTAATTTTTAAAAGTTCTACTAAATAAATATCGATTCCTAAATGGGGGTTATTGTATAAAACGTATTTTTCCGGCAAAAAAGAGATCTGAAACCAAACAAATGTTAATCCACTTTTTAGACCTCAAAAAGGGACTTTTTCCTCTTTTTTGAGCGTTTCCAGCAATTACGACCGTCCTCTTTGCCATTACGACCGTGCTGATAGGTAGTGCACTCGGCACCTCGTGAAGATTAGAACGGTCGTAATGGAGATTAGGACGGTCATAATTGAAAAGAGGACCGTCTTTAGGGCAAAAAAGCCCCTAAATTTCCTTGAGATATTTGGAACGCCGTCCGTTTTATTTTCAAATATTCGATTCTCCGGGAGTTAAGCTTTATCACTTTGCTGGTGTTTCTGGTTTTCGGTAATCAAATTGCACACTTTTCGGGATGGTCTCGGCAGCTTATTTCGCCTGCTGTCAGTCAAAAAGATTAAATCCGTGAAAAAAGTCAATTCAAAATTGATCAAGATTTCGGATGAAATAGAAAAACGGTCAAAAAGGGGGTTCTTGTATTTTTTAGATTATTTTTCCGGACCAGATAGGTCGTTCTGTTAACTTTCCCCCAAGCATCGTTTTATGTTTGTAACTACATAATCCCATATTTCTATAATTGCATATCTACATTTCTATAAAAACAGATTTGTGCTCCCGCAAATATAAATTGACATATCTTCTTTCTTTGATAACAAATCTCAAATTCATTTTCTACCTATGTAGACCCCAACCATATATTCAGGCTTCTAAATCCCTTAGTTTTGGCGTTGAGGGTAGAGGTTAAAAATAGATAATTTTAAATGAGCCGCAAATAGAGGATAAGCAGAGGCGAAACAACCTAAAATGCCGATTTTGCACACTCTTTTGTTAATTAACGACCTTGTTTTTATAAAATACTGTTAGTTTTTAGTTGTTATAATAAATTTATTATTACATTTGCCATCACTTAGGAAGATTTATACATAGTTGGTGTATAAGATTACAAATAGAATAGTGCAAATTAGTTATTTATAAGTTAAACAAAAAAAGTGTGTCTATGAAAAGGTTAACTTTCCTTTTATTCTGCCTATTATTAGGTATTGGGATGGCCAACGCTCAGACGTCGAAAGTGACAGGTACTGTTATTTCGGCAGAAGACAATGAGCCCATCATTGGTGCATCTATAGTTGTTAAAGGTACGACTATAGGTACAGTTACAGATTTTAACGGTACATTTTCTTTAGATGTACCAAGTTCTGCAAAAACTCTGGTAGTTTCTTTTGTGGGCATGAAACCCCAGGAAGTCGGAGTTAAATCTAATTTGAAAATCATTCTTGAATCTGATAATCAGATGCTTGATGAAGTAATGGTCGTCGCTTATGGTACTGCAAAGAAAAGTTCTTTCACAGGATCAGCTTCAACCATTAGCAATGAGAAGTTGGAACTTCGTCCAATTACAAATCTGACAAAAGGTTTGGAAGGACAAGCTACTGGTTTGTTGACAACTTCAGGATCCGGACAGCCTGGTGAGGCTGCCTCTATTGTTATTCGCGGTTTTGGTTCAATTAATGCATCCCAAGATCCGTTGTATGTCGTGGATGGTATTCCGTTTGATGGTTCTTTAAGCTCTATCAATCCTTCTGATATCGAATCTATGACCGTATTGAAGGATGCTTCTGCCGGAGCCTTGTATGGTGCACGTGGTGCTAATGGTGTTGTTATGATCACAACGAAACAAGGAAAAGAAGGTAAAGCACAAGTAACATGGCGATCAACAGTTGGTTGGGCTTCACGTGCTATCCAACCGTATGACATGGTTGATCAAAAGGACTTTGTACAATTGACTTATGAAGCTTTGCGCAATGGTTATGCTTTTAACTCCGGTTATTCATGGGAACAGGCTCAACAGATGGCAAGATCAGGTTTGAGTGCCAATTTAGGAGGTGAATTATACAATCCATTTAAAAACTACACATGGGATGATTTGATCAACCCTGAAACCGGAATGGTTCAAGCCGATGCTGCTTCGGCATGGGATGAACGATGGATGGATGCTGTTCAGCGTGATAATGCGTTCAGACAGGAACATCAATTGTCAGTGAATGGAGGCTCCGATAAAACGAAATATATGTTTTCTCTTGGATATTTGAATGAAGATGGTATCCTTATAAACACAGGTTTCCAGCGTTATAATGCTCGTGTGAATGTTAATTCGAATGTAACCGACTGGTTCAAGGCTAATGTAAATGCATCTTTATCAAACTCGGTTCAAGACTATAGTGATTATGATGGCTCTTCTACATCAAACGTTTGGTATTCTGCACAATTTGTATCACCATTATTTCCCGTTTACATAAAAGGCTTGGATGGTAAAAATGTTTTAGGAGAAGACGGAAAACCCCAGTTGGACTATGGTGAAAACGGACGTCCGGGCAGTTATACGGATTATAATCCAGTCGGAGGTTTGACGGATGACAAATCAAATAGAAAAAATGATGTAGCAAGTCTACGTACAGGTGTTACCTTCGGTTCTGACAAAGACAACTTCGGGGTTTTCAAGGGAATAAAACTTAACGTGAACTTTGGTCTTGACTATCGTAATCAAGCACGAATGAGTTATATGAATATGTATCATGGCAACCAAGCTACAGCAGGAGGTTTGTTGACTAAGTACAGTACTCGTATGCAAAGCTATACTTTCAACCAACTATTGTCATGGAACCGTTCCTTTGGATTGCATTCTTTTGATGTATTAGTCGGTCACGAATTCTATGCTTACAGCTACGAATATCTGAAAGCCGGAAAAACAAATCTGGTCGACGGCATTCTCGAATTGCGCCCAGGTACGACACTTAACTCTGCAGACTCTTACACCGATAATTATCGTATTGAATCATGGTTAGGACGTTTCAATTATAACTATGATGAAAAATATTATTTTTCTGCATCTCTGCGTACAGACGGTTCCTCACGTTTTCAGAAAGATAATCGTTGGGGTACATTCTGGTCTATTGGCGGTAACTGGCGTATTTCAAGAGAAGCCTTTATGGAAGACATTAAATGGGTAGACAATTTGTCCCTAAAGTTAAGCTATGGACAACAAGGAAACGATAATATCCTGCATTCCGATGCAACAAGTAATTATTACTTATGGCAGAGTTTATATGATTTAGGTTGGCCTAATTCAAATCAAATCGGTGGCATGGTTTCCTCTTTGGAAAACAGGGAAGTGTCTTGGGAAAAGAATGGAAATTTAAACGTAGGTATTGAAGCAACCTTATTAAATAGCCGTTTAACGGTTAATGCCGAATATTACAATCGCAAGACTGTTGACATGCTATTGAGCTATCCGATGGCTACTTCTACTGGATTTAATGGTTACAATGCCAATGTTGGAGATATGAGAAATACAGGTTTTGAATTTGAATTGAGAGGAACACCTATCCAGACTGAAGACTTCAGATGGAATCTTTCTTTCATGGGATCAACGGTAAAAAATAAAGTATTGAAACTGACTAATACTGCACCTGAAATTATAAAAGGAAATTACAGCATTAAAGAAGGTATGCCTATTAATACATTCTACATGGCTAAATCAGCTGGCGTAGATCCTGCAACAGGTGCTCAACTTTATTGGGTTTATGACAAAGATGAAAACGGGAATATCATAAATGAGCGTATCAGCGATGATTATTCAAAGGCATCGACCAGTAAATATTATCAAGGGAATCGCATTCCTGATCTTTATGGTAGCATCGGAACAGATTTCTCTTATAAAGGCATCGATTTGGCAATCTTAACAACCTATTCTATTGGCGGTAAGATTTATGATGGTTTGTACACAGGTTCCATGAATGCACAGTATGCGACAAATACATGGAATAAACACCAATTGCGCCGTTGGCAACAGCCTGGTGATATAACAGATGTACCTCGTGTAGAAATTAATGGATCTTATACAGCAACTGATCGCTTTTTAATTAATGCATCTTACTTTGCAATTAAAAATATCACATTAGGTTATTCTTTGCCTAAAGATTGGATGAGAAAAGCGAAACTTAATAATATCCGTGTATTCGGTTCTATCGATAATTTGGCATTATTCTCTCACCTGCAAGGTATGGATCCTCAGTATAATTTCAAGGGCGAAACTGATTATACTTATGCACCGAATAAGACCTATTCTTTTGGTGTGGAAATTAATTTCTAAAGTAGAAACATTTTTATAAGAAACAAGATGAAAAAGATATTCAAATATATGTTTGTCGGTCTGATGGCTTGTACTACTCTGTCATCCTGTCTGGAGAGTTCACTCGATACCAATCCGACCGATTCAATGTCCGGAACAGGATTATTGGCTAATGCAAATGCAGCTTTAGTACCTCTGAACGGCCTTTACCGTTCCATGTATTCGGCATGGTCTCCCACAGATAACACACACCAATGTTTCGGCATCAGTGCTTATAATTTAATGGGTGATGTGATGGGTGAAGACCTTATTATGGCGGATAAGGGAAGTGGTTGGTTCTGGTATGACTGCCTGTATAATGTAAAAAGCAGATATACTTCTACTACATGGCGTTCATATGATTTATGGAATTGCTATTATACATGGATTTCCAATGCAAATTATATTCTTTCCGCAGAGGAAACAATGGCCGGTACGGAAGCGGAAGTTAACTATGTCATAGGACAAGCTTATGCAATACGCGCTTATTCATATTTTATGTTGGCACAGAGTTTTGCACGTACCTATAAAGGACATGAATCCGAACCTTGTTGCCCGATTTACACAGAACCGACCGTTGCCGGTACGGAAGGAAAGCCTCGCTCTACCGTGCAAGAGGTGTACGATTTGATTGTTGGTGATATAAATAAAGCAGTTGAGCTGCTAAATGGTACTACTCGTAAACATATTTCCCATATTGATTATTGTGTAGCTTTAGGTTTTCAAGCTCGCATTGCCCAAGTAATGGAAGATTGGAATACAGCTAAAAAAGCATCTGAAGAAGCGATTGCAACAAGTAAATGTACTATCGCTAAAGTTTCGGATTTTAAAGGTGTGAATAGTACAAGTGCTCCAAATGTTATGTGGGGAGCTGAAATTCTTTCTGATCAAAGTGGTATGTATGCCGGTTTTTTCACACATATGGATGCTGATGCCGATAAGTACGGAGCTAAAGCCCGTAAACAGATTAGCAAAGAATTATATGAAAAAATGGGGACGACTGACGACCGTTTGATATGGTGGAATCCCGAAGATGCGAATAATAAAGCTGGGGGATACCAACAAGAAAAATTCAAATTTTCTGAAATTCAAACTTGGATGGGTGATTATATTTGGATGCGTATTGAAGAAATGTATCTGATTGCAGCAGAAGCAGAATGTCGTTTGGGTAATGACGCAGGTGCACGTGGATACTTAACGGACCTGATGAGCAAACGTGATGCTTCATACAGTTGTGATCATAAATCCGGAACAGCTATGGGTAAATTGACCACTGATTATACAGGTTCTTTATTGGAAGAAATTATCATACAACGCCGTATAGAACTTTGGGGTGAATTTGGCCGTATCTACGATATCCGCCGTTTGAAACAAGGCTTCAAACGAACCGCAGAAATGGGTTGGCCGATTGATGCTTTACTCGTTAATCGTAATGCCAATGATCCTGAAAGCTATATGTGGGTATTAACTATTCCTCAAACCGAGTTTGACGGGAATGCCAGCCTGGATCAGACTAAAGATCAGAATCCAGTCGGTGATACTAAATAAATTCTATTTATTGATTAAAAGAATAAAGCGATGAAATATATCTCAAAATTATCAACATCAATAGCTCTTCTATCAATCGCATTGGCTTTTACGGCCTGCGATAGCGAACAGGAAAGTGCTATATATTCAGATGCAGCAAACGCCGCAGTTTTTGTAAGTGCATCTTTAGCTGATATTACAGTCTCGCCTGCCGATCCTACTTTTACAGTAGATGTCGTACGTGCAAATGCCGGTAGCGAACAAAGCGGAACTGTTGCTCTAACTGCGACAGTAGAAGACGAACCTCTGGTTGGTTGCACTGTTTCCGGTTACACTTTTGCTGCCGGTGAAAACATGGCAAAAGTAACAGTAAATGTTTCTCCATTGGAAATCGGCAAAGAATTGGAAGTTACATTGACATTGGACAACACAAATGATCCTATTAGTGGTAGTAATACGGTTACTGTAACTGTCAACAAAGATTACAATTGGGTATCTTTAGGTACCGGTACATTTGCAGATATTCTGGCTTTCACAGAAAAGCCCTACAATGTAGAAATCCGGAAAGCTGAAGGTTTTGACCGTTACCGCGTAATCAAACCATATGAACAAGGCTTGAAGAATGATGATGGTCAATGGGGAAATGCGGTTGCAGCTACCTCTTGCGACTATATTGAATTCTGGATAAAGGACGGAATTATTTATTACAATAAGTTCTTTATCGGTATAAACTATGACGGTAGTCCTTCAAATGCAATTTATGCTTATCATCCAAGCTCTTTTTCAGGAATAAGTCTTGCAAATA
The DNA here is from genome assembly GCF_003479205.1 of Parabacteroides sp. AF17-28. NCBI lineage: Bacteria > Pseudomonadati > Bacteroidota > Bacteroidia > Bacteroidales > Tannerellaceae > Parabacteroides > Parabacteroides sp. AF17-28. The sequence continues at coordinate 92,867 of NZ_QUGV01000007.1, read as the reverse complement.
ACAAGCAGCTTGATGACAAAACATTCCAGTTGGCGCCTTATTATTATATAGAAGCTTTACAAGGCGGTTTTGACTATACAGGGGAAGGTGGTTCTATTCTTATTACTCTTCCATAAAAACATATAATATTATAATCCATAAAAAGCCGGGTTCTAACTGATAGAATCCGGCTTTTTGTTCCTTAATGTATATAGTATATGAAATAAGTTAGTTTGAAATAGATTGGTTTCAAATTAACTCATTTCATTTTTGCACTTTTCAAGTTTTGTGCCTACATTTGCTTCTACATAAAATGATTGTTCTATGGAAGCACCATTTGTTTACGGACGCATTGCCGACAAGCAGAATTTCACAGATAGAAAAGATGAAGTTGCATTGTTAAGCCAGAATTTCAGTAGTCTTATTAATACTGTCATCATATCCCCGCGTCGTTGGGGTAAAACTTCTCTGGTGAATAAATGTGCAAGACTTTTATCTGAAAAAAATAAAGATATACTGGTTTGCCAGGTTGATATCTTTAATTGCCGGACAGAAGAACAATTTTACACAGCCTATGCCAATGCCTTGATGCGGGTATCGACCTCTGCTTGGGAAGAATTTGTTGCCGGTGTAAAAAAATATTTGGGACGAATGGCTCCGGTTGTCTCTCTTTCAGAAGGCAGCCAAAGTTATGAACTGTCGTTTGGGATCAGCTTTAAAGAAAACCGACTCTCCTATGATGAAATATTAGACCTGCCACAACAAATTGCTAAAGATAAAGGTAAAAAGATAATTGTTTGTATCGATGAATTTCAAAATATCAACGAATATGAGGATTCGCTCGCATTTCAACGTAAGCTTCGTGCCCACTGGCAGACACATACATCTGTTTGTTATTGCCTTTATGGAAGCAAGCGGCATATGTTATTAGATATTTTCAATGATTATAGTATGCCATTTTATAAATTCGGAGATATTCTCTTTTTACAAAAGATAAAACGGGAAGATTGGATCACCTTTATTTCTAAACGCTTTGCAGACACAGGTAAACAAATTTCCGATGAATTATGCGGTATGATTGCCGATAAAATGAAGAATCATCCTTATTATACTCAACAATTGAGCCAGCAGACCTGGTTGCGAACTTTAGATGTCTGTTCGGAAGAAATAGTAGCCGAAGCATTCAACAGCTTGATAGGACAGTTAAGCCTGCTATTTACCAATATAATCGACTCATTAACTTCTCGTCAAATTAGTTTTCTTATTGCAGTTGCCGATGGTATTGTCAATTTTTCATCCAAAGACGTATTGAAACAATATCAATTAGGCACATCAGCCAATATCAAAAATCTAAGAAAAGCAACACTCGAAAAAGACCTGATCGATATCTTACCGGGTAATGTGATCGAAATCCAAGATCCTGCATTTGAATATTGGCTAAAAAATGGATATCAGGCTTCTGCAAAATAGTTTTTCATACGACTCGTTCAACAGGAATCTGGTAGAATAATAGTTCTATTTATATAGACTATTGTATGGAAGCAATTAATTCTATGATATTGGCTAATCATTTGAAAATCAATTAACATAGCATCATGTCTACATGCTTTTATTGTTTTTGCTATTTTGAAGTAAATTAATATTAGTATTTTAAATAGCACGTTAATTATCAACTATTTATACCAAAACATAGTTCTGCAAAGACTCTGGTAGTTTCTTTCGTAGGGATGAAATCCCAGGAAGTCGGTGTAAAATCGAACCTTCGAGTTGTATTATCTAATGATAACCAAATGATTGATGAGGTGGTGGTTGTCGCTTATGGTACTGCAAAAAAAGGAGCTTTTACAGGATCTGCCGGAGTTGTAAAAACAGAGCAGATCGAGAGACGTCAGGTTTCTGATGTTACGAATGCATTGGCTGGTGCCGTTGCCGGTGTGCAGATTCAAAGTTCAAACGGTCAGCCGGGACAGTCTGCCAAAGTAAACATCCGTGGTGTCGGCTCTATTAATGCCAAATCAGATCCTCTTTATGTTGTCGACGGTATTCCCTATGATGGAGATATTTCTTCCATAAACTCACAGGATATCGAGTCGATGACTGTATTGAAAGATGCTGCATCTACAGCTTTGTATGGTGCACGTGGTGCCAATGGTGTGATTATGATCACGACAAAGAAAGGTAAAAGCGGCAAGGCTACGATTAACTTTGACGGCAAGATCGGCGTAAACTCACGTATGGTTAAGAACTATGATGTTTTGACTGATGTTGTTGAGTATATGGATAACGCATATACATCCCTTTATAACGCAGGTGTTTATAATCTGGGATATGATGCTGCAAAAGCCAACAGATATGCTAATACTTACTTGCCGGTTAAAAGTAAAGGTGGTCTTGGTTATCAAATCTTTACTATTCCGGATGGAGAAAGTCTTTATGGTATGGACGGTAAAATGAATCCGAATGCTACTTTAGGCTATTCCGATGGCGATTACTATTATACACCAGACAATTGGGCGGACGAAATGTTCAGCAATAAAACACGTCAAGAGTATAATCTTAATATATCAGGTTCTACAGAGAAGGCTAACTACTATGTATCATTCGGTTACCTGGATGATCAGGGTATTATCGATGGTTCCGGTTTTACACGTTATTCAACACGTGCAAAGGGCGATTACCAGGTTAAAGAATGGTTGAAAGTCGGTGCAAACATGAGTTATGTTTATTCAAACAGCCGCTCTCCCGGTGATCAGACTGCTACTGCTTCTTCCGGTAATGCCTTTTTGATGGCAAATATGATTGCTCCTATTTATCCTTTATATGTACGCGACACTAACGGTCAGATTATGACAAACCAAGGAAGAAAAGTGTATGACTATGGCGATGGCGAAAGTACTAACCGTTCCCGCTCTTTCATGTCTATCTCAAACCCGGCAGGTGACTTGATTTATAATAAAGATGAATATTTACATGATATTCTGAATGCTACATGGTATGCTGATTTTACCCCAATCGAAGGATTGACAATCACGGCCCGTTATGGTATGAATCTGGATAGCGAACGTTATAACCTTTTAGGTAATGCCTATTCCGGACAGAGCGCTTCTTATGGAGGTACTGCTTACCAGGGACATAGCCGTACATGGGGGTTGGACCAACAGTATCTTGCAACTTACCGGAAGACCTTCAACGACGATCACAACTTTGACGCTATGATCGGTTACGATGGTTACAAGTGGAACGAAGAAATTATTGAAGCAACCGGTCAGAATTTGTATAATCCGGAAGATTTCCATGTGAATAACGCCATCAACCAGTTAATCGGTTACGGTTATGGAAATTCATATGCAACAGAGGGTTATATTGCTCGTGTAAACTACGATTACAAAAACACTTATTATGTAAGTGCGTCTTTCCGTCGTGACGGTTCATCCCGCTTCCACCCGGATCATCGTTGGGGTAATTTCTGGTCGGCAAGTGCTGCTTGGATTATGTCGAAAGAACAGTTCATGGAAAACATCAGTTGGATCGACATGCTGAAACTTAAGGCATCTTTCGGACAACAAGGTAATGACCTGATCGGTAATTATTATGCATACATCGATCAGTTCAAAATGACCGGTTCGAACGGTCTGTTTGCTGATGGGACTTTGGACTACAAGGGTAACCCCGATCTGACTTGGGAAACATCAACATCTTTCAATGCGGGTTTTGATTTCAGCATGCTTAATAACCGTTTAAACGGTAGCATTGAATATTTCTTACGCCAGTCTACGGATATGTTGTATTACAGACCGGTAGGTCCGTCAGCCGGTTATCAGGAATTGCCGATGAATGTCGGTTCGATGCGGAACTCAGGTGTGGAAATCGACTTGGCTTATTCTATAATCAAAAATAAAAATATTTCCTGGGATGTCAATTTGAATGCATCTTTCATCAATAATAAGATTATTAAATTGCATAAGGACCTGGAAGGTGAATTGATTGATAATACACGTATTTATTCGGAAGGAGAATCCATGTACCGTATGTATCTGGTAAAATATGCAGGCGTTGATTCTGAAACTGGTAAAGCCTTATACTGGGCTAAAGACAAGGACGGAAAGGCTATTACAACCGACGATTATTCAATGGCTGTAAACTATAAAGAAGCTACGGATAATTTACTTCCTACCGTTTATGGAGGTTTTGGTACTTCTGTCAGCCTGTATGGTTTTGATGCTTCTATTCAAATGTCTTATCAGTTAGGTGGCCAGATCTACGATAGCGGTTATGCCCGTTTCATGCACGGTGGCACTTCATCTTATGCAGGCACGAACTGGCATACAGATATCCGGAATGCATGGAGTGAGACAAACAAAGGATCAAACATTCCTCGTCTGGACGCAGAAGACAAGTATGCAAGCTCCCAGTCCGACCGTTGGATCACCAGCTCAAACTATCTGTCACTGAACAATATTACATTTGGTTATACTCTACCGAAGAATATCACAAATAAATTCTTAGTAGACAGATTACGTGTTTATTTCGCAGCGGATAATGTTGCTTTGCTTTCTGCACGTAAAGGCCTTGATCCACGTCAGAGCTACACTTCTGCAACAACAGCACTCTACACACCGATTCGTACAATTTCCGGTGGTATCAGTCTAACATTTTAATTAATTTGATAGAAGAAATTTATTAGCGTATGAAAACGAAAAATATATTATCTGTACTCGCCGTGTCGGCATTGGTGTTTACAGGTTGTGTCGATTTGGATACTATTCCGGAAGGAAACATTGTAACTTCCGACCAGAAAGATGAGATTCTGGAAAGCGATCCTTCTAAAGCAGAAGCCAGTGTGAATGCAATCTATACACAATTCAGCCTTTTCGCCACAGTCATTACGGAAACCGAAAGACATAACGATATCGGTTACCCGGCCCTGATGTTATTCATGGATACAAATGGAGCCGACTTTTTGAGTGATGACAATGGTTATAACTGGATGGGAAATAGCTTGACATTTGATGACCGTATTTTCACTTCTTACGAAAGCCGGATTAACTGGGGCGTTCTTTACAATCAGATTTACGCAGCCAATACGGTTATCTCATTCTTGGGTGAAGATTCTGAAAATCCTGACTACCAGAATTATGTAGCACAGGCTCATGCCGCACGTGCATTTGACTATTGGGTATTGGCCCAGTTGTATCAGTTTAACTATACAAATCATAAATCCGATCCTTGTGTGCCTATCATTACCGAAAAGAATGCTCTGACAGTAACGGATGAAGGTTGCCCGCGTGCTACGGTTGAGCAAGTCTATGCACAGATGATGGAAGATATCAACAAAGCAATTTCTGTTCTGGAAGATTCACCTCTTAAAAGAAGAGACAAGCGGTATATCAGTGTAGATGTCGCTTATGGTATTCGTGCACGTATTAACCTTTCAATGGGTAATTGGGCGGCAGCGGCTGAAGATGCGGATAAAGCAATCAGCCTTTCTTCCTCTTCTCCTTATACAATTGAACAAATGAAGAGACCGGCATTCAACAGTGCTGATGACAACTCCTGGATGTGGGGTATCAAAATTGCTGAAACAGACGAAGTCGTAACAACTGGTATTTGTAACTTCCCGTCTCACATGGGATCTTTCAACTATGGTTATTGCTGGTATAGCGGTGGCCGCCAGATCAATAAAATGTTATTTGAATCTATTCCTGCAACAGATGTCCGTAAAGGTTGGTGGTTAGATGAAAATACTCAATCTCCTAATCTCAATGAAGAGGATATGGAAGTTATCAATACATACTACGGCCCTTATACACAAGTAAAATATGCACCGTACAAGGGTGAATTGTGGACTTCTACTAATGCCAGTGACATTCCTTTGATGCGTATTGAAGAAATGTATTTGATAAAGGCTGAAGGACAAGCAATGAGTGGAAACGTGGCGGGTGCCAAAACTACTCTTGAATCTTTTATTCAGGAATATCGTGATCCGGAATTTACTTGCAAAGCGACTTCTCCTCAGGATATGCAGGAGGAAATATATCACCAGCGTCGCATCGAACTTTGGGGCGAAGGTATGTCCTGGTTTGATATTATGCGTCTGAACAAGGGTGTAGACCGTCGTGGTGCAGGTTATCCGAATGCGTCTTCTATCTTTAATATTCAGCCGGGAGATCCTATCTTATTGTGGCGTCTACCTGAAAAGGAAATTCAGGCAAACAAAGCATTGAGTAATAACGATAACAATAAGGCTACTCCGATACCAAGTCCTGTACCTGACTTCGGCGAATAGAATTTAAGAATGTCTAACAACTTCAAGTTATAATAACAAAAGGTGTGTATGCCAGATTCGACATACACACCTTTTGTATGTTAACAGGATTGGAATATCCTCATATAAGATCACTTTGCAAACCGGACATCCGTCCCTTTATCGTCTTTTGCCTTAATTGCCAGTGCACGGCCTTGTACCTTCACTTTGCCGGTTATAAACTCGGGTATATTAAACGACTTCATAAAGCCTTGATAAAAATCCGTTTCTTTCTGGGGCAATAAGAAAGGCTTTCCAATCTTACCGTCTTCACCGACATAGGCGATATACGGGCGCGTGTATAAACCGTCTATCCTCCGGCTACTGAAAACAAACCAGCGGCTATTGCTGCTCCAGGAATGATAGCTATCCACATCATCACTGTTCACTTCCGTCAACGGACGGCTCGCGCCCGTAGAAAGATCGGCCAGATACAAATCGGCATCCTTATGCCAGATGGAGAAATTGCCATAACCGGACAATGTATATAACAGGTAACGTCCATCGGGAGAAACACGCGGGAAAGAAGCGCTCATTCCGCCGCTCTTCGCATTATAGAGCGTATCGACCTGCGAGCCGAAAGCACGTGTTTCCGGATCAAAGGAGATAGAGCAAAGATTATATTTGATTTCCGAATATTCCTGCGGAATCGGGCGTGCCTCCGCTGTACAAAAATAAAGGGTCTTCCCGTCAGGAGAGAAGGTTGGGAACGTCTCGTATGCATCTTTCGAGAATATCTTGGATGTGGTCACAATCTCGTGTTTCTGCACATCATATACAACGACATCGGAAGCCTCGTCATACACCTCCACCCTGTTCTTGTCGTTCAGATGAAACGCTTGCTTGGTTGCGTTCACCGAAAAGGCTACATATTTGCCGGAAGGATGCCAGGAAGGATAAACCAAAGATGACATCGTCTCCTTCGTCTTTGTATTCAGCTTTTCGATCTTTCCGCCATCGACCAGGATTGTCCCGGGAAAAGTCTCACGCATATGAAACAGCATCTTATCCGGATTCTGCATACAAAACGAATGGCAGTTCACACAGTTGTTTCCGCTCATCTTATTCTCGATAATGGCGCTTTGCGTATAGTTTTCCAGATTCCGCTGATAGATTCCCATCTTGTTCCATAGCTCATATCCCGGATCGATCAAGCGGTAAGCCAGATAAGAGTCGACCTTTTCCCGTGCTACCTGAATCGAGAAAGGTGCATACGCCACCCACTCGTTTCCTTGCTTCGCCTGAACAGTTACACGGATCGAATTGCCGGCTGCCGATTCCAGCAGTTTCTTCCATTTGGAAGCCGGAATCACAAAGCTGCCCTTCTTTCCTTTCACTTCGAACTGCTGCCCTTCAAAAGAAAAGACGGCACGGGCATCCGTATCCATGTCTTTCAAAGCGAAGTTCAGAGGAGCGATATTAGGCGGAATGACCACACCGGCATAATCGGGGAAAATAGCAGGCGCCTCATCCAACGTCCGCCCCACTTTCACCGAGTCGGAACAAGACAACAACGCAGCTAACATCAACACATATAGATTCTTTTTTTCCATCTTCTTACACATCATTTAAACATAAAATAAAACCAGTAAGTATTGCCATACGAGCGGTTCAGCAGACCGGCAAGGGCAGCACTGTTATTCCGGTTTGCAAGCACCTGTTTTTTATACTCGGCAAAACGGTTGACAACCGTTTCCGATATATTGAAACGCTTCCAATAATCAGGTTCCTTTTCTGACATAACGATCACAGCTTCTTGGAAATGCAAAGGCAGAACAGGCAGAAATTCCGTTCCATAATATTTTTCCACCACCGCTTTAAACCCTTCCAGGTCTTTGGCCAACAAATACATGGCACCCAAATACTGCATAGCGGCAGAATTGGCCGGCCCTTTTTTCAAGAATCGCTCCAAGTCTCCGTTCAACCCGTCTATCATGGCCAGCGTATTCTGCTCAGGCAACATCCGCCTGCGAAGCCCCAACACCGGATCATTCTCTACAGCCTCGTCGTTATACAGATATTTACGCTGCGCACCGGCCCAATCCCGGTAAGCGAACGTCTTTTCCAAAATCGATATGTATTTCTCCGCAACCGGATAAGCGCCGTAGATCAGGTTTGTCTGTACCAGCCTTTTCAGCATACGGGGATTTCCGTCATCCATAGCGCTGACATATCCTTCAAAAGCCATCTCCTGGGCGGAAGCGGTCGCTCCCATCGTAAAGTAGATATCACTCAACATGCAGGATATGTTTTCCGACTTATTCCACTGGACCAATAACCCTTGCGGTCCTCGCTGGTCGAAGTTGAACATCTTGTCCGACAGCTCTCCCCTATTTGCCAATGCCATGTTCAAATGGCACATATACAAGAAATTGGTCAGCTTGCCTTTACATTCTTCTATCGTCTTATCCCATTGTTCCGTACGGGCAAAGTAGTCCATTTTTTTCAGTCTTAATGTCTTTGCATCACTGAATTTGGGAACTCCCCACCACAGAATACCGCCAATCACAGCCAGCTGTCCCACGCAACAGATTCCGGCAATCAGCCTCTTTGCCGGCAGCCCCTTTTTATTCCGAAGAAAGAAAGCGACAAGTACCACCAAAGGCATGCAAATCCAGGAATAATAAATAACACTTTTAGGATGAAGTGTATTATGATAATACAAATCCGGTCCGAAAACCCACCGGTATTCGCCCATCAAAGAGAAATAGACCACGCCAAGCCCCAGCAACAAAACTTCAGCCATCTCGATTAAAGAGATGTACCATTCAGGCGTTTTACGAAGCAATTCGTACAGGCAAACCATCCCGGCAAACAACAGCGCAACGGAACCTGCCAGCCAAAACAGCACCGGAACCAAAACGCACCCGGCAACCAGACGAAAGAGATCCTTTCGTATCCGCATATACCCATAAAGCACCGCTGTCATCATCAAGTAGCAGACAGTCCCCTGCACCCGGTAATTAAAATCAAAATGCATGAAAAGCAAAGCCAATACGGGCAATACATATAATAGGAAGAACGCCGAAGAAGGTGCAATCCGCTTGACAATACCAGCCGTACAAATACCGACACCAGTCAACAAAGCCGCAACAATCGCCGGCCCGGCATAAGGCAGGATGAAAAACTGCACCAAAAACTCTGCCACCAGCATGGACAAACCGCCTGGCAAAACAAGTTTCTCCATCGCATACGTTTTCGAGAACAAGAACAACTGACTCTGTTCTATATAATAGAAGTGATACTCGAAACTCGTTTGCAGGAAAGCGAACAAAGCTCCAAAAACAACCAACCAAAAAGCAACAAGTTTATATTTCATCAGACAAAACCTTAAGCGTGTTTAACCAATCGAAAATGTTTATCCACCGAAGCTGGCAACTCATGCGGATAGTGCGTCACGTAGATCAACGTCTTACCCGGACGCGCACAAAACTGCTCGATAATAGCAGCCGCTTTCTTCTTATTGCTTACATCCAGTCCGTGCAACGGTTCATCCAGAATAATCAAGTCGGGATCTTTCACAAAAGCACGGGCCAGAAGCGCCAGACGCTGTTCACCGGAAGAAAGGGTGAGGAAAGAACGGTCTTTCAGCTCTTCGATACCGAATACGTGCATCCAGTCCAGCGCAACCTTCTGTTGCTGCTCCGTACATTTCCGGTACAGCCCGATTGAATCGAAGAAGCCGGAACCGACAATATTCAGAGTGGGCACATTCTCCATATAGAAAAGATGCATCTCCGGCGAAACATAGCCGATACGTTTCTTTATATCCCAGATGCTTTCTCCCGAACCCCGTTTCCGGTCAAACAAGTATAGCGTATTGGCATACGATTGTGGATTATCGGCATAAATCAGACTAAGCAATGTTGACTTGCCAGCCCCGTTCGGACCGAACAAAGCCCATTTCTCACCATTCTTCACCTCCCAATCCAACTCTTTCAGGATCGTCCGGCTACCATATTTAATCGATACATGCTCCATCCGGAAAGTAACGGTATGTGTGGAAGGTTCCTTCTGCTGCTCCACCGGAAGCGAAAGCGGTGCCATCCGGACCGGATCCGTTTTTCCTTCGGAAGGGAACAGGTCCGCAATCAGATCCGTTTGCCGCAGAAACTCTTCACGGCTGCAAACCGGCAGGCATCTGCGTTGTTTGACCGGCAAAACATGGGTGATCATTTCCGGTATATCATCCGGATTAGAGAGCAGCAAAATAACCTGTACCCCCTCCAACTTCGTCATTTGCTGAAGCATTTCCACCAAAACTCCGCGCGAAGGCGCATCGAGTCCGATAAACGGGTTATCCAGAATCAGCACATGCGGCCGTTTCAACAAGGTTCGCACGATCAGGAACTTCCGCAGTTCCCCACTGGAAAGGAAGAGCAGTTTCTTCGGTAAAAACTCTTCTATCCCGAACAAAGATAACACTTTATGGAAATCTTCCGTTCCGGCGTGTTCACTTAATATATCTTCTATCGTGGGAATATCATCTGTTTCTGTCGAATGCCAACGCTGCTGGTAGTAAGAATTACGGCAATCGGCCAGGGAGTAAATATCTTTGAAAGCAATGCTCTTCACCAAATCGCTTACATTCCCTTCATATCCGAAGGTCACTTCTCCTTCTTTTAATGCGAATTTACGCTGCATGACATCGGCTATCAGCGTCTTGCCTGCACCGTTCGGGCCAATGACAGCCCATTGTTCTCCCTCTTCTATCGTCCAGTTAAGAGGTTCTTCGAAACGCAGTTCCGGCAAGCGGGTGACTACATTCCGGATGTTTACCATTATATTCCTATTTTCCATCGCCTTTCTATTACACGTAGCAAAGGTAACAGAAAAGGGGGAACTCTCACAAGCTCCCCCTTCCTATTTTGTACAGGTTTATATGTTTATGTATTCCTTCGCAAATTAGTTACTCAAAATAGACCTGCACCTTATCCCAACGTTCGTTTCAAAAATACACTTAAACTATTTACGCTACAAATATAATAATTAATTTTACTTATTATCATTTCACGCGTTATTTTTGTTGCAAAACATAATTTATGCAACAAAAATAGTAACAGATTAAAAGACGCGCGTACCTTTTCCCAAATGAATCTCCGAAGCCTGCGTGATAATTACCTCTTTGACTCCGGCGTCGATCGCCTGGAACGAATTCTCCAGCTTGGGAATCATGCCGCCCTGGATAACGCCTTCTTCCACAAACTGCTTGAAAGCCGTACGGTCTATTTCCGGAATCACGCTTTCGTCATCGTTCTCATCTCTCAGCACTCCTTTCTTTTCAAAGCAGAACATCAGGGTTACATCAAAATGTTTCGCCAAAGCTTTAGCAGCTTCACCGGCGATCGTATCGGCATTCGTATTCAACATATGCCCTTGTTTATCATGCGTGAGAGGAGCCAGGACAGGAACAATCCCCTGATGAATAAGGGATGCCAGCAAATCGGCATTCACCTCTTTGACATCTCCGACAAAACCATAATCGACCTCTCCCACCGGACGTTTGTCCGAACGCATCAGGTTCATATCTGCGCCGGTCAACCCGAGCGCATTCACACCTAAAGCTTGCAGGCCGGCCACGATATTCTTGTTGACAAGCCCTCCGTAAACCATCGTGACCACTTTCAGCGTTTCCGCATCCGTAATCCGGCGTCCGCCCACCATCTTGCTCTCGATACCCAACTGCGCAGCCAGCTTTGTGGCAGAGCGTCCGCCTCCGTGTACCAGCACTTTATAGCCTTCCACCTGTGAAAAGTCGTTCAGCAATTTGCGAAGCGTATCTTCTTCTTCGACAATCTTACCTCCCACCTTAATCAGCGTAAGTTTCTCCATACTTCTAAATTCTTTTAAAATTTTTGCGCCAAAGGTACTAAAAAATAAAAGATTTATATACTTTTGCACCATCCAACGCGGTAGTAGCTCAGTTGGTAGAGCATCAGCTTCCCAAGCTGAGGGTCACGAGTTCGAGCCTCGCCTACCGCTCGCAAGAATCAGGCGCAACCTTTAAAGTGTTGTAGCCTGATTTTTTTAACTTTCCTCCCCACGCATTTGCCTGTCGACAATTGTCGGCAAGCGATTAACCGCAGGGAAAATTCAACTTCAGTCACCGTATATCTCACAAATTATCTGTATGTTTGAAGCCTAAAATCAATAGAAAACCATGGCAACACGGCAGGGAAAGATTCTGATAGTAGACGACAACGAAGATATCCTATTCACGTTAAAGATGTTACTCCGCCCTCGGGTAGAGAGTATCACGACCTGTTCCGATCCGAAAGAGATCAACCGGCTGGTATCGAGAAACCAGTACGACGTTGTCCTGCTGGACATGAACTTCACGGCCGACGCAGTCAGCGGGAAAGAAGGATTCTACTGGCTGGAACGGATACTGGAAATATCGCCCGGGACAGTCGTCATCCTGATCACCGCCTATTCGGACACGGAAAAAGCCGTACGTGCCATTAAAGCCGGGGCAACCGATTTCATCCCGAAACCCTGGCAGAATGAAAAGATGCTGGCAACGGTTTCAACTGCCCTCGAACTGAGTCTCAGCCGTTCGGAAGTACGGACGTTAAAGGAACAGAAGTCGGCATTGACCGCTTCGGAACCGGAAATTGAAATAATCGGCGAATCGGCCGCCATGCAAAACGTATTCCGGACGCTCGAAAAGCTGAAAGACACAGACGCCAACATCCTGCTGCAAGGTGAAAACGGGACGGGAAAAGACCTGATTGCCTACACGCTTCACCAGCAGTCCGTACGCGGGAAGGAACCGTTTGTCCCGATCGATTTGGGTAGCATTCCGCACGAACTATTCGAAAGCGAACTGTTCGGACATGAGAAAGGTGCGTTTACAGATGCAGACAAAAGCAAACCCGGACGAATCGAGATTGCATCCAGCGGCACGCTTTTCCTGAACGAGATCGGAAACTTGCCACTCATAGCGCAATCCAAACTTCTGACTGTCATCGAACAACACAAAATAAACCGTGTCGGTTCGACACAAGAAACGCCGGTCGACATACGCCTCATCTCGGCAACCAACACAGACTTGCATGCCGCCGTACAGGAAGGACGTTTCCGGCAAGACCTGTTGTATCGGATCAATACGATCGAGATAACGATCCCGCCTCTACGCGAGCGTGGAAACGACGTCACATTGCTGGCCCGGCATTTCCTGCAACGCTACAGCCGGAAGTATAAAAAGGAGATCGAAGGATTCTCCGGGGAAGCGCAACAACTCCTGAAACAGTATCATTGGCCGGGAAACGTACGCGAACTGCAACATGTCATCGAACGTGCCGTCATCCTTTCCGAAGCCGGAGAGCTGCAATATGACGATTTCATGCTCCGCCTTCCTGTTTCCGCCTCTCAGGATAAAGAGGGTAAGTTCAATCTGGAAGAACTGGAAAAGAACACTATACGGGAAGTGTTGCGCCATTGCTCGGGCAACATGACACAGGCGGCCGGCTTGCTCGGCATCACCCGCACTTCCTTATACAGACGACTGGAAAAATACGGCTTATGAAACGTTACACTAAAAAAACGGCCGGATTAGTATTCCTGCTGCTGGTGACCAGCGTGGCCTTCGGGCTTCTGGTTGCTTACGGATTCAGAATCTCTGCAGCTGTCACGTTCGGACTGCTCCTGATTGAAGTTTACGGCCTGTTCCGCCTGATGGAACGCAGTGACCGGCTGTTCAAACAATTCATCTGGTCAATGCGCTATTCCGACTTCCTCTCTTCCGGCCCTCCTTTGCAAGAGCAGGGCGACAAAATCCCGCAAGACCTGGTCTACGCGATGGAAGAGGCTTTGCAGCATTACAAAAAACACCTGCAGGAGAAAGAAAGCCAACTGCAATATTTCCAGGCATTGGCAAACCATATCGACCTTTCCGTCTTTGTCTATTCCGAAAGCGGACAAGTGGAATGGATGAACCAGGCTTTCAAGATACAAACCGGGCTGAACTTCGCCGAAACGATAGACGATCTGGCGGCTTATCATCCGGAGCTCCCCGCACGTCTGCGTACGTTGCATCCCGGCGAATTGTCCATCCTGCAAGTCCGGCGAAAGGAAGACTACTCGCAACTGATCCTTTCTTCCATCTCGTTCGTCGTATTGGGTAAACCGCTAAAGGTCGTCAGCATGAAAAACATACGTTCCGTCCTGGAAAACAAGGAGACGGAAGCCTGGCAGAAACTGATCCGGGTGCTAACACACGAGATTATGAACTCCATGACTCCGATTGTTTCCCTGTCGGAACTGCTCCGGAATAAATGCATGGACGAAGCAATGTCCGATGCGGAAGAACGGGAAGAAACCGGCCAAGCCATCGAAACGATTTACCGCAGGAGCAGCGGCCTGGTGCGGTTCGTAGAGAGTTACAGGAAAGTGGCCGGCATTCCGACACCTGTTCCGGAAATCATTCCGGTCAACAGCTTGCTTAACGATGCCTGCCTGCTGTTTAAGGAGCAGGAAAACATTCTGAAAGTGCTTCCTTCAACTGCTCATTTACAGGTCATTGCCGACAAGGGATTGATCGAACAAGTATTGATCAACCTGATTAAGAACGCATTGGATGCGACCCGCCACCGTCCTGATCCGCAAATCGAGCTCTCCGCCGGAATCAACGAAGAAGGCAAAACCTTTATCCGGGTAAGCGACAACGGAACAGGCATTCCGGCCGATGTACAGGAACGCATCTTTATCCCTTTCTTTACCACCAAACCATCCGGTTCCGGCATCGGTCTGAGCATCTCCCGTCAGATCATGCACATGCACAAAGGCGATTTGACTGTGACGTCGGAGAACGGGACAGGCAGCCGGTTCTTGCTACTTTTCTCCTGACCCGGCAAGTGCAGCCTTGAACTTTTGACAACTTTTCTTTCAAGAGAAAAGTAATATATCTACATTTGTAAGCAGAAAACAAGACTACAAACAGTTATGATAAAGATATTCTCAACAGACAAAGTCAGAGAGCTTGACAAATACACTATCCAGAACGAACCGATCAGTTCCGTCGATTTAGTGGAACGCGCAGCGACCGTATTCACCAGCGAATTCTGCCGCCGCTACACAAAACAAACCCGCATTATCGTATTTGCCGGACAAGGCAATAACGGAGCGGATGCATTGGCTGTCGCCCGTATGCTGACAGATGCCGGCTACCGGGTGGAAACCTACTTGTTTAATCCGACCATGCGCCTTTCCGATGACTGCGAACAGAATAAGCAGCGGTTACTCAACATGGAAAAGATCGAATTTACGGAAGTTGTTGACGATTTCGTTCCGCCCGAACTGGACGAACGGGATATCGTGATAGACGGTTTGTTCGGCTCCGGCCTCAACCGGCCGTTGACAGGCGGTTTTGCAGCGATGGTTAAATATATCAACCAGTCGGATGCAACTATCGTTTCGATAGATATTCCCTCCGGTCTTTTTGGTGAGGACAACCGTAAGAATGATCCGGAATCGATCATCCGCGCCAATCTGACGCTGACGTTCGGTTTTCCGAAGTTAGCTTTCCTGCTGCCGGAAAATGCCGAATATGTGGGCGAATGGAAAGTGCTGGATATTCTTCTGCATCCGGATATTATAGCAAACACACCGACACAGTTCACTCAAATCACCGAAGAAGACGTTGCCGCCGTATTCCAGCCTCGCAAACGTTTCTCGCATAAAGGGACGTTCGGACATGCCTTGTTGATAGCCGGAAGTCGGGGAAAGATGGGAGCCGCCCTCTTATCAGCCCGTGCCTGCTTGCGAAGCGGAGCCGGTCTGCTGACTGTCCATATCCCGCAACGGGGCGAACAGATTCTACAAACAGCTTTTCCGGAAGCAATGGTCGATTTGGACCCAAACCAGGAACATTTCACCTTCGTCTCCGATATCAAGCCTTATTCCGCTATCGGAATCGGACCGGGGTTAGGAAAACATGCCGACTCCGCCAAGGCTTTGGAACATCTGCTTCAAACTACGGACAAACCGCTTGTGCTCGATGCCGACGCACTCAACCTGATTGCCGCCAACAAAGACTTGCTGAAACGGATTCCTCCCCGCAGCATCCTTACGCCGCATCCGAAAGAATTCGACCGTATCGCAGGCGAAAGCAAGAACTCGTACGAACGGCTGATGAAAGCACAGGCTTTTGCCACTGAACATCAAGCCTGTGTCATCCTGAAAGGAGCTTATACGGCAACTTGTACGGCTACCGGAAACGTCTACTTCAACAGCTGTGGAAATCCGGGAATGGCAACAGCTGGAAGTGGTGATGTCCTGACCGGTATTATCCTCGGCCTGCTCGCTCAGGGATTCGAACCTGAAACAGCCGCCGTCGC
Organism: Parabacteroides sp. AF17-28; assembly: GCF_003479205.1. Taxonomy (NCBI): domain Bacteria; kingdom Pseudomonadati; phylum Bacteroidota; class Bacteroidia; order Bacteroidales; family Tannerellaceae; genus Parabacteroides; species Parabacteroides sp. AF17-28. The sequence continues at coordinate 76,247 of NZ_QUGV01000007.1, read as the reverse complement.
CGGTGTTTTTTTGCATGGGACTGCAGGTGATCTGGCCGCCGTTTACCGTTCTGAAGAAAGTATGATCGCGAGTGATATCACGGACATGATCGGCAAAGTATTCAAGCAAATCAAATAGGCATAAGGGCTGGACTAATAATAGTAGGAATTTTATCTATAAAACGAAGATTTCAAATAGAATAATCAGAATATTTTATAGTAAATAAATAGAAGTTTTCTCAAAAACAAGTATCTTCGAATCCTGATTTGGAGGAGATTGATATGAGAAAGCTTTTTAAATATGTCACAGCCCTTGTTGTTCTTGTGCTATCATTATTCATACATGCTTGCAGCAATTACCCGCAAGTTCCGGGTTTAATCGAAGCTGAAAAGATCATGGAGAAAAAACCGGATAGCGCACTATTGATTTTAAACAATATTGAAAACATCGACCAACTATCCGAAAAGGATCATGCAACATACTACCTTCTTTTAACACAGGCACAAGATCTGAATTATATCACACATACTTCAGACTCGCTAATAAGAATTGCTGCGACTTATTTTGAGAAACATAAAGACCAGCCACGCGCCATGTTAGCTTACTATTACTTGGGACGCGTAAATTCAGATTTACAGGATGCACTCCAAGCACAAGAATATTATTTAAAAGCCTTAGAAATAGGAGAAGACTCAAAAAACTATGCACTCCTGATTAAAATATATAATAACTTAGGTACATTGTATGCCTATCAAGACATCAACGATATGGCATTACCTATGTATAAAAAGGTTTTGTCATATTTAGAAATAGAGCCTGATTCTGTAAAAACAGCATTTGCCCTTAGAAACATAGCCCGTATATACACTCAAACTCAACAGTTAGACAGTGCTATTTATTATTATAGGCAGGCAATTTCATACTCCACTATAAGAAACAAAGCTTCTATTTTAATCGATTTAGGCAATTTATATCTTAGCAATAAAGATTATGAAAAAGCATTTCAATGTATGGAAGATGCTACCCCTTTAATCACTAATGAAAAAACACTTTATCCCATTTTTCTATCAAAAGGAGAATTACACATATATCAAAATCAATTAGATTCAGCAAAATACTATCTTCACCGTTGTGCAAAAAGCTCAAATATATATACAAGAGCTGGCAGTCTATATCAATTAGCCCAAATTGCTCAAAAAGAGAAAAACATTGATGACCTTATCAAATATTCAAACCAATATGAACAAACACGTGACTCAATTATCAATCATTCACATTTTGAAAATATTCGTTTAGCACAAAGCATGTTCAACTACCAGCGAATTGCCAAAGAAAAGAGTAAATACGAAAAAGAAGCTGCCCAAAGAATGATTTTAATATATCAAGTTTTCATCATTTTCACTATTATCTTTATTTTAAGCTTCATTTTTCTTAAAAATGGACAAATTAGAAAGAAGAGGTTAGCATATCTAAGAGAAGAACAATACAGACGTAGCCAACAATATATTGAAGACAACAAAAAGCAAATCATGCAGCTAACAGAAATGCTACATTCTCAACAAGAAGAGATGAGCGAAGTCGAAAGACAACTATATGAAGCAAGGAAGTTAATGCTCGAAATGGAAAACAGGCAGATTTTTGAAAAGCAGGGAACCATTCTCCTATTAGAGAAAGATTTCCATAACTCTTCATTGTATCTCAAAATACATAGGGAGGACAACGTTCAGTTAGACTCAAGCGAATGGGAAGAATTGCATCAACTAATCGATGCGACATATCCAAAATTCACGAATCGGCTTATCAAACTGTATCCGCAAATATCCATAGAAGAAATACATATTTGCTATCTTGTAAAGATACAACTTTCGATAAAAAAGATAGCTTCTATTATGCATATAACAAGTTCAGGAGTATCACAATGCCGCAGAAGATTATATAAGAAATTCACAGGAGAACCTCAAAACACGGAAAAATTCGACAAATTCATAGCTGATTTTTAAGCATTTACAACTTGTCACATTTTTGTCAACAAAAATCTATGCGTCATAATAGTAAGAAGTATACCTTTGTCCAAAGTCCCAATCAGACTTTTAACAAAAACAAATCTTATCAATATTATGAAGCATCTAATTTCAACTTTGTTTTTAATTGTGTGTGGCATATTCTGTACACAGTTTGTATTCTGTGATACCATTCCTACTAAAGGTAAATGGAGTGAAGAAGACATACGTTCTTTTATACCAGCACCTCCTACAGCCTCTATCGAAGGTAAAGTATTAACAATTAATTTTGTGACTCCACTTACTGACCTGACAGTGAAAGTTACAAATAACGAAACAGGTCAAGTTGTTTATGAAGAATGTATTTCTGTGTCTACACCGCAGAGCCATTCAGTGGTATTAAATGCTGACAATGGCAATTATACATTATCATTTACTCATGTACTTGGTTATTTAACAGGTGAGTTTGTAATAAAATAACATATTGTGTGTGACTCTCCTTTACATGTAATATGCTAAGAATGGCCTCGGGCGGTAATTTAACCGGACCAAAATATCTCGATCTCCTTTTCCGCCGCCCGAAGGCTTTTCTTTATGTCTTCTCTAATCTAAAAAGGGAAAAGAGGCTTTTCCGGTTGGTTTCTAACAAAATATTTCATAGTTTTGTGCAATCATTCATCAGAGATTAAACTTAGATTAGAATATGAAGAATTTTATCATTATAGCCAGTCTGCTCCTTAGTTTACCCATTATGGCGCAGACAAAAGTTGTAAAGAAAAATGCTGTCAAGGCAAATAATTTCGGCATAACTTATTCACTTCCTAAAACATCTCTTGTCATTGATGCTGAAGTTACGAAAGTAACCTGTAAAGCTGGTCCTTACTATAAATATGCAGAAAAGTATTTAGGAGTAAAAGACGCCATTACAGAAGATAAAGTTTATTACGAATTAGGAAAAATAGGCTTGACCAACAAAGGTGTACCCGATCCGGATAACACCTATATAGTTGAATTCAAGGGTGGAACCGTCGCCCCATACGCCTATTTGACAGAAGAAGGATTGTTATGTTCCATCAATGCAGAATATACGCCCGACGAAGAAACTTCGGAAGCTGCTAAAAAGAAAGTACAAGCTCCGGTTAAAGTAACCGACGCCTCTGTTTTTTCAGAAGAATTGCTGATGGCGGGTTCAACAGCCAGACAAGCGGAAGTAGCAGCCAAACAAATTTACCGCATCCGTGAAAGCCGTCTGAACATATTGACCGGAGAAGCGGACAACCTGCCACCCGACGGCGAAGCAATGAAACTGGTTATCCAGCAACTGGAAGAACAGGAAAAAGCGTTAACAAACTTATTTACAGGAATCCGGACAAAAGAAACCAGCGATTACGATGTGACAATCGTCCCCTTCGATAACCTGGACAAGGAAGTACTGTTCCGTTTCTCTCCCCAGCTTGGTATCGTGGATGCCGACGATTTGGGTGGCGCACCTGTATATATGAACTTGAAAGCCATTGACCGCGCTCCCGAACTGGACCCGAAAGAGGCTGAGAAGAAAGAAAAATCTATGAAAGGAATCATCTATAACGTACCGGGTAAAGCCAGTATCGAAATCAGCATGAACAAAAAAACACTTTACAAAGGCGAAGCACAGATTACCCAATTCGGTACACGCGAAGGGCTTGCCCCCGTTATGTTTGAAGACAAAAAAGCTCCGGTAAAGGTTTATTTCTATCCGGAAACAGGTGCAATAAAACAAATCATTCAATAATCATCTAACAATTTTAATTCTATGTTTGAAGGACAGCCTAAAGGTTTATACGCGTTAGCCTTAGCGAATACGGGCGAGCGATTTGGTTACTACACTATGCTCGCGATCTTTACACTATTTTTACAAGCAAAGTTCGGCTTCACCGCCTCCGAGACATCGGACATATTCTCCACTTTCCTTGCCGGAGTGTATTTTACCCCCTTGATTGGTGGTTGGCTTGCCGATAAGTTCGGATATGGGAAAATGGTGACAAGCGGTATCTTTATCATGTTTTTCGGATATCTGCTATTATCTATTCCTGCCGGTAACGAATCCGCTAAATGGATGATGTTCGGTGCATTAACTATGATTGCATTAGGAACAGGTTTATTCAAAGGGAACCTCCAGGTTATGGTTGGTAACCTTTACGATGCCCCTCAATACAGAAACAAACGGGATTCCGCCTTCAGTATTTTCTATATGGCCATCAACATCGGCGCCCTGTATGCCCCGACTATGGCAACAGAAATGACAAACTGGATGCTGGCTAAGTCCAATCTGACTTATGAAGGTCAGATTCCTTCGCTCGCCCACCAGTATCTGAACGGTACAATCACCGAAAAAGGAACAGAATTGCTCGAATCATTCAGAGCTGCACAACACTTTACCGGCGACCTGGCAAGTTTCTCGACAACTTACATCGACAAATTGTCGGAAGCCTACAACTACGGTTTCGGTGTTGCCTGTATTTCGTTAATCCTTTCCATTGCCATCTACTATGGTTTCCGCAAAACATTCAAACATGCGGATGTGAATACCAAGCAGGCAAATGCTGCAGCTGCTGCAACAAAAACCGAACAACCGACAGAAGAAATTTCTCCGGCAGAAACCAAACAGCGTATCATCGCCTTGTGTCTCGTATTCGCTGTCGTTATCTTCTTCTGGATGGCATTCCACCAGAACGGATTGACCATGACATTCTTCGCCCGTGACTACACGGCTAATGCGGCAACCGGCTTGGACCGTTTAGGATTCAGCATCATTAACCTGACATTACTGATTATCATGGTATATGCAGGCTTCTCTATCTTCCAGTCGGCAACCAGCAAAGCGAAAACAATATCGACTGCCGTATTTGTCGGAGGCCTGGTTCTGCTCGGAATCAACTATTCGACACTGGATCCGTCTATCACGATCCTGCCGCAGATCTTCCAGCAGTTCAACCCGTTCTTTGTCGTAGCCTTGACTCCTGTATCACTGGCGGTATTCGGCTATTTAGCAAAGAAAGGGAAAGAGCCTTCCGCTCCGCGAAAGATCGGTTTGGGTATGTTAATCGCAGCCATCGGTTTCATGATCCTGGCTATCGGATCATTAGGATTGCCGACACCGGACAGCGTAGCAGCCAACGGTATAGAAAGCAGCCAGCTCGTTTCTCCCAATTGGTTGATATCGACTTATCTTGTGTTGACATTCGCCGAACTGCTCCTTTCACCGATGGGTATCTCATTCGTCTCGAAAGTGGCACCTCCCAAGTATAAAGGCTTGATGATGGGTGGATGGTTCGTAGCGACAGCATTGGGTAACAAGCTGGTCGGTGTGATCGGTAATATTTGGGGCGATATGCAACTGTGGATGGTATGGGGCGTACTGATCGTATGTTGTCTTGTAGCAGCACTGTTCATGTTCTCCATCATGAAGAAACTTGAAAAGGTTGCTAAATAAGAACAGATAAAAGATGAAAAAGCAGTATGCACATAAGCCGGTCACAATCCGCTTCAGAAGATGGAGCCGGAAAGGGTATGCTGCTTTCATCAGTGTGCAGCGTGCCGTAACGATCGGGCAACTGGCAGCACACGTGTCCGAGCGCTTCCAGGTAAAGAATGGTTCTAACCATACATCGGTACTCTCCTTCGACAAGACAGGAGAAGAAGAGATGATGGAAGACAAAACAAGCCGTGACGAAGTCGTCGGGAATACGCTATCACTTCTGTTCGAGCAGGCGGTATGCCTCATTCTGACCGTTAGCCGCCCAGCGGCAGCGCAAGCAACACAGACAATAAAAAATAACATTTCCGAAAGCGCGGAAGGCTTCAGCTATTATATGCTGAGAGCCTTCCGCGCTTTCTGTTTATACAAATACATATTATATGATCGAAAAGCTTAAACAACACGTCCTCGCAGGCGGACTGCTCAACGAAGAACAGGCAAACATCCTGGCAGCCTCCCCCGACAAGGAAGCCCTCTATGAAGCCGCCCGCCAAATCACCCGCCACTTCATGGGAAACAAGTTCGACACCTGCTCTATCATCAATGCCAAGAGCGGGAACTGCAGCGAAGACTGTAAATGGTGTGCCCAGTCGGGACACTACAATACGAACGTGACACTTTATCCCCTCTTGCCGGCAGAAGAATGTATCCGCCATGCCACCTACAACCGCCGGCAGGGAATCGGGCGGTTCGCCCTTGTCACCAGCGGCAAAAAGGTTTCCGAAAAAGATATGGTAAAGGTGACCGACACCATCCGGCAGATCAAGCAAGCTACAGACATCAAGTGTTGCGCCTCGATGGGCCTCCTCAGTCGCGAGCAGCTGCAAGCGCTTTATGACAGTGGGACGGAAAATTATCATTGTAACATAGAGACGGCACCCTCCTACTTCCGCACCCTATGTACAACACACACGATGGAGCAGAAAATAGAAACCATCCGCACCGCCCGCAAGATAGGTTTCCGTATCTGTAGCGGCGGCATCATCGGCATGGGAGAAACGATGGAGCAACGCATCGAGATGGCCCTCTTCCTTCAAAGGGAAGGCATCCTTTCGATCCCCCTAAACCTGCTCCAGCCTATTCCCGGGACGCCACTCGGAGAGACGAAGCCGTTGACCGACGAAGAGATTCTGACCACCATCGCCCTCTTCCGTTTTATCAACCCGAAGGCTTACCTGCGCTTCTCCGGCGGACGGGCGAGACTGAGCGAAGAGACTCAACGCAAGGCACTTCGCATAGGCATCAACGCAGCCATCATCGGAGACCTCCTGACCACCATCGGCAGCCGGGTGGCAGAAGACAAAGCCCTTTTCACATCGGAAGGATATTCATTAACTGAAAATACAGATTGGGAAAGATGACAACAGAAGAAATACTGAGTTTTGACCGTGAACACGTCTGGCACCCCTATACCTCGACCATCGACCCGCTACCGGTCTATCCGGTCGAACGGGCGGAGGGCGTAACGATTACGCTGAAAGACGGCCGCAAACTGATTGACGGTATGTCGTCCTGGTGGGCAGCCGTACACGGATACAACCACCCGGTGCTAAATGCTGCCGCCCGTGAGCAGATAGACAAAATGAGTCACATCATGTTCGGAGGCCTGACACATGAGCCAGCCGTCGAGTTGGCGACCAAGCTTTTACCGCTGCTACCACCCTCGATGGAAAAGATATTCTTTGCCGACAGCGGCTCCGTTGCAGTCGAAGTCGCCATGAAAATGGCGATCCAATATTGGCAATCGAAGTGCCGGAAGGGAAAGAACCGGAAACATGCCTTTGCCACAATCCGGAGCGGATATCATGGCGACACTTGGCACGCAATGTCTGTTTGCGATCCGGTAACAGGCATGCACGGTATCTTCGCCGGAAGTCTTCCCGTCCAGTTCTTCATTCCCCAGCCTTCCGTCAAGTTTCATGACGAATGGGATGAGAAAGCGATGGATCCCCTAAAAGACCTGTTGGCAAAACACGCCGGAGAGATTGCTGCCCTTATACTCGAACCGATCGTGCAGGGAGCCGGGGGAATGTATTTCTACTCCCCTACATTTCTGGTACGGGCACGGGAGTTATGCGACCAATACGACGTCTTGCTTATATTCGATGAGATCGCGACAGGATTCGGTCGGACCGGCCGGCTCTTTGCCTGGGAGTGGGCGGGTGTCGAACCGGATATCATGTGTATCGGCAAAGCCTTGACCGGCGGTTATCTGACGCTTTCCGCCACGATTACCAGTACAGCGGTAGCTGACATGATTTGCAGCGGTGAAGCGGGATGTTTCATGCACGGCCCCACTTTTATGGGAAATCCGTTAGCTTGCGCCATCGCCTCGGCATCCGTTTCTCTTCTGTTGGAAAGTGGTTGGCAGGAAAAGGTTCACGCGATAGAAGCACAATTAAAAGCCGAACTCGCTCCGGCAGCTTCCTTCCCCAGCGTGAAAGAGGTACGGGTGTTGGGAGCAATCGGAGTCATCGAGATGAAAGAACCTGTCGACATGGCCATTCTCCAAGAGCGATTTGTCAAAGAAGGCATCTGGGTACGTCCGTTCGGAAGGCTGGTTTATCTCATGCCCCCGTTCATCATAACCAATAAAGAGTTGTCGAAATTGACAAGTGGCCTGCTTCGTGTTTTCTGATAAATCATAACAACAAAGCAATGAAAGATTACAACATATTTTTAGACAAACTGAAAGAGACAGGTAATTTGCGGAGTCTTCCGGAAGTCGTACACGAAGGGAAATGGATATGGAAAGAAATGCAGAAGATGCTGAATCTTTCCTCCAACGACTATCTCGGCCTGGCGTCACGCAAAGAGCTGCGTGAAGAGTTTCTGAGGGAGATGCAGGAAAACGATTGGCTTTTCTCATCCTCATCCTCCAGACTATTAACCGGCAATTTCAAAGTTTATACCGAGCTCGAGGAATGCTTGTTCGAACGATTCGGGCGCGAGGCCGCTTTGCTATTCAACAGTGGTTATCATGCCAATACAGGCATACTTCCCGCCTTGGCGGACAAACAAACGCTGATACTGGCGGACAAACTGGTACATGCCAGCATCATAGACGGGCTCTTGCTGAGCGGCACTCCTTATCAGCGATACCGCCACAATGACAACGAGCATCTTACACGACTGCTTGCCAAATATACACATGAATACGAACAGATCATTATCGTCACGGAAAGCATCTTCAGTATGGACGGGGATATCGCCGACCTCCGCCAACTCGTTTCCCTGAAGCGACAATACCCAAACGTATGGCTCTATGTCGATGAGGCGCATGCCATTGGGGTAAGAGGAAATACAGGATTAGGGATTGCGGAAGAGCAAGATTGCATCGGGGATATAGACCTGCTGGTCGGTACTTTTGGAAAGGCATTGGCATCTATGGGCGCCTACCTGCTATGCAGCCGGACGATCCGGGAATACCTGATCAATACCATGCGCCCACTTATCTTTAGCACCGCCCTCCCACCTGCCCAGATTGCCTGGACCCGGTACATTTTCGAGAAGCTTCCTGAGTTTACGGAAGAACGGCAGAGACTCGCCACAACCAGCCGTCTGCTATCGGATGCATTAAAAGGCAAGGGAGGAGAAATTTCATCCAGCCACATCATTCCTTTCATTATCGGGGAAAGCGAAGACTGTGTGGAGACGAGCCTAAGATTACAGCGGAAAGGTTTCTATTGCCTGCCCGTCCGTCCGCCGACAGTTCCGAAAGGAACGGCACGAATACGTTTCTCACTGACGGCCAATGTAACGGAAAGTGAAATAAAAGAATTGATTAACAGTATAGACTAATGAAAATAGATAAGCAAGTCAATAAGGGGCAAGGACGTCTATTGCTGTTCTTTTCCGGATGGTCAGCATCTCCGGAACTGTTCCGCCCGCTAAAAGCGGAGCCCGGTACGGACGTTTGGGTCTGCTATGACTACCGCGACCTCCGGTTCGGGGAGGACCTGTCGGCTTACAAGGAAATCCGCCTGGTGGCATGGTCATTGGGCGTATGGGTAGCCTCGGCCCTGTTCCGGGAGAAAAAGGATATGTTTGTAGAAACGATTGCGATTAATGGGACGGACTATCCCGTTCACGACACCTGTGGAATCCCGCCTGCCGTATTCGAAGGAACGCTTGCGAATGTAACGGAGGAGGGCATGCACCGCTTCAACCGTCGGATGTGTGGAGGACGGGAAGTGCTCCAAACCTATGAAAAAGTGCCTTCCCGCCCGATTGACGAGGTGCGCGAGGAGCTACAGACGCTCTATACCCATATCAAGGAAGATGCAGTAAAGCCTGTCGCTGACAACTTCTGGACCCGGGCTGTTATCACATCCGGCGACCGGATTTTCCCGTTCGCCAACCTGCACAATTACTGGCAAAACCGTTGCCAGGTAACCGTATTGGAGGCGCCTCACTATCCTTTTTATTTATGGAAACAATGGAATGAAATATGGAAGCAATAGACAGAGAACGCATACAGCACCGCTTCACCCGCGCATTGACAAGTTATGACAGCCAGGCGGATGCACAGCATCGGATTAGCCGAAAATTAGCATCTCTCCTGCCCGGACCAGTGGGAGGACATTATGGGCGCATCCTGGAAATCGGCTGTGGAACAGGTGGTTTCACCCGTTCCCTTATCGAACAATGCAAGGCGGAGGAATGGGTGTTGAACGACCTTTGCGAAGGTTGCCGGGAAAAGGTAAGCAAACTATTTCAGGGTTGCCCTCCTCGCTTTATCATGGGTGATGCAGAAGCGATCCCCTTTCCCGGCAAGTTCGACCTGATTGCTTCTGCCTCAGCCTTCCAATGGATGAAAGAGCCGGAAAAGTTTCTGGGCAAGCTGGCGAGACTGCTGGAACCGCACGGTACGCTTCTGTTCAGCACCTTTGCGCCCGGTAACCTGTCAGAGATAAAAGAGCTGACGGGAAAAGGACTATCCTATCCCACTGCCGTCGAACTTGCCGGATGGTTGTCCGCCGGCTTCGACCTCCGGCATTGTGAGGAAGAGATAATCCGCCTGACATTCAACAGTCCGCTGGATGTATTGAAGCACCTGAAAGCGACAGGAGTAACGGCTACGGGAAACGGTCTCTGGACAAAGGGTATGCTGGCTTCTTTCTGCAATCGCTACCGGGAACAGTTTCCGGCAGCCAACAATCAAGTAACACTCACATACCGCCCTCTCTATGTTGTGGCGATAAAAAAATAAACAGCTTATGAAAGGAAAAGTATTATTCATCACAGGTATCGATACCAACATCGGCAAGACCTTTGCCACCGGCATTCTTGCACGCGCATTAGCCGGAAAAGGGAAACAAGTAATCACCCAGAAAATGATCCAGACCGGCTGCACGGAGACTTCGGAGGATATAGAGATGCACCGCCACCTGCAAGGTATTTCCTTCACGGAGGATGATTATATAGGATTGACCTGCCCCTATATCTTCACCTATCCCTGTTCCCCACATATGGCGGCGGCAAAGGATGGGCGGACAATCGACCTGTCGGTGATCACCGAAGCGACCCGCCGGCTACAGGGGAAATATGAATATGTCCTGCTGGAAGGCGCAGGAGGATTGATGGTTCCGAATGACTTCCATTCGCTGACAATCGATTATGTAAAAGAACAGGGATATCCGGTAGTCCTGGTCACGTCCGGTAAGTTGGGCAGTATCAACCACACGCTGCTTAGCCTGTATGCCTGCAAGCAGTACGGCATACGGGTCGAAGCTGTCATCTACAACCTCTATCCCCCGACCGACGAGTTGATTACAGCCAATACGTTGGAATATCTCAAACAATATCTGGAGAAAGAGTTCCCCGGTACTCCGGTCATCCTTCTCCCGGAAGAGTCGGATGCAGGAACGGAGGTGGATATCGACTGCCTGCTGTAAGCAGTTTATATATTCAGGGAGAAGGTCCGCACTATTTCTTTTGCGGAGTGGTTGTCGGACCTTCGACGTATAGACGGCCATTGTCGTCTATTCCCATCTTGTCGATGAAGACGACCCGTTCGTCACCGGTCTCCTGTGTCCGTCCGTGATAGACGCAATACATCTGCTTGCCGTCTTTAGACCAGGTCACACTGTTATGCCCGGTACCGGTAACGATGCCTCCCTGCTCCACGTTCTTTTGCAGGACAGGATTATCACTTGACTTGGTGAAAGGGCCGAGCGGATTCTTCGATGTAGCATAGCCGACAGCATAATTCTTGCCCCCGAAATAGTTGGCCGAATACATCATATAGTAAGTGTCTCCCTTCTTGAGCGTATAAGGGCCTTCGGTCCAACGGCGATTCACCTCTCCGGTTGTGACGGAACGGCTTTCCCATTCGGATTGCGTGTCATCGAGTTTTACCGGGGGACGCAAGATAAGTACAGGCTCACCGATGACATCCGTCAGGTCGGGTTTCACCTCTATACCGTAAATCCAGCTCTCCTCTATTTCATTGAACTTCCCTTCTTTCCGGGCCTGTTCGGCGATCTCGCTCTCTACCGGATGCTTGTAGCAGCAACGGGAGAAGTACATATAAGTACGGCCATTGCCATCATCCACGAGGTTTCCGTCGATAACCGGATATCCCGGGTCAAACAGAGGTTTATCGGAAAGTTCCTTAAAAGGACCGGTCGGCTTGTCTGCCACTGCCACGCCGATACGGAAGTTTTCGAGTTCATTGGTCGGGTTTTCCTTCCAGTCGGCACTATAGAGCATGTAGAACTTACCATTACGTTCATAGACTTCAGGAGCCCAGAAGTTGGCAACACCCCATGAACCGGGAACATTCCCCCGAAAAACCTGTCCTTCTGCTTTCCAGTTGACCATATCCGGTGAAGAATAGACGCAGAAACCGTCAACAGCTCCGCCGCCTGTCCCATACATATAATATAGACCGTCCGATGCCAGCAAGACATAGGGATCACCAAACTGTACCGGGAGGGGATTCGAGTAGACAAGGATATCCTCCTTTTGAGCCTTGTTCACGCATGAAGAGATGGTCAATGCGACCAAAAGCAGTAGTACTAATTGTTTTATTCGTATCATAGAATGTTTGTATAATTAAAAACACAAAGTAAATAATGACACAAATATACGAAACAAAAGCCAATTGTAAAAATACCTGCGACTGCTATATATATTTAACTTGCGACTTTGAAAATATTTCCTTTCCTTTGACAACTTATTGAAGCAAGTAAGACTATGGTTAGAAATATATTGATAGCAGTTTGTGCATTCCTTTTTGTCGCATGTAGTAAAGATACAGAATCCAAGTTATTCGGAAAATGGCAGTTGCAACAGGTAGAAGCGAGCGGAACAATCCAGGAGACCGATACGGTTTATTTTAATTTCGAGCACTCTTTATTCATGTACCAGGTTTACTTCCCAGCTGTCGATTCATTCCTCCACTGTTATGGTTACAATGTCATGGAAGGAGATAAAACGCTCCTGCTGGAACTGATAAGTGACCCGAGGCCAGTTGAGAAATTCCTGCCATATACCGATTGGGATTCGACCAAGCGGACTTACACTATTGACAAATTGACATCCAAGCAGTTAATACTTAACAGCAAAGGGAAGACTTATACTTTCCGGAAGTTCTGATAGCAGCTAATCTTAAAGACTCTTTCGAAACCAAAGTTTCTTACAGGAAGTTCATATAAAAAAGCCAGGTCCTACCAGACGCAGATTTCGCAGACGACGCAGACAAACGCAGATCATTTATTGTTTTAAAAGAAATAAGTCTGCGTTCCTCTGCGTCGTCTGCGTCCCCCAAGAAATATCGGGTGAGCCCTAAATCGGCTACCGATGAATGGACATAATAAAAAAGGCCATCCTTTTCAGGATAGCCTTACGGGTGAAAGATGGGGCTCGAACCCACGACCCTCGGAACCACAATCCGATGCTCTAACCAACTGAGCTACTCTCACCATGTTTATCTTAACGAACTACGTTTCCTTTAAGACGGTGCAAAGATAGATATTTTATTTTAAGTGCCAAACATTCCGGACACTTTTTTTTAATCAAAAACATACTCATCAACCGCTTTATTGTTTCCATTTAGAAGCAAACGGGTATTCTTTACATACTTAATTAATGCCGAATCGACTGAAAAAGAGCCATTTTGATTCTTCTCCGACCAAGATGCCGCCGGAACGACCCGGATATCTTCTTTTCCCCATTTATTTACATACCGGGAGGAATAAACCAATGAATATTGTGCGGAGGCAATATACCGGCGCAGCCCTTTCCGGCGCAGGACTACTTTTACCATTGCACCTCCGTCCGTATGTTCCCGGCTCATGTTTGAGATAAAATTGCCTAATGAGTAGACGACCAAACGATCGGGGACGCCGTCCTCCCCTTTCCGAAGTTCCATAGGTTGGACGACATGCGGATGGCAACCGATAACCAAATCCACACCTTGCCCCACCAACCAGTCTGCCAACCGGCGTTGTTCACGGGAAGGCATCTGCTCGTATTCCAATCCCCAATGCATATTGGCAATAATAAAGTCAGGATTAAAAAGTTTGGCTTCGGTAATATCCGCTTCCATCACCTGTTTGTCGATATAGTTGACAATACGGGGCGTATCGACCGTCAAACCGTTGGTATCATAAGTATAATTAAGCATGATGATACGGAAATCCTTCTTGCGGAGCAGCATCGGATACGTACGGTGCCGGTGGTCACGATCCAGGAAAGTCCCGGTATGGCGTATCTCGAGGGAATCCAGCATCCGGATAGTACGCACAAGTCCTCGTGTCCGCCTGTCAAGACAATGATTATTCGCTAACAGGAAGAAATCGAAACCCGCCTTCTGTAAAGCCAAAGCAAAGTCTTCCGGCGCACTGAAAGCAGGATAACCGCTATAAGGTTTCCCTCCCAATGGAACCTCAAAGTTCACGACAGCAATATCCGCAGCCTTCACCTCTTTCTCTATATTCGAAAAGTAACCGCTCAGATCAAAAGAATCTCCTTTCCGGGTATTATCGAGCTGTGTCTGGTGCATCATGGCATCCCCTGCAAACAAGATTGTCAGCGAATCCTGGGCGGAGAGCGGCAGGCAACTAAAAAGGAATAAATAAACGACAAAGGAACAAATCTTATTCATCATAAGGCTTGTTCCTTTGCGATCCCGCGTCAAGCGCGGGAACAAGGTATGTCGAGGCAACCCCACTATATTATTTATAAATAGCTTTCTTCCCTGCCAGAAGGGTATTACGCATCAAAGAGATGATTGTCATCGGACCTACACCTCCCGGAACCGGCGTGATATAAGACGCTTTGGGAGCGACTTCGTCAAACTTGACATCGCCCGTCAGCTTAAAGCCGCTTTTACGGCTTGCATCCGGCACACGCGTCGTTCCGACATCAACAATCACAACGCCATCTTTCACCATATCGCCTTTCAGAAATTCAGGCACGCCTAAAGCAACAATAATAATATCGGCACTCTGGCACATCTCTTTCAGGTTTTCCGAACGGCTGTGGCAAACAGTAACCGTACAGTCACCCGGATAAGCCTTCTGCATCATCAGGGTTGCCATCGGCTTGCCTACGATATTGCTACGTCCTAAGACTACGCAATGTTTACCGCGTGTCGGGATTTCATAACGGCGCAACAGTTCCAGAATACCGGCCGGAGTAGCCGACACGAAACAAGGAAGACCAATAGACATGCGTCCCACATTAATCGGATGGAAACCGTCCACATCTTTACGATAGTCGATCGCTTCGATGATCTTCTGTTCAGAGATATGCTTCGGCAAAGGAAGTTGCACGATGAATCCGTCCACATCGGGGTCGTTATTCAATTCGTCCACTTTGCGCAGAAGTTCTTCCTCGGTCACATCGCTTTCGTAACGGATCAGTGTCGACTTGAAACCGATCTCATTGCAGGTTTTCACCTTGCTGGCGACATACGTCTCGCTGCCGCCGTCATGACCGACCAAAATAGCAGCCAAATGCGGAATCTTACCGCCTGCAGCCTTGATCTGAGCTACTTCTTCAGCCATCTCCTGCTTCATCTGGGCAGAAACAGCCTTTCCATCCAATAGTTTGTACTGTTGCTCTTCCATATTCTATTATCTTTTCGGATTTATCTTTTAAATGAAGGGAATTTCTTACTTCCCGGTTTAGCGGCAGTCAGCATACGCATCATCTTACGCGTTTCGTCGAACTGCTTGATCAACTTGTTCACTTCCTGGATAGTCGTGCCGCTACCTTTGGCAATACGCTGGCGGCGTGAACCGTTCAGGATAGCCGGATTGACACGTTCGTCCGGAGTCATGGAATAGATGATCGCTTCGATGCTCTTGAAAGCATTGTCGTCGATATCCACATCTTTCAGGGCTTTGCCCACACCCGGAATCATGGATGCCAGTTCCTTCAGGTTACCCATCTTCTTGATCTGCTGTATCTGAGCGATGAAGTCATTAAAGTCGAACTGGTTCTTGGCGATCTTCTTCTGCAGGCGTTTGGCTTCTTCTTCGTCATACTGTTCCTGGGCGCGTTCCACCAACGAAACGATATCACCCATGCCGAGGATACGGTCTGCCATACGTTCGGGATGGAAAATATCCAGCGCATCCATCTTTTCACCGGTTCCGACAAACTTGATCGGTTTGTCGACCACCGTACGGATAGAAAGGGCGGCACCACCGCGTGTATCACCATCGAGCTTAGTCAGGACAACGCCGTCGAAATCCAGGCGTTCGTTAAATTCCTTCGCCGTGTTGACAGCATCCTGTCCGGTCATGGAGTCGACCACGAATAAAGTCTCATCCGGCTGGATAGCGCTCTTGATAGCAGCGATCTCTTTCATCATCTGCTCGTCGATAGCCAGACGGCCGGCGGTATCGACAATCACCACATCGTTTCCTTTTGCACGTGCTTCGCGAATTGCGTTCATGGCGATCTCCACCGGATTCTTATTCTCCAGTTCCATGTAAACAGGCACGCCGACCTGTTCGCCGACCACGCGCAACTGTTCGATAGCAGCCGGACGATACACGTCGCAGGCAGCCAACAGCGGCTTCTTATTTTTCTTAGTCTTCAGCAAATTTGCCAGCTTACCCGTAAAGGTCGTTTTACCGGACCCTTGCAGACCGGACATCAGGATGATTGACGGATTACCCGTCAGTTCCAGTTCAGTAGCCGTCCCTCCCATCAGTTCGGCCAGCTCGTCATGCACGATCTTAACCATCAACTGGCTGGGCTTAACGGATGTAAGCACATTCTGTCCTAACGCCTTCACCTTCACCGTGTCGGTGAAACTCTTGGCCACTTTATAGTTTACGTCGGCGTCGAGTAATGCCTTACGTACATCTTTCAATGTTTCCGCCACATTGATTTCCGTAATCTTACCTTCACCCTTCAACAGTTTAAACGATCTGTCTAACCTTTCGCTTAAGTTCTCAAACATAATTCGTATGTATATTTATTTTATCTTCTATTCTTTGAATGAGGGGCAAAGGTAAGAAAAACTGATGAATAAAGCAGGAGATTGCCCGGACAAAATAGCTTCAGATTTTCTTATTCTGCCAGGAAGCTTTCTTCAGATAGACAACGCTTGACACCAACAGACCGGTATAATAAACAACCTCGGTCAGGAAGCAAATGGCTACCGGCAGATGCAAACGCATTCCTGCTACATATATAAACAAGGTGTAAAAAACAAGCGTAACCAACTCCATGGCAAAGGCGGAACGCGTATTTCCCGTACCCGTCACCCCGTTAAATACGATATTCGCAACCGCCCCGATCAACAAAGCGCCGGAAATGACATAAAGCGAAGGCACAGACGCCTCGATCAAAGACACGTCATTCGTATAAACTGACAGGATCGCGGACGGGATCAAACAGGTGACGGAAACGAACACCGCCATGATCCCCAACGAAATCCAGGTGATATGACGGATAATCGGTATCACCTGGTCTTTATGACCCGCACCGATGCTGTTACTTACGAATGTATTCGTCGCCGTCGACAAGGAATTGACAGGAATCAACAAGACAATATAGACACTGCGGACAATATTCGCAACCGCCAGCTCCCGCTGTCCCAGATGTTCCACCGCCACGAAAAGCATGAAATAGGTACTAAGCGATATGAAATACTGCAACATCGTGAAGATGGAAATACCCAACACATGCCTCAGCAGCTTGACATCGAATGAACGGAACTGGTTCAAGGCATACTTCTTGATATCCACCGTCATCCGGGTATAAATCATATAAAACACAATCGAAACTGCCTCTGCCATCACCGACGCAATAGCCGCTCCCTTAATCCCTAATTCCGGAAATCCCCAATGTCCGAATATCAACAGATAGTCGAGCAAGACATTGGTCAGCGCCATCACGATCGCATTCAACGTCAACACCTTAGTGCGCGTAATACCGATGAACAAAGCACGGAACATCACATTCACAAAAGAGAAAAAGAAACCGAACACGCGCCAGTCCAGAAACTCTTCCGTAGCAGACAGAATCGTATCGGAAGAAATCAGTCCCCGCATAATATCCCCAGCAAACAGCCGGGACAGCGTAAACATGACTGCCGCTAACGCAAGCAGGAAGAAGACGCCCTGTATCATCACCGGCCCGACTTCCTTGTAATTCCGCTCTCCATTGCGCCGGGCCATAATAATCTGCGACCCGGTACTGAAACCGAAAGCAATCGTAAAGGCACAGATATAGAACAAACCGCCCATCGCCGATGCGCCCAGTTCAACCTCGCCTACCCGCCCCAAAAACGCAGTATCTGTCACGTTGATAACATTCTGCGCTAAAAGGCTCAAAAAGATAGGATAACTTACATTCCAGATTTGTTTATTCGTGTACATACAGTTTATTTTCGAATGGGATGTTTATACTCATAAAAAAAGCCCGTCACATCAGACGAGCTTTTTCTATATGCTTTTGCATTTATTATCAGCTACCGATGTTTCATATCAGCCTATTTGTCGCCGTATCGGGGAACACAACAGACGGCTTAAATGTTTTCGCTTCCTCAAAATCCATCAGGGCATAAGACATGATGATGATGACATCGCCGGGCTGTGCCTTTCGTGCAGCCGCCCCGTTCAGGCAAACCATACCAGAGCCTCGTTTTCCTTTAATAATATAGGTCTCAAGGCGTTCGCCGTTATTGTTGTTCACAATAGATACTTTCTCGTTGGCAATCAGATTAGCGGCGTCCAACAAATCCTCATCGACCGTAATACTGCCGATATAATTCAAGTTGGCCTCCGTGACCGTCACCCGGTGAATCTTTGATTTAACTACTTCTATTAACATACGATATGAGTTATGATTCCTATTTCTGAATTATTTAGTTTCACTTGTTCCCCTTGCTTGAAACTTTTGTTCCATAGGCATGAAACCGGAGTTTCATGGGCAGGAAACTATTGTTTCACTTATATGAAACTTTTATTTCGCAAGGAAAGCAAAAACATAATTCACAAGTCTATTTTAGTACTTAATATTATCTATCAGACGAACCTCTCCGCAATATACGGTAATACATCCCACGGGATAAGTCGTATCGGACCAGTTCCGGATGGATTCCATCGTGTAGCCATCTACAATCTCATAGTATTCCACCCGCATGACAGGATCGGCATTTATCGTATTGATAACATAATCTATCACCTCCTGCACACTCTTTTCGGGCGCAAAGTTAGTACTTTCTTTTAACGTACGAGCTATTAACGGTGCTTTTTGACGTTGTTCCGGCGTCAAACGTACATTCCGGCTGCTTAAAGCCAGGCCGTCTGCCTCGCGTAAAATCGGACAGGCATTGATTTTTACCGGGATATCCAACTGTTTCACCATCGCGCGAATCACAGCAATCTGCTGGAAATCTTTTTCGCCGAAATAGGCATTATCCGGTTCGACCACATAAAAGAGCTTGCTCACAATCTGGGCGACCCCGTTAAAATGACCGGGCCGACGCGCCCCTTCCATAACTGCCGACACCGTCCCAAAATCGAACGTACGGGTATCCGGCTCCGGATACATTTCTTCTGCCGACGGGGCAAACACATAGTCACAACCGGCCGGCTCTAACAAAGCGCAGTCCTGATCCAGCGTACGCGGATAAGTTTCAAGGTCATGCTTGTCGTTAAACTGGGTCGGATTGACAAAGACGCTGACCACACATACGTCGTTTTCCTTCACACAACGTTCGACCAGGCTCAGGTGTCCGTTGTGCAATGCCCCCATAGTGGGAACAAAGCCGATTTGCTTGTTATTACGCTTTTCTTCAGCGAGATAACTCTTTAATTCTTTAATACTGTTTACTATTTTCATCCCTTAGATGCTTATTGACGGTGCAAAGCAAATAAATAATTGCGGTAAATGAAAGAAATTTTGTATCTTTGTAGCGTCTTTATAAAACTAGTTTACAGAATGGATGCAAAAAAAATCTTGTTTATAGCTCAAGAAATAACACCCTACCTTCCCGAATCCGAGATTGCAACGATATGCAGAAACCTGCCGCAAGGCATACAGGAGCGCGGTCGTGAAATCAGGACTTTCATGCCTAAATTCGGCAGCATCAACGAGCGCCGTAACCAATTGCACGAAGTGATTCGCCTTTCGGGTATGAATCTTATCATTGATGATACCGACCACCCGTTAATTATAAAGGTAGCGTCCATTCAGGCAGCCCGCATGCAGGTATACTTCATTGACAATGAAGATTTCTTCCAAAGAAAACATACTATAAGCGATGATGATGGAAACGAATACGAGGATAACGACGACCGCTCGATCTTCTATGTTCGTGGTGTATTGGAAACAGTGAAAAAGCTCCGTTGGATACCCGACGTGATTCACTGTCATGGATGGATGTCAGCGCTAACAGCCCTGTACATCAAACGTATGTATGCCGACGACCCTTGCCTCAAAAATGCAAAGATTGTCTATTCTATTTATAACGATGACTTCAAAACACCGTTCAGAAAGGAATTTGCAAGCAAATTAAAGATGGATGGAGCCAAAGACAGCGACCTGAAAGGTATCAAGGCCGATACCAGCTTCACCGGACTGACAAAACTTGCCATTGATTTTGCTGACGGCGTGATACAGGGAAGTGAGACAATCAACCAGGATGTGTTGGATTATATCGCGACCAAAAAGAACACGCCGTTCCTGCCTTACCAGTCTCCGGATGTTTATATGGATAAATTCAACGAATTCTACGATGTCGTATTAGGCACAAAATAAATTTAGAGAAATGAAAATCAAGCTTTTTATACTTGGCCTGAGTCTCGGGATCTCGATCTTGAGCGGGTGTAATGATGAGTTGACGCAGGTAGGAACCGGTATCCAACCGGAGAATGACAGACCGCTGGTGCATGCGGATACATTCTACATGAAAGCAAGCACAATGCTTACGGATTCTGTTTATGCACGAACGACTTACGGTTCGTTGGGAGAAATCTACGATCCTTTATACGGCAACCTGAAATCCGATTTCATGTGCCAGTTCTACAGTCCGGAGAACTTCCGGTTCAGAGAAACTCCATATAATGGTAAAATAGACTCTGTTGAATTTAAAATATATTACAGCAGAAGCTGGACGGGTGATTCTCTTACGCCCATGCGTGTCCAACTCTATGAAGTTACGACACCGCTGACAAGGGATTTCTACACAAATATCGATCCGGGAAAGTATTGCAATATGCAGAAATCATTGGGCATGCAGACTTATACGGCACGTGATTTGGCCGTTTCCGACTCTCTTTGGAATGATAAAAACACCACATCCGGTGAATATACTTACTCGCCAAATGTAACCATCCGTATGCCGCAGGAGCTCGGACAACGTTTCTATGAAGCGACGATCAACACACCGGAAGTCTTTAAAAATCAGAATACATTCAATGAATTCTTCCCGGGTATTTATGTAACAAACACGTACGGGACAGGAAATATCCTGAACATTGACGGTACCCAAATGAACATATTTTATAAATATGTAGTGAAAGGTTCTGCCGGCCAGGATTCAATCATACAAACAGCAGAAGTATTTAGCGCCACATCTGAAGTAATCCAGTTGAACCGCTTTAAGAATACCGACATGAGCCATCTCTTGGAACCGAATGACAGCATCGCTTATTTGAAGAGTCCGGCAGGTGTTTACACTCAACTGACCATTCCTGCACAGGATATCGCGCCTATCATTAAGGGCCGTATCGTCAGCAACTTCGCGCTTTCATTGAAAGCGCTTCCGCAGGAAGACTGGAAATATGCATTTGAAGCTCCTGCCAACCTGTTGATTTTGCCAAAGGATTCGGTTGATAGTTTCTTTAAAAGCAATAGTGTTGAAAATAGTATAACCTCTTTTAGAGCTCCATATACGGCTTCTACCCGAACTTATACATTTGGGAATATAGCAAAATTGCTCAAAGCTCACATCGAGAACTCTCCGGACGAGGATCTTGTTCTCAGTGTTATCCCGGTAGAACGCAGAGTAGGAAAGACTACAAACTATTACGGACAAACAAGTGATTATACCGTCGCTATCGAAAACTACTTGAAACCGTCCGGTGTTAAGTTGCGTATCGACAAAGATGCAATGGAAGTACGTGTTGTAACAATTGAATACAGATAAATCGACCTTACATTACAGACATAAAAAAACCGGGGTTTCCAGAAGGAAGCCCCGGTTTTTACTTTTACCACTTTACCTCTATTCAGCAGAAGCAGCTTTCTTTGCCACTTTTTTCTTGCATTTATCAAGTTCCTTCTGCAATTCCTCTATCTCTTCTCCCTGATTCTTGATTGTTGTCAACAGAGAATTCAGTTCTTCGTTTTCTATTGTTTCCGGGAATTCGGCATTCACACGAACGATAAAGTCCGACAAGACGTTCATATAGTTATTGAAAGCGTCATACGGATTGTCGTATGGACTGAATCCGGCACCGATATGCTTTGTACTCATATAATAGAAATGGTCGCTGCTCTGCAGATAATACCAATCCTGACGGATACGGCGGGTCTGCGACAGGCGTACGCGTTCGCCTATTTCATTCAGCTTGCGGAATGCCTCTTGCTGCAAAACATTACCCAACCAGGAACTGCAGTCTCTTTCTTCATCCACCCATGACATCGGGTAAGGAACAGAAATACAATCAACCGGTTTCATCAAAGCCAACACTTCCGAAGGAGTAGAGAAACCTATTCCCTTTTCAGCGGCAAAGCGAGGCAGTGCCTTGAAGAAGTCGAAGATTCCGGTTTCTGCCGGGTGCAGAGAACCTAACACCTCATAATTCATAAACAGATTGATGATCTGTTCGGAATCCGGAGTTGCAGCAATCCAGGATATATATTTATCAGCCGTCAGCGGATATTCATTCCAGCTATAATTACTGAAACGGTCGGACAGGTCTTCACTGAAACGGTCGTTCTTCAACAGCAATTTCAATTTCGGTTCCGTGCAGGAAGAATAGACATAGTTCGGGCTCTTCCATCCTAAGATGTGTTTAGCACCTTCAGTCAACATTCCTTTATAACCCATTGCATAAACCATCTCCGAAATCTCGTCGGAATAGATCAGTTCCGTATTGCGGAACACCTTCGGTTTAACGCCGAACAAACTCTTGATCTTATCTTCCTGTTTCTGTACCTGGTGTTTGAATTCAGCCGGGTCGCCCAGAGAAGACAAAGAGTGAGCATATGTTTCCGACAGGAATTCCACATTGCCGGTTGCAGCCAGCTCCTTAAAGCTGTCGATTACTTCCGGTGTATAGATTTCCATCTGTTCCAATGCCATTCCCGAAATAGAGAAAGCCACTTTAAACTTGCCGCCACTCGTTTTAATCATCTCCAGAATAGCCTTATTAGCCGGCAAATAGCAGCGTTCGGCTATACGGCGGATAATTTCTTCATTCTGGAAATCATCATAATAATAATGATCGTTGCCGATGTCGAAGAAACGGTATCTTTTAAGACGGAACGGCTGATGTATCTGAAAATAAAAGCAGATCGTTTTCATAATATCTTATTTTTTTATTTTTTCTTGTCGTTACTTATTCAATACTTGATCATAGATGCGGCGAACCTTTTGTCCGGCATATTCCCATTTAATATTGTCCACCTCTTTCTTACCTTCCTCTTGCAGGAACTTATGCATGGCGGGATAGGTAATAATGGCGTACATGGCATCTGCCAACGCCTCGATATCCCAATAATCCACCTTCACTGCATAATCAAGAATCTCGGCACAACCGGATTGCTTGGAAATGATGGAAGGCACACCGCACTGCATCGCTTCGAGCGGAGAAATACCAAACGGTTCGGAAACAGAAGGCATCACATATACATCACTGGCTTTCAACACCTCGTACACCTGTTTACCTTTCATAAATCCGGTGAAGTGGAAACGGTCCGAAATATTACGCATCGCCGCCAAGTTGATCATCTGGTCCATCATGTCGCCGCTACCGGCCATCACGAAACGGGCATGCGGAGCTTTCGCCAACACCTTGGCAGCTGCTTCCACAAAATATTCAGGTCCTTTCTGCATTGTGATACGTCCCAAGAAGGTGATCACTTTGTCTTTCACACCCTTTTTATCCTGAATGGATAAAATCTCCTGGCTCAGCGGTTCAACGGCATTATGCACAGTCGTCACCTTTGACGGGTCCTGATGATATTTTTCGATCACCGTCTGCCGGGTCAGGTTACTTACCGTAATAATATGGTCCGCATTATCCATACCGTTCTTTTCGATGGCATACACATCCGGGTTCACATTCCCGCGGCTGCGGTCATAGTCGGTTGCATGCACATGGATCACGAGAGGCTTGCCACTCACATTCTTGGCATGAATACCGGCCGGATAAGTCAGCCAGTCGTGCGCATGAATAATGTCATACTGCTCCGTACGGGCCACAACACCGGCGACGATCGAATAGTTGTTGATCTCTTCCAGCAAGTTATCAGGATAGCGCCCGGAAAACTCCATGCATCCCAAGTCATTTACATGCCTGTAACTGAAGTCTGCATAAATATGGTCACGAAGATCATAATATTTCTGCGGATCCATGTATTTCGACAATCGTTCTCTGACATAATCCATCTGGACATCACGCCATACGATCGGGACGTTGCACATCCCTATTATCTTCAGGAAACTCTGGTCTTCATCACCCCAGGGCTTCGGTATACAAAAAGTTATATCCATATCCGGCTGCATAGCCATTCCACGTGTAAGACCAAAACTGGCCGTACCCAGACCTCCCAGGATATGAGGAGGGAATTCCCATCCAAACATTAATGCTTTCATATGGTACTGTTTTATTCGGCATTATACATCTTCAACAAATCCACTACCCGGAGGATAGCAGCCACATTCATTGCAAACGAGATAGCTCCTCTACCCGTAAACGGAGGGTTACCATCAAACAATTCAGGAATTGTCCCGATACAATGCAATGACATCTCCTCCTCCATGCTTATCAGCATACGTTCGGCGAAAGGCACCCCGCCTTTTCCAAACACACGGAGATAAGCCTCCAGATAAGCTCCCAGCAACCACGGCCACGCCGTACCTTGATGATAAGCTAAATCCCGCTCATATTGCGGCCCGACATAATATGGTTTATATCCTCCACTTTTCGGACTCAGAGAACGTAACCCCTTAGGCGTCAACAACTCTTTCGTCACAATATCCAACACTGACCGTTTCTGCATTCTCGTCAATGGAGAATAAGTCAGTGCAACAGCAAAGATCATATTCGGACGGACACTCCAGTCAACCGTTGAACCGCTAACCGAATCAAACAAGTAATTATACCCGTTTATGAATGTTTCGGGGAACGATTTATCCAGCGCCTTGATAATTTTGTCATACTTCTCAACCGGTGCGCCACCGACCAGTTCCGTATAGAAACAAAGAGCATTATACCAAAGAGAGTTGAATTCTACAATATAACCGGAACGGGACACCACTGGTTTTCCGTTAATAGTGGAGTTCATCCAGGTTATCGCTTTATCACGGCCATTTGCAAAAAGCAAACCGTTATCCATCAACTTCATATCCGGATGTTTCTGGCCGGAAATATATTCCAGGATTTCATGTACGAAATCGGCATACAACTCACGGGCCTTTTCCACGCCGACAGCTTTTGCATACTGTTGGATAGCCCAGATTGCCCATAAAGGCACATCCGGATGTTCCAACTCCCGGATCACAGGATCTAAACTATTCTGCGACATGAAGGCACGCAATGCAGGCATAGCCGTACTCATGATTTTCTCAAAGCGGACAGGGTCGTCGATAGACAAGGTGCAACCCGGCAAAGCGACGAACAAATCTCTTGCACGGACTTTAAACCAAGGATAGCCGGCCAACAAATAAGCATCGTCTTCTTTCGGACGGAAATAGAACTGCTGCGCCGAGTTTTTCAGGCAGTTGAAAAAGCTGGTACGCGGCGTACGGGCATCGACCTCCTGTTCATACAAACTTTTCAGGCGGGTCGTCGTGACAGCACTGTCGCCTGCACTGAAAATAATCGATTCCCCTTTCTTGATCGGGACTTCAAAGTAACCGGGCACATACAAGTCTTCCTGATACGGATATCCCCGCTCCTGCTCTTTCGGATATTCTATTCCAAAATACCAATTCGGCTCATACACAAATTTCACTTTCTTGTTGAATTGCATATAAAGCTCGGGATATCCGGGATACATACAAGTCTTGATACCATTCGTAACCTCTTCAAAACTTTGATTCACATTCCCATTCGCCTGTGTCAGTGATTTTACACTACGGAAAGCCAGAAACGGGCGGAAACGCAGGGTTGTCGCCGAATGGGCATCTTCCAAAGTGTACTTGATCATGATACGGTTTTCATACAGGGAAAAGACCTTTTCCTTCGAGAAGATAACGCCACCGACACGATAAACGGTCCGGGGCACTGTTTCCGAACTATACTCACGAATATATTTATGTCCCTTCGGGCTAAAGTTATTGCCCTGATACTTATGTAATCCAAGATTAAATTCCGCGCCATGCTGAATAACCGTTTCGTCCATAGACGACAGCAACACGTGGTTGTCGTCATCTATTGCAGGAACAGGCATTACCAGCAGTCCGTGGTATTTTCTTGTATTACAATCAACGACAGTTGTACAATGATAGGCCCCCTTTCGGTTTGTTCGGAGGACTTCACGGGTCAAAGACTCCTCCAAATTTATCATGACTGTCTTGTCAAATTTAAGATAACTCATACTTTATATTTGGTTTTAAGTTTATGCTTTAACGTGATAATAAATAAATCGGTTTTATATTCTGACCAAAAGTATCACTTAAAAAATAAAAAAACAAATTTGCTTTCATATTTATTTAGAAATTACATTTTTTACTATTTCAGAACAGTTTGATAAATAATTTGTTACGTTTTAGGACTTATCAGTATATGTGTTGTCAAACACATGCAAGGTTGTTAAAAACTGCCAAATGCACCAATTTCAGAAAGCCCGAAAATCAAGACATTTTTATTTACCGATTATTCCGTACCTTTGTTATATAAATATGATAACACCAAAGAATATGAAGCAAAATAGCGAAAATCCCTTTTTCGGGACTTACCAGACACCTTTCGGGACTCCCCCGTTCGATCAAATCAAAACAGCTCATTACGAACCGGCTTTCGATGAAGGCATCCGGCTATTGGATGAAGAAATCCGGACAATAGCCGATAATCCGGAACCGCCGACTTTCGAGAATACGATTGTCGCGTTGGAACGAAGCGGCAGGCTGCTGGATAAGGTCAGTTCCGCCTTTTTCAATGTGCTGAATGCTGAAGCGGACGACGAAATGATGGAAATTTCACAACGGGTATCGCCCAAGTTGTCGGATAGCTCCAATAATATTTACCTGAATGAAAAACTGTTTACACGGGTAAAAAGCATCTACGGGCAGAAAGAGATGTTGCATCTATCAACGGAAGATGGTCGCCTGCTGGAAGAAACATTCGAGGCTTTTTCCGTACGTGGCGCCGCCCTCAACCCGGAAGACAAGGAAAAGTACCGCAAACTCAGCTCTGAATTAAGCCGGCTCTCCCTGACATTCGATCAGAATGCGCTAAAAGATAAAAACCGCTACGAGCTGCTCTTGACAAAAGAAGAAGAGCTGGAAGGCCTTCCCGAAAGCATACGGGAAGCGGCTGCGCTCCGGGCCAAAGAGAAAGGAAAGGCCGGATGGCTGTTCAACCTTTCGGCTCCCAGCTATGTGCCTTTCATGCGCTATTCGGCTTTGCGGGAATTACGTGAAAAGATGTACCGGGAATACATGAGCGTCGGCAACAAAGGGGACGGATACGACAACAAAGAGATTATCCGGAAAATCGTCAATATCCGGTTGGAAATCGCCCGCCTGATGGGTTACACGAATTATGCAGACTACAAGTTGAAACACACGATGGCCAAAACACCGGTGCGCGTCTACAAGCTGCTCAACGAACTGCTGGAGGCTTACAAACCGGTTGCCGTCAACGAATATAGCGCCATACAAGGTTTTGCTTTAGGGATTGAGAAAGAAAACATGAGCGTTATGCCTTGGGACTGGAGTTATTATTCCGAGAAGCTGAAAGACATCCGTTTCAAGGTGAACGACGAAATGACGCGTCCTTATTTCGAACTGGGCAACGTAAAAAAAGGCGTATTCGGGTTAGCGACTCAATTATACGGCATCACATTCAAAGAGAATAAAGAGATACCGGTCTATCATCCGGAAGTGGATGCATACGAAGTGTACGACGCGGACGGCCAATTCCTTTCCATATTATATACGGACTTCCATCCGCGCGACGGCAAACAATCGGGCGCCTGGATGAACAGCGTAAAGGAACAATACCGCGAAGGGGACGGAAGCGACAGCCGTCCGCAGATCATTATCGTGATGAACTTCACCCGTCCGACCGAGACAAAGCCGTCCTTATTGACCTTCGACGAAGTCTACACATTGCTACACGAGTTCGGACACGCCCTGCACGGTATGTTTGCGAAAGGGTCCTACGCAAGCCTTTCCGGGACGAATGTCTACCGCGACTTCGTGGAACTGCCTTCCCAACTGATGGAAAACTGGCTGACGGAAAAAGAATTCCTCGACCAGATCGCCGTCCACTACCAGACCGGAGAAAAGATTCCGCAGGAATTAGTACAAAAACTGGTCGATGCCGCCAACTTTAACGTAGGATACGCTTGTTGCCGCCAACTGAGCTTCGGTTTTCTGGATATGGCCTGGCATACACGTACAGAGCCGTTTGAAGGCGACGTGATCGCATTCGAGAAAGAAGCATGGAAACAAACCGTCATCGTCCCGGAAGTTCCCGGCACCCTGATGAGCAGCAGTTTCGGACATATCTTTTCCGGAGGTTACTCCGCCGGATACTACGGTTATAAATGGGCGGAAGTCCTGGACGCCGATGCTTTCTCCCTGTTCAAAGAAAACGGTATCTTCAACCGGGAAACCGCCCGCTCCTTCCGCGAAAACATCCTGGAAAAAGGCGGCACGGAAGATCCGGACATCCTCTACAAACGCTTCCGGGGAAAGGAGCCGGGAATCGAGGCGCTGCTGAGGAGGAATGGGATAAAGAAATAAAAAAGTATAGAGATCTCCAAATACCGATGTTTTAAATATTAATGTATCCTTGTTTGGTTAATTGGAGGTCTCTTCTTCTTTTTCACCTTGATCCCTTATTTTATCATTTCCAATGCAAAGACGTTTGTTTGAAGACATTTCCCTTTTTCTTTTCCAATCTTCAAACAATATTCTTTTTTTTCAACTTCGATATCATCCAATTCTTTATTACGTGTATAATCTTCCCTTGTGATATCCAGGACAATAAGCATCAGAATAAAAATAGCAATTGCTGAAAAAAAACATACACCATGTAAACTAAAAATGTCACTCACTGGTATTTTACAATGAATACAAATAATAGTTTCACACAGCCAGACCAAAACTATTATACAGAAAACAATCAATAAAATCGGGAAAAACCTCCTTCTATCCATAACATTATTCTTTTAAGATTAATAATCAAACCGGCTCAGTCACGGGCTTCTCTTCCAGAATAAGCTGTAAGAATATACCAATGAACATTGAAACAAAAGCAAACTGAACTAAAAATTCCCACAAAATAATATACTCAATTCGCTTAGCAGTACCAATATAGAAAGATTCGGCAATATTAAAAGGCGATTCTTTACCCGCCCCAGGAGTATACTTTATGGAAGAAAGCCCTCTTCTATATATTTGATGGTTATCCGAACATATAAAGAAACGCTTACATAATGAATCCAATGCACATGCATTGAGCGTAGTAAACCTATCTATTTCCTTCAACGAGTCTAAAGCCATATAAGCACGTTCTATTTTAGATTGTATTACATGTGAAGTCGTTGTATGCTCATAAATTAGATCTATTTTTTCACTTACACTATTATTTGTTTCTGCCGTATACGATTTAATCAATTCAATACTCAAAGCCGTAAACCGATTATAATCTAAAGAATCTATCATGTACATCTTCAGCAGACGCTCTGCAATCTCGGGATACGGTTCCTGACGTAGATTTGTTTGATTTGCACTATATTCATTGACCGCATGAACAACAGAATCAAACAACTCCGGTTTAAATTGCTTCGCAACTGTTGCATAAAATTCTTTAACCATAAAAAATCCAGGATCTTGAACTTTATACTCCGAATCTTTAATCAAAACTTTATTCACATAAAAATCATCGAGATAATCACTTCTCTCTATAAACCTATCTGCAGAGAATGCAATAAACAGAAAACCTGTAACTATAGCATAGAAAAAACCGATTAAAAGTAATGACAAAGAACGAAGAATCTTCTTTACCGGACTCAAATAGGGAACAATCTTACCTATCTCAAAATATACGAATACCAATATGACAACAGTCAACATAACTGCTGTAATAGGAAACGGTTGGTGAGACAAATCAAAAAAGGCTTTAAACATATCCTCACTTAATGTAATTGTAATCCAAGCCGTAACGATAGCTGCAGCCAAACGAGGCAATAGAATGTGAACTCCTCTAAAATACCAATACGGACCAGAGAAAAAAGCGATCGGAAGTATTTTATAATAGAGATTGACTACTGTATTATAAATTATAATCAATGATGCGATTGCAATCAAAATATCCTTACCACCGGATAAATTACCCCATGCAATGTCATAAAAGAACCATCCCAACAGAAGAAACATTCCAATATATCCAACAGGCCATCTACCGATATGCATGGAGGTATTTACAAAATCATAGCGCCGGATACACCATTGAGAAGTTCTTTCCATCCTCAATTCTAACCCTTTGGCATTCCCTGAAATTTTTACATAGGCCAGAAGTGCCGCTATAGAAAGAAAGAGCATGGAATAAAAACACACCGGAGAAACCTCCCAAGGAAAAGGAACGGCAGTAAACAACCATCTCTTGATGAATGACATCACCGTCCAAATTCCCAACAAAGGCAATATGACCATTATCATAAACTGAATCAGATGGATAAACACTTTTTTCACCGGATATTGCCAGTGACTAATCATCTGATTAACTGTTATCGAATTGATATTATGTTTTTTATCTGCATAATACACGCGGCTTAACTCTGTCTCAGGATCGGAGAACCAACCTTGAAAACGTTTATTTTTCTTTTTCCGGAATAAATGCTCATTTATCTTATACCAATTGTCCGATTGAGGAAATTCTTTATTAGCCAGAGGATTCTGTAAAGCATCTATCCAACGTTTTTCAGCACTGTCCAGAAAGACAGACTGAAACTTCATCTTCTTTAATGCATAGGCTCTGTTATCCAAATTTTGTTTTAACTCATTTTTCAAGACCTCCCGGTAATAATAAAAATTAGCTTTACTCATCAAGGCCACAAAGAAAAAGTTTCCTCTCAGTTTAATAGCAAACTCCTCATAGTTAGCCGCATTTTTAAAGACATCCGTATGTTCAAGATCGAACATAAAGTCAAGCAACAATTTGCGTAGGAATTTACTTATTTGCCCATTTTCTTCTATATCAGCATTATAGTCTATCTCCTCTTTTTTCTGTTTCATCTTAGCTCTACGTTCCTTTCCCTTTTCAGAATAGATACCAAAAACAGGTAAAGAAGAAAAAGATATCCCTTTATCATCTTCATCCGTAGATTTCAGCTGTTTCTGTTTAATCAATTGAAGAAGGTAATTTCGTTCTTTTCCTTCTTGGTTTTTATCCGAACGAGGATACTCCACAGAATATGCTTTTTTCACAGCACCAGTTAGAAAATCCTTTACGTCAAGATCGGAAGACAATGGAAGCGATAAAATAACAGCCTCTACATGTACACTATACAGCTGATCCTTAGGAAAATCTTCATCCGTTTGGTGAGTTATATTCACTCCTCTTAAATCAAAGAAACCTGTAGCCGCCTTTTCACTATCTTTTTTTCCTTCCTCATTATGACTTAGCCTGCCTTGTACATAATGCACTTTAAATTCAATAGCGTCTTTGGTTATTGTAAGAAATACCGGATATTTAGGAGTCAACGGACCGCAAGTATAGTCATAAGCCTTTACGCTACGATAATTAAACACCGCAACGCCTTTTGACAAGTCGGAAGACTCCAGATCCAATACAAAAAAACGACCGTAATTCATAATTTAAGAGTTGCTTTTAAGTGCAATTATATATTCTTCGATTGCTTTACAGACTTTCTCCCCTTTTTCATCATTCAGCATCAATCTGGGTTTGATAAAAGTATATTCTTCCCACATCTCAGTCCATTGGCGAATAGTACCGTATGCTATCAAATAAATAAGATGTTGCAAATGTTCCCAAAATGAATTTCCATAATACAAAATATCATTAAAGGTCGAACATATCAATCGTGAACTTCTGCAATCAAGAGGTGAACATCCGTTTATCAATTCTTCCCCTGCTTTCATATTCAATAATTCACGTTCCTCTTTATAGACATCATTTTTTATCCGATTGTATTGGGCGCGCAAATTAAGTAGCGTATTGAACTTATTTACACATTTCATCCTTGGCCTACCTTCTTCAAATATTTCGCTCAAAAAATCTATCAGCGAACCAACACATTCACCTTCTTGCATCGTAATCGATTCATATCGTTTCTCCATAACCCGATAAAGATAAAACAGGAATAATTTAGGAGTATTAGTAGGGCACGCACCACGTGCTATATGCCAAAAAGATTCACTACGCAATAGATGTTGCTCCTGTAACCGCTCTTGAATGGCATAAACAAAAGCTGAAATATGCATAAAGTATAGTCTGTTATCAGGTCCAAACAAGTTCTTTATATTCATATTTCTACACTCTCCTCCTACACCTTCAATCTGATAGACAAATTTTTCATTAACCGATTGATACAGCTTTATACCTATTGCCTTGCACAATGACTCATTAATAGTTCCTCCATAACTCTCGCCACTTTCACTATATTTCTTTAGTTCATATAAAATTTTAAGTAGATAATAACTATACTCTCTATCTTTTTTATCATTTCTCTCTGCTAATAAATAGTCCAATAAAATTATATCGTAACGTTGAAAAACAAGTAATTTCAATGCTGTTTTTACAGTCTTTGCACAAACAATAACAATATCAGGATCTGTATACTTTTTTAATGCAACACCATTACTATCATACCACTTCCAAGATTTTTGCTTACCATTAACAGCCCATTTGTTTTCTATTTCATATTCTGTAGGACAACACCATACAATATCAGCACACCCAATAGATCTTAAATCATCAATAATAATCTTCAATTTACCCGTTACAACTCTACTCTCTTCCTTTATTTGGTGCTCATTATCAATAATATTTACATTCTCTGTATTGCCATTTATTTCTTTCAATTTCTCATTGGCATAATCATCTAATAATAATATTCTCCATTTTGCTCCAAAACAAAAAGCATTATCTTTTTCTATTTTTATCTCCCTCACTTTTTCATCTTCCAAATCTTTTTTATTATATCGAGATTTGTCATTTATACATACTTTCGCCAATCTTTTCAACAAGTCTTTCTCTATTTCATATTCCGAATGAAATACAAATGGTGAAACAGAAAAACCATGAACATGTAATTCTCTACTTAAATAAGAGTTTTTCACTAAGCGAGCATTTAGTTCTGCATATTCATTAGCAACACAATACCGATAAAGTTTTTTCTGTACATTATCATGTATTTTCTTTACAATATTCTTAAATCTTTCAGTTGTTACAGCAGGGGTTGTAATCGGAAGATAATAATTCCAAATACTACTATCCATTATCGATTTAAACCGACTGGACCTTCTATAAACATACTCGTTTATGTAACTCATATTCTCACTTTCTTTCAAGATATCAAATATAGTTATATGTATCATAGGAAGTTTTGTGGCCAAAACAGGTAAATTCACTGTATTGAATGAATCACCAATTTTACTTAAAGAATAGAAACAGCCATTCTCATTTTTTTTTCTTTCGTAATCAGCTATATAATAATCTTGAGCAAAAAGGTATTGATTACCTGAAACTAAATCAGATAAACTGTGATAAACAACATAAAATTGAATATCATGATTAACGTCACATTTATTTATCACAATTTTACCTACAAACTCACCAATCAACATACTCACAGACGATGATAAAAGAGGTGACAATACAATTCTCTTAGTATTAGCCGAAACAGAATAGGTTTGCGCCAAATAAATTTCAATTTTTGAACTCATCTGCTGTTTGTTTATCTAAATATTTTTTAGCCTCAAATATATCTATATATACACGTTCTACTTCATCACAGACTCTCACTATAAAATCTGAACCAAAATTTAACTGACATATATTATTAAACAGAGAACCCTCACCACCAGTATGTTGAAAGCATGAGGCATAAGAAAAATATTTCTTTAAAGTATCAAACTCTACTTTCGTCATTATCTCATCATCCCAATCTATTTTTCTATTTTTCATCCGATTGAATAATTCAACTTGCTTATTCAATAATCCCCATTGTTTATCATGCACATAAAGCATATTACCATTTATCTTTTCATCCGACTCATTTATTTCACAATCATTACAAATTGCTTTTATCAATCCTAGTCTATACTCTTTTTCTACAAAATCAGTAGCATCTTCCAGTTTATCCCATAATACTAAAGTCACCTGAATATTATCTTTTACACATTCAGGTTCAAACGTCACATAGACATCGTTTATCCTCGAAGTACTATCTTTATTTTCTTCAGCTATTTTAGAACAAATAAAATCTTGAAAATCTGTCAATAATGGCTTTCGCATCTCACCAATACTTGTAACTATATTCCACAGGTCTCTATTCTTCAAAAATTTTATTTTAGACATTTCCGGTTTACTAAAATAAATATTCTTCCACTCTTCAAAACTGAGGCTATATCGTATTTGGATATCCGAATAAAATTTCTTGATTGTCCCAATATCACTCTTATCAAGTCTCACACCATGAATATCTATTTCTTTCATAACACTAAGAAAAGCCTTCAATCTTACAGGATGATATTTCAATTGATCCTGCACTGTTTGAACTGTACCACATTTATTCTCCTTATTGATGGCTTTTGAGATCATAGAAGCCTTCTCCGGATTAAACTCACCGCTGCGTGTTATTATTAAAACCTTTTTCATAATGAGCCGAAAATAAAAGTTCAGACAAAGTATATTTACAATCTCTCACAGCATGATCAATAGCCGCGAACTGCAAAAAAGGCTGTTTCTGCGGCATATCTACAGTATTTGGTTTAGAGCGCCCAGAATGAATAATAAACTGAGGCAAATATCCAGTAACTTCTTCCGGAGTTTCCTGTCTAGACAATATACGATGAAGCGTATGAGTGATCTTACATTTCTCAATTGCTTGGTTTTCTTTAATAGTTAGTTTGTCTGTAGCTTGAACACTTTCTACTTTAAACGTAGCATACATTTTATCAAGTATTCCTTGATGAATAGATATAAAATCAAAAGAATTACTTTGCATCTTATTTAATTCAATCTCATAGTTCATCTTCTTTTTTCTAATAGTTGCTATAACTTCCACATCATAGTTTGCTTGATCAAAGATTCCTATTTTGGGTGTTATAGGGGCATTATAGCCTATTATATCAACACGAGCATCCTGAACAATCTTTCCCAAATCATCCTTCCGCTCTTCATAACACTTTACATCATAAGCCCATATCTTCATCTCATGATATTTCTGGGTCCTATTTAGTACGTAATTAGTAGTGTGAACATTCTTATTGTAATTTTCTTCCAGTATTTGGATAAGATTATTCCGCTTAGCCTCAGTTAGATTCTCTATGTCTAAAAAATCTATTCCTACACTTTGACATTGGATTATAATCCTATCACTATCAGCCAAACTCCTATTTTTAAACTCATCACTCGATTCATTAAAGTAACAGATTAAGCTATAAATTGATTTTTCATCCTCTACTGTTTCTTTTAGATAATTATCAAGAATCTCACTCACTGAGATTCTTTTCCTTTCTACTAAAGGTGATATGGAACTAAAAATACGCTCATCAAATATCGCTATCCTTGTTCTCCCTGCAGCTAAGTGTTTATATTTCCATTCTTCAGTCCAGCCATTTTGCCGAATTAGTCTATCAGTAGAATTATTACCTGTTATCCCCTCCACAAAGCATGCCTCGGCAAATAATAAAGAACGATCAGAATAATTCCGGGGATCATCTTGATGTTTTTTTTGTTCTTGAATCATTCCTTCATAATGTGTCGCAAAAATAACAGCATCTTCAAAAGACGTTATATTATCTTCCGACGTCCCTTTCAAATTAACACTTATTTTATCTGCTTCTAATTTATGAACTTCTGATTTATTATCCATCACTGTAAGTTTATCATTATTCTGACCATAAACCTGTTCATACCATAACCTATAAGTTCTATTTATTCTATTTTTAATCTCATCATCTAAATCCTTAATTTTACTATCCTGCGATTCCAAACCCTTTTTATATTGATTTATAGCAGAAATAATTGATTTCAAATGTTTTAAATTGATTTCCTGATACTTAATAACACGAGATGAAAGCACCGGTATTATTCTACTACAATCCTTATCACAGCACACAACTATATCATAATCAGGCAAATCCCCAAATTCCGCAGGATCAGATTGCTTATCAAAATTCGTACATTCAAAAATATTACAACTATTTTCTTTCAATTTTTTCTCAATGAATGAATCTATATTTAAAAAACCTGATTCTTTTGAAATAAGGAAAGCTACCCTCTTTGGCTTAGGCAAACATACATAATACTGAATAGCATATTTATCCTTCTCCCCATCCATCTTGACACCACGTATCGCTATGACAGGAGGCTCTTTTTCAGGTATTTCAGTGTCAATAAAATAGCCACGTAACCAAGCAGCAGAAATACGAATTTCTTTTATCCCTTTACTTTTATCATCCATATTTCCTTCTTCATCAAGATAACTACACGAAAGGGCCTTCTCGAGATTCTTAATTGACTCCTTAGAGTTAGGCATATTACTAGTAATAGCAAGTACAAAATATTTATCTCCTACATCAAGATACTTTTGCTGCAAATCAGGAACTCTTTTTCCACCATAAATAGTTGTATCATATAACAATTCATCTCCAAATAATTCCTTTTTCGAAATATCTATAAAATTAAGATCAATAGCTAATTTATTGTCAGATCTTTTTCCACTATGCTTAGCAGCATTACGAATGATATTCTCAATAATAGAGAAAAAAGCCTGACGTCCTATGACTCCACCAGGAAGTGCTACATCAAATTCTCTTAATTTTTTAAAGTCTTCTTTTTGCTTTTCTCTTTCTGGATTCTTTCCTGTAAACTCACCAAACCGTAAGCAAATTTCATCACTACTTTCATAACCTTCAGAATAAGCTATAAAATCCATCAATAGATTTTTAGGTTTATGTCCCTTTGTTTCTGTAGAAGATGAATTATTCTCTTTATGCCGTTTGTAACGCAAATCAGGTTTTAATTCATCATATATAAAATCCTTAAAACTAATAGTAGAATTAGCTGGTATGTAATCCGTTGCAACCGTAGCTATATAATCTTGTCGCTCTTGCAAATAATTAATAAATCTCCCCATCCCTACTAAAAAAGGCATTTCAAATTCCTTATTTTTCAGATCCTTAGATAATGATTCTATTGCATCTGGATAAAGATCTTTAAGAACTTCACTATCAAGCATTTTACTAACAGAATTAAGTTTCTGTTTTATATAAAACATAACATGACTACCAAGATTGTGGCTCATGTTACGAGACATTATTGCGGCTTTAGCCGATTTAACAGCAGCTATATTCGTCTTGTCTCTTAGAAGCTCAACTTCATTCAGATATTTAGACTTAGTAATATAACTAAACATTAATCTTGTTATATCGCGCTCTAAATACTGCAAATTATTACTAAAAATAGCTGCATTATGAGTAAAATGATATATACCATCCGAATAGCGATAAGCAAACAGCACTATTGAGACATATTTTACGACTTGACTATTATGAATTTTATTATATATAGATGCAACATAATCCGTAAATAATTGCTGATATGAACAAAATTTTTCAAATGGAGATAGTTGCTCTGTATCAATAGAGACAGGATAGTATTTATCACAAAAACCAGTAATATCTAACTCTATACCACTATCGACGTTAGTATCTTCATCTTTCTTAAGATTAAATAAAGTACCACTATCCTTAACAGATTCCAAGATACGATCAGTTACAGCAAAAGAATGAACTATAATATTAGATGTAATTTTATTAGATTCATAATGTTCAAATAAATATCCAATAGGCTCTTTTGAGAATTTATCAATAAAAGCGTTTGAAATAGCTCGATGCAATCCAATTCCTAATTCAGAAGTATACCGTTCTAAAGGCAACCACTTCGAATCCTTAGCATCCATACGACCAATGTCCAATGTTATTATACCCAAATTAGAACTACTTACTAATTTAGCTAAATCAACTTCTTCTAAAATATCAGTAATTACACAGCAACGTTTCATATTTCACTCAATTTAAATCCGAAACAAATTGCCCGTCATGATAGCTCATAATTTGATAATCTATATTTTGATTACCTTTTTTATCATACCATAATCGTCCTGTTACTCCATTAACCACATTATCATTATAATACTTAATAATATCTTCCTTTTTAACCCCACTTTTATTCAAGTTATTAATAATAGTCATCACATCATAAGGATAGGCAGCAAGAATATTAGGTCTATCGCCATATTTTTTCAAATATTGTTTTTCAAATATTTTATACGATTCCGTTAAAACATAAGACAACCCTAAAAATGGAATATTATCCATTTCTTTCACTGTAGCAAAATCATATGTATACAAATCACCAAAATTTAAGTCTCCAAACATTTTGTCCAAAATACCTGCATGATGAAAGCTTCTAACTATATTCAAAAAGTTATACGATAAAGATTGTACTACGATCAAATCTGGATTCAAAGACTTTACTTTTTGCGTCAAATTATTAAAATCTTTTACAGAAAGATCAAATGGAACATCATGCACATTCAATCCCATTTTTTGAGCATTAGGAACTACTATTGTTTTATAAGCTAATTCAGCATCAGGAAAAATATGACGTAAAAAAACTATATTTTTTTTCTCATTACTTAAAGCATAATTTAAATATGCCATATCTTCCGCATCAGAAGAAGGATACTGTTTTATCACATTATTGGCATTTGTGATTTCTGGACTAAATGCAAATACAAAATGAGGGATTCCTTTTGCTTCCAATATAGGGTTAATACTTTCTGACACTGCTGGCTTTAAAGACACAACCACATCTAACCCATTTGTAGCTATCATTTGATTCAAAATATTAACTGCAGTTTTAGGCTCTCCCTTTGTATCTTGAATAAACAATTTCACTCTTGTTGTATCAACATTCATCAGAATCGCATTAGTAAATGATTGTCCAAGAAAAGCAATATCTCCTGTCAAAGGCATTAAAACTCCCACATGGATTTTATCACTTTTTTCATTAGAATCACAAGAACAAACAAAAAAACAAAAAATAGCGCACAAGCTCATTAGAATATTTTTCATGATTTTCTATTTTTTAAACATTACTAATTCTATATCTTTAATATCCTTATCCACAAATCGATGAGCAATCCTCCCTTGCCCCAGCAGCAAACAACAATCACAAAACCCAATCGCTTTATTAATATTCTGCTCAATCAGCACCACCGTCACATTCATCTTCCCACGAACAACCTCCAGTATCTCATACATCTCTTCTATCGACCGGGGCGAAAGTCCCGCGCTCGGTTCATCCAAAATTAGCAGCTTGGGATTCTGGGCCAATGCCATAGCTAACGCTAACTGATGCCGCTGCCCACCGCTTAACTTATCCGCCATCTTAGTCCTTAACACCTTCTCGGGCATCCGCAAAATAGGGATAATGGACTTCAATTCCGAAATGTAGGCATTGTTTTTTTTATATCCAAATGAAAGTTGCAAATTATCCCATACAGAAAGCTCATGAAACACTTGGCCTCCTTGCTGCATTATCGAAATACCACGTCGCGCCAGTTCACTGGTAGATAGATGAGTGATCGATTCTCCTTCAAAAGCAATCTCACCTTCCCTATAAGGTATCATATTCATGATAGCCTTCCCCAACGTGGACTTTCCCGAACCATTAAGCCCGATTATCCCGACCGCTTCACCTTGATGAAGTTCCAAATCGATTCCTTGCAAGATATTTACACCGGGAACATATCCACCTGTAAATCCTGATATCTTTAATAGTTCCGTCATAACCCTAAATAACTATTACGCACCTCTTTATCATCAAGCACTACAGCTGTGGGCCCCACCTTTGCGATAATCCCGTCATCAAGGTAGGCACAAGTGTCAGCCAGTTCACGTACAAAATGCATATTATGTTCTATCAGCAAAATAGTCAAACCCTCATCACAAACCATTTTACGAATCATTTCTTTTATTGTTTCAATATAAACCTGATTAACTCCGGCCGTAGGTTCATCGAGTAATAACAGTTTGTCATTTCCCATCAACAGACGGGCAATAGCTATCAGTCGCTGTTCGCCATAAGAAAAAGCAGAAGCTTTATAATTGAGCATATCCAAGTACTTACAGTTCTCTCCGAACAAGCGCTTCAAAATACCCACAGCCTGTTCCTCCTTTTCTCTCTCCCTACGGGCAATTTTCTTAGGAAACAGGAGTGGCTCGAACGGCATCTCCCCCGTCTTGTCATCTGAAGCGATCTTCATATTTTCCATCAATGTCAAATCATCCATTAACTGACGCCCTTGAAATAAACGCCCAATCCCCATCAAAGAGATACGATGGGCAGAAATATGGTTTAATCGTTTACCGTCAAAAATAACATCACCACTAAAATCACTCTGGAAACCGGAAATAACATTAAACAAAGTGGTCTTTCCGGTTCCATTTCCTCCAACCAATGCCGTTATTTTCCCTTTCTCTACGTTCAGATTTACGCCATTCAACAAATTGAACACTTCACTACGAGTATTCGTAAAACTGAGCTTTATATTTTTCAATTGTAGTATCATTCTATTTCAACACATTTTCTCCCCACAACCCCTGCGGACGGAAATACATAACTAAAATCAAAGCCCCTCCATAAATGATTTGTCGCATATTGGCAGCAATAGCATCCGGCATTCCCACAAACCGTAAAATCTCAGGAAGCAGAACTACAAATACCGCACCCAAAACAGGTCCTTTGATATTACCCACAC
This sequence comes from Parabacteroides sp. AF17-28, assembly GCF_003479205.1. Taxonomy (NCBI): domain Bacteria; kingdom Pseudomonadati; phylum Bacteroidota; class Bacteroidia; order Bacteroidales; family Tannerellaceae; genus Parabacteroides; species Parabacteroides sp. AF17-28. The sequence continues at coordinate 34,852 of NZ_QUGV01000007.1, read as the reverse complement.
CACCAATAAACAAAGCACTAACAATAAAAATGCTTTCATCCAGCGTAAAACTGGTAGGATCGATATAACTGACATACGATGCATAAAACAGGCCAGCCAATCCGGAAAATGCAGCAGACAAGAAAAAAGCCCAAGCCTTAAACAACATCGTGTTTCGCCCCAAAGCCTGTACCGACAATTCATCCGACCGCATCGCTTTCAAAACTCTTCCATAAGGCGAGTATTTTATTCTCCGGAACACACCAATTACTGCCAAAGAGACCAGAGTTGTCAAAATACAATATCCCCAAACACCCGGAAGACTCCATATCCCAAGTATCTTTATACCGGGAATACCGGGAATGCCATATGGGCCACGTGTCACATCTGTCCAATTATATAATATGGTATAGACAATCATCTGAAAGCCGAGAGAGGCCAAAATAAAATAATCTCCCTTTAACTTCACCGAAGCAAACGAGACTACGTAACTGAACAGTCCCGTAGTAAACATGATTATCGCCGCAACAACAATAAAGGGCAAATCGAACTGCATCAAAAAATAAGCACTAATATAAGCTCCTATCCCATAGAAAGCAGCTTGACACATACTTAGCAAATTTGCCATTCCAATAGGCAAATTTGCACTCAGCACCAATAATATATAGATGTTGAGCATAATGACGATATGTAGAATATATTCCATTAGACGGTACGTTGTTTATATCCGAGAATCCCCTGGGGACGCAGAAAAAGGAAAAATAACAGTGCCAAAAAAGTAATTGCATTCTGCCAGTTGGATGCAAATTGATAAACTACCAACGACTGCAATATACCCAACAGCAAGCCGCCAAGAATACAGGCATTAAAACGTCCCACCCCACCAATAATCATAGCAACCATCGCATTTATCAACACATTCATTCCCATATTCGGATCAAGGCCGACATCATAAACAGTGAGACAACTGGCCAAAGCAATAAAAGTTCCGCTCAACAAGAATACAAAACTCCGGGTCTGCTTCATTCGATACCCCAACGCCTCGAACAGGATTTCATCGGAGCTTAACGCTCTGAACTGTACCCCCCAACGGGAATAGCAAATAAAAAGTATAAAAAAAAGAATGACTGCCCCTCCGCCGAAAAGCTGATACATCTGGGGAGTTGTAATGATTATATCACCGTACATAAAGGTTCTCTGTATAGAATTATCTATCACTTTTGTCTCATTACCAAAAAACATGGCAACCAAATTAACCAAGACTGTCATCACACCAATAGAAGCAATCATAACCACATTCAACGATGCTTTCTTTCGTTTTAGAGGGCGATAGATCAATAACTCAACCAAAAGACTCATCAACATGGTAAATACCACTGCACCAACAATAGAAATCAGGAAAGACAATCCTATCCGGTTCGATAAAAAATAAAATGCATACGCGGCGATCACATACAATGCTGCCGCTGCAATATGAAAGATTCTCGTCGTATTATATACCAACGAAAAGCCGATAGCCAAAAGAGAATACAGAATTCCTGTTATCAAGCCATTTATCAAGAATTGCAATATCATGATATTAGAATATTTATCTATCGCAAAATAATAGATAAATATTCTAAAAACCTAATAAATATAAACATATTAAATATCATTCTTTATTACTTCCCTTTACGTTATACCTAAAGCGAACAAAAGCCTTCAAGCAGATACCACTCTCCGTAAGTTTAGTTTTTATCAATATTTGAGAGATCCAACTATTCAATTATTACAATAACCCCCATTTTCGTAATTTTTCTATTTCATCCGAAATCTTGATCCATTTTGGATTGACCTTTTTCACGGATTTACCCTTTCCTGCTGACAACAGTCGGAAAGGGGTGCCGAGCCCATTCCAAAAAGCGTGCAATTTAATTCCCGAAAACCGGAAACACCGACAAAGTGATAAAGCTTAACTCCCGGAGAATCGCCTGTAGCAAAATAAAACGGACGGCGTCCCAAATATCGCAAGGAAATTTAGGGGCTTTTTTGCCCTTTAGACGGTCCTCTTTCCAATTACGACCGTCCAAATCGCCATTACGACCGTGCTAATCTCCGCGAGGTGCCGAGTGCACTACACATTAGTACGGTCGCAGTGGCAAAGAGGACGGTCGTAATTGATGGAAACGCTCAAAAAAGGCGAAAAAGTCCCTTTTTGAGCTCTAAAAAGTGGATTAACATTTGTTTAGTTTCAGTTCTCTTTTTAGCCGGAAAAATACGTTTTATACAATAACCCCCTGATAATACCCCCTCCAAAAGCGTACTTGGAAAATCCGATAGGGACGTCGGGATCTTTTTCAAAATCCACCGGAGGTAAACAAAAACCGTTAAAGCTGTTCCATATATCCCAAATATATGTACCTTTGTCTGCTATTATATAATAAGGTATATAAAATCAGAAAACGATGTGCGATAAGAAGGAAAAGCAACTCGAATTGGATAGACGTTATCTCAGGATGGCGGCCGTATGGGCGGAAAATTCGTATTGCAAGAGACGACAGGTTGGGGCACTGATAGTTAAAGACCAAATGATTATCTCTGACGGATATAACGGTACGCCATCTGGTTTCGAGAATGTTTGTGAAGACGAGAATAATGTCACCAAACCCTATGTCCTGCATGCCGAAGCTAACGCAATCACAAAAGTGGCGGCTTCGTCAAACAGCAGCAAAGGAGCGACTATTTACGTCACATCTGCACCCTGCATCGAATGTGCCAAGCTTATCATCCAATCGGGAATCAAACGGGTGGTCTACTCTGAAAAATACAGGGTGGAGGACGGTTGCAACCTATTGCGTCGCGCAGGTGTTATTATTGATTACATAGAAGATATAAACGAATAAAGATACGTTTTTATGGAGAAGAATAGAAGGCTGTCCGTATGGCTGCCTGTGATTATAGCTTTAAGTGTTGCTCTCGGGATCTTTGTAGGAAATCATTACCTTAGACTGACACAGGGTAAGAGACATATTTATTCCAGCGGGAACAAGATCAATGCCATACTCGACATCATTGACGAACAATACGTCGACACGGTCAATATGAAACAATTGGTAGAAGATGCCATCCCTAAGGTTTTCAGCGAGTTGGACCCGCATTCCGTATATATACCGGCCAAAGACGCCCAACGGGTGAACGAAGACCTGGAAGGATCGTTCAGCGGAATCGGCGTTTCCTTTAATATGCAGACGGATACCGTTTTGGTCATTAACGTAATCCCCGGCGGACCATCCGAAAAAGCAGGCTTGAAACCGTTCGACCGTATCATTACAATCAACGACTCCTTATATGCCGGCAACAAGAGCGACCAGGAAGTAATCATGAAGACACTTCGCGGAGCCAAGAACAGTACCGTCAAGTTAGGAGTAAAACGGAAAAACGAACCGGACCTGTTGTATTTCGATGTAACCCGTGGCGATGTTCCCGTGAACTCCGTCGATGTGGCTTACGAAGTGAGCAAAGGAATCGGTTACATCAAAGTTAGCAAATTCGGACGTACAACCTATAACGAATTTATCACGGCAATCGCCAAACTGAAACAGGCCGGCTGCACTTCCTTCGTGATCGACCTCCGCAGTAACACCGGCGGTTACATGGATGCCGCCATCAATATGGTCAACGAGTTTATGCCGGAAGGCCGCCTGATCGTCTATACTGAAGGAAAGGCATTCCCGCGCAATGATGTTTATACGAACGGAACCGGCACTTGCCAGGATGCACCGCTCGTAGTTCTGACAGACGAGTTCTCGGCTTCCGCCAGCGAAATCTTCTCCGGGGCGATCCAGGACAACGACCGGGGTCTGATCATCGGCCGCCGTACGTTCGGCAAGGGGTTGGTGCAGTCGCCGATCCAACTTAGCGACGGATCGGAAATCCGCCTGACAATCGCCCGCTACTACACGCCGTCCGGACGCTGCATCCAGAAAAAATATGAATTGGGCAAGGACAACGAATATGAACAGGATATCTACAACCGTTTCATGCACGGAGAGTTTGACTCTGCCGACAGCATCAAACAGGACAATGGCGAAAAATACGAGACCGTCATGGGACGTACGGTTTACGGCGGCGGCGGTATCATGCCGGATATCTTTATCCCGCGCGACACCAGCGGCGTGACGACTTATTTCTCCAATGTGGTCAATAGCGGAACGCTGAACCTGTATGCACTCGAATACTCGGACCGCAATTACGACAAGCTGTCTTCTTTCAAGACCTACCAGGAGTTGTACAAATACCTGCAACAGCAACCGTTGCTGTCCGACTTCATCAACTACGCGACAGCGAAAGGCATCAAGAAACGCCCGCACCTGATCAACATATCGAGCAAGCTGATGGAGAAACAGATACATGCCTACATCGTCCGCAACTTCTTTGACGAAGCGGGCTTCTATCCTATTTTCCAGAATGACGACGTCACACTGAAACGTGCGATCAAAGTGCTGAACGAAGGTAAATCGGTTCCGACACCGGAAAATAAAAATATAACAGAAGATGGAATTGCACAAAGCCAAACAAGCACTTCGAGAAGATATGGCCTCCTTAAAGAGATCATATACGAAGACTGCATTGCTGGAACTCTCTGCTAAGATAACGGAACGGCTGGAAGAGACCGATCTCTTCCGGCAAGCTTCCTGTATTGCGCTCTACCACGCCCTTCCGGGAGAAGTACAGACGGCTGCCTTTATCGAAAAATGGTACCTGAAAAAGAGACTTCTTCTCCCTGTTGTGAAAGGGAACGACCTCCAATTGTTGCTTTATGCCGGAAAAGAATCCCTGAAAGCCGGAGCTTTCGGTATCTTGGAACCGACGGAAACCTGCCAGCCGGTTGCGGAAAACGAGATAGACCTGGTGATAGTTCCCGGCGTCGCCTTCGACCGCGGGCGTAACCGCCTCGGGCGGGGAAAAGGTTTTTACGATCGCCTGCTTTCCACACTGGACGTGCCTAAAATAGGTATCTGCTATGATTTCCAATTGAAAGACACCATCCCGGTCGAACCGTTCGACCGAAAAATGGACCTGATCGTAACCGAAAAAGAGATTATCTGATCACGATATCCTGCAAAACTTCTGCCCCGGCATACTCGTTCAAGCTCTTTATCAAACGCTCCCGGCACAATACCAATTCGCTGCGCAAGACGGAGGATGTGAGGGAAACATGCAGCACACGGTCCTTTACATATATATTACGTGTGTATTGTGCGACCATTGGCCCCATGATCTCGCCCCAGGCCCGTTGGACACGTATCTCTAAAATCTTCCCGCGCAGTTCGGCGTTGTCTTCGAAGAACTCCCGGATCGCCTCGCCCAATGTCTGTGCATTCCGGCGTATCATCCCGCTTCCTCCATCGGTTGGACTTCGCCCTGTTCGACCCTGAACAGAGCATAACCGTGATTGATCGACTGCAGGATTGCATCCAGATATTTACGGTTCGTATCCGTAATAAATATCTGCCCGAACTGGTCGCCACTCACTAATTTGATGATTTGCTCCACCCGGTCGGCATCCAACTTGTCGAAGATATCGTCCAACAACAAGATCGGACATGCCTGTCCCCGGCGTGAAAGGAAAACGAACTGCGCCAGCTTGAGCGCGATCAGATACGTTTTGTTCTGCCCCTGCGAACCGACACGGCGGATCAGGTAGTCGTTCAGCGTCATCTCCAACTCATCCTTATGAATGCCTGTCGAGGTATAGCCGAGGATACGGTCGCGCTCCCGGTTGGCAGCCAGCATATCCGCCAGGCTGCCGCGTTCGAGTTGGGAGATATAGCGCAAGCCGACTTGTTCGGTCGAACGGCAGATCGTCTGGTAGTATTCATTGAATATCGGGGTGAAATCATTTACCAGCATTTGCCGCTTCTCATACACCATCCGCCCGTACATATCGAGTTGCATTTCCAGCACTTCGTACAGGGAAGCGTCCGTGCACTGGTCCTTCAGCAATGAATTCCGCTGGAGCAACGCCTTATTATATTGTATTAGCGCATGCAGATACGGCTTGTCCTGCTGCGAAATGATCACGTCGACGAAACGGCGGCGCTCCTCGCTCCCGCCCTGTATCAGTTCGGAATCGGCGGGCGACACCATCACTAACGGCAATAGCCCGATGTGTTCCGACAGCTTGTCGTATTCTTTTTTATTCCGTTTGAACTGTTTCCGCTGCCGGCGGCGGATGGCACAGAATATCTCTTCCTCCCGCCCTTCATAATCGTAATTACCTTGTAACACACACATATCCTGACTATTATTAATGAGTTGGGAGTCGGGCGTATTGACATGGCTCTTGCAAAAAGAGAGATAATGAATGGCATCCAGCAAATTCGTCTTTCCCATTCCGTTATTCCCGAAAAAGCAATTAATCTCGGGAGAGAAAGAAACTTCTGCCTGGAGAATATTTTTGTAATTGAGTATAGAAAGCTTTTTAAGTATCATCCGCACTATATTAGTCGCACAAAATTAAAAAATATACTTCTAAGTATAGATTTTCTCAGTAAAAAAAACTACTTTTGCGACTTGAATTGCCACAGGCATAAAACAGTGATAAAATAATAACAACTATAAAACATTATGGCTACTAAGGAAAAAGACACCAACAAAGAGTTAGAGGTCGAAGAAATTGTTTCGAAATCGGAACAGTTCATTGAAAACAATTCAAAGAAAATCATTTATGGTATCATCGCTATCGCACTCGTTGTTGGAGCGGTTTTAGGTATCAAACACGGATATTTGATCCCGCAGGAGAAGAAGGCCGCAGCAGCTATGTTCAAAGGTGAACAATACTTTGCAAGAGATTCTTTCAACCTGGCATTGAACGGTAATGGTGCAGACTATGAAGGATTCGAAGCCATCATCGACCAGTATGGCAGCACATCTGCCGCAAATCTGGCAAAAGCTTACGCAGGTATTTGCTATTTCAAGATGGGCAATAACGAAAAAGCGCTGGATATGCTGAAATCTTTTAGCGGTGGCGACAAGATGATCTCTCCGGCTGTAACCGGCCTAATCGGCGACTGCTACGTCAATATGGGCAACATCAAGGAAGGTATCAGCTATTTCGAAAAAGCAGCCAAACAGGCCGACAACGAAGTGGTCAGCCCGGCATACCTGAAGAAAGCCGGTATCGCTTACGAGAACCTGAAACAGTATGGAGATGCTGTCAAGGCTTATACAGCAATCAAAGAGAAGTATTACAATTCAATGGAAGCAAGCGACATCGATAAATATATCACACGCGCATCTGCTTTGAATAAATAAAATCATCTGCTTACACAGTATTTATAATCATAAAAGAGGATGCCTTGTTCTGACGAGACATCCTTTTCTTTTAATAATAAGAATATGGCAACAGCTTATCAAAATTTATCGGAGTACGACTTCAATAGTGTTCCCGATGGTTCGGACATGACCATCGGTATTGTCGTAGCGGAATGGAACAAGCACATCACCGAAAAACTACTGGAAGGTGCCTGCAACACACTGGAAAAGCATGGCGTAAAAGCAGAAAACATATACGTGAAACGAGTACCGGGCAGTTTCGAACTGACTTTCGGAGCAAAAAGACTGGCTGAAACCAAAGAATTGGATGCCGTTATCGTTTTAGGATGCGTTGTAAAAGGTGATACTCCCCATTTTGACTATGTATGCTCCGGCGTTACACAAGGCATTACGGAACTCAACCTGATGTATGATATCCCGTTCATATTCGGTTTATTAACAACAGACAACATGCAGCAGTCCGAAGACCGCGCAGGCGGCAAGTACGGAAACAAGGGCGATGAGGCTGCAGTTACCGCACTTAAAATGGTAAATTTTTCAGCCTAAACACTTGCAGGTTTCAAAAATAATCGTACCTTTGCACTGCAATTGAAAATAACGGGGGCAGTTACCAGAGTGGCCAAATGGGGCTGACTGTAACTCAGCTGTCTTTCGACTTCGGTGGTTCGAATCCATCACTGCCCACCTTTTTTAATTGAACATGCGGAAGTAGCTCAGTCGATAGAGCATTAGCCTTCCAAGCTGAGGGTCGCGGGTTTGAGCCCCGTCTTCCGCTCTCAAGAAGAGGAAAATCTTTTAGGTTTTCCTCTTTTTTTATATGCTTTCCTCCTGTTTATGTACAAAATAGTACTATCTTAGCTTCGTGTTTACAAACCATAAAAATAAAGGCATATGAATAGGATGAAATGGGCGTATATGTTATTAGTCGCATTGCTGTTGACAGGCTGCGGAACACTTATGCAGCCTTACCAGATGGACGGCAAGATGAAAGATATCGAGTTAGGAATGACCAAGAAGAAAGTAATCTCTGTGTTAGGAAAAGATTTTGAGTCTGCCGGTGCCCGCATGACACCCGAAGGGGCGATTGAAAGCATCAGCTATAAGACAGCCTCCATGATGGAAGATACGGAAGGATATTATATCCTGAGTTTTAAGGACGGAAGGTTAGTAGAATGGTTTAAGGAAAAATACCCGGCCCGCAACTACAACCATTCCCATTAATTAAGACAAACAGTCAATAACAAATAAGGCAGACGCCTCTGGGCATCTGCCTTATCTCTTTTACGGTTATAAACCTTTTTCGATACATGCACCCGGTTAAAGCTGACCGGATGGCCGTGATTCTCAATCTCCGCTTCCCTACTTCCTTTTCGGTTCGCCTTGATGTAATCCATAAACGAATCTTTCTTCTTTGTCTTCATACTGAATATATTTAACGGGACAAAGATACGGATAAAGATGACATTCTAAATATATTTGTTGAGGATAGATTAGAAATTCTTATCTTTGTCTCTCATTATGCAGGAGGATAAGGAGCTAATATTATTATTGAAACAAGACAATCAACAAGCTTTCGGTCTTTTGTATCAACGGTATTGGGCAAAAGTGTATAACTTTAGCCGCCAGTACTTATATACTAAAGAAAGTGCAGAAGAGGTTGTTTCCGAGGTATTCATTAAGCTGTGGGACTCCCGTTTATTGTTAGATAATAATAGTAATATGAAAGGACTATTATTTATTCTCACCCGAAATATTGTTTTTAACCAATTCCGTAAAAAGATAAATGAGGACGCTTTTCGTACTTTCATGCTTTCTTCCGTAGAGAAATCATATGACTTAGAGGAGCAGATCGAGGCGAATGATCTGAGAGCATATATCAACCAATTAGTAGAAGAACTTTCTCCACAACGTCAATTGGTATTTAAAATGAGCCGTAACGATCAAAAAAGTTATAAAGAAATTGCATCTGAACTCAATATCACAGAAAAGACAGTAGAACGTCATATTAATGAAGCATTAAAATATCTTCGCAAAAATATATATATACTTATGTCATTCTTATAGGAAAAAAATATATTTTTTCATTTCTCTTGGGGGGTATCTCGTTTTGGGGTGTTTTTAATTATATACAGACTAATTAATACATCATGAAACAGATAAATGAACTGATTAAGCAAATTCTTCATGCACCCATCAGTCAAAAATTGGTAGAGCAGCTATTTACAAATCCAGTCGTTCGCAATGAACTGGAAAAGCAATGGAATGCGACACCCGAAACAAATAAGGAGCAGATTGATGGGGATAGAATTTGGAATATAATCCATTCGGCCATCAATAATCGTGTTAACAATAGATATTTCACTTTCTATAAACTATATAGCATTGCCGCCTCCTTTCTTTTACTTCTTAGCATAGGATCTGGTATTCTTCTATTGACGAGAGAGCAGACAAAAGAGACTGTCTTTGTTGTGGCAACAGGTCTTCAACGGTTTGAGACATGTACTTTACCTGATGGGACGAAGGTAAAAATCGGACCTGGCAGCAAACTTTCTTATCCGGACCATTTTGACGGCAAAACACGATTAGTCAGCCTTGAAGGACAAGCCTTCTTTGAAGTAGCGCACAATAAGAACAAACCGTTTATCGTTTCGACTTCTGACATGGAAGTTACAGCATTGGGGACGGCATTCGAGTTATTTAATTACCAAAAAAACGACAAGATAGAAACAATTCTGCTGAATGGTAAAATAAAAATCATGACGGGTAGCGAATCTACCAGCATAATATCAGAACAAATACTCACACCTAATAAAAAATTTGTTTATTCACGTTCAAATAAGCAGATACAAATATTCAATGTTGATGCTGATCGGTACACACAATGGCGAGATAAAAAAAATCCATCTTTTAACAATGAACAACTATCAGTTATTATTCCACGCTTAGAGCAATGGTATGGTATTCAAATAGAATGTTCGGCAGAAATAGCCTCTCAATATCGGTACACATTCACTATCCGTGATGAATCGGCCGAAAACATATTAAATTTATTACGATTTACTTCCCCCGTCAGATTCACTAAAAAAGATGATGTCTATATTTTGAAAGCCTCCAAATAATTACTCATTAATATCTAATTATCATGAAAATAAACGGTCCTTAGTCGCAAAAAAGTCGGAGTGTATTTTGCACATACAGACTCCGACTTCCAGAATTTTCTTATCCGTAGGTAGCAGTTTGACGGCAACTACCTATTTTGTAAAATCTTAAAACTATCAAATGTATGAATTTATTTAGGAAAAGGGCTACGAGTTCAGCTCTTTTAACAAAAACATTCCGTATTATGAAGATCTCGATAGCTTTGTTAATAGTAGTATTTAACTCTGCAATAGCTTCTTCGTATGCACAAGTCGCTAAATTTTCGATCAACACTAAGAACACGAAAATTTCAGATATACTGAAGCAGATAGAAGATCAAAGTGAGTTTACTTTCTTTTATTACGACAACCAGGTTAATGTAAATGAAAAGGTTAATGTGAATGTAAAGAATGGTTCGGTCGAAGATATCCTTTACCAAATGTTTAATCAGACAAATTATTCTTATGAAATCGTTAATAAACAGATTTTGTTGACTAAGAAGAACCTGAAAGAGGCTGTTATGCAACAAAACAGAAAAATAAGCGGTACCGTAGTCGATCCGAAAGGAGAACCGATCCCAGGGGCTAATGTGTTAGCAAAAGGAACGACACTTGGTGTGATTACGGATATCGAAGGTAACTTTTCAATTGAAGTTCCTGCCAACGCAATTCTTCAGATATCCTATATCGGCTTTAATACACAGGAAATAACTATTTCCGGGAAAAAGACATTCCATATCGTATTGGCTGAAAATTCACAGGCATTGGATGAAGTTGTCGTTATTGGTTATGGTGTTCAGAAAAAGTCAGATTTAACAGGAGCTGTTGCCAATATTTCGACAGACAAACTGAATACGGAAAGTAATGTCAATATCATGAATGCATTGCAAGGTAAATTGGCTGGTGTCGACATCGTTTCCCAAGGCGGTAAACCTGGAGCCGGAAGTCGTATTATGATTCGTGGTATAGGCACACTAAATAACAGCACCCCTCTTTATATTGTCGACGGAATGTATTTTGAAGGCATTGATCACATCAATCCAAATGATATTCAGAGCATTGATGTACTAAAAGATGCATCAGCATCAGCTATTTATGGTTCACGTGCTGCTAATGGTGTTGTAATTGTGACGACAAAGAACGGTGTAGATACACAAGGTGTTCCACAGTTAGATTTTTCAATGAATTTAGGAGTTCAGACACCTGAAAGATACCTTAGTATGCTGAACGCAGCACAATGGGCGGAAGTATCGACCGCTTCCCGTACAGCTGCAGGTAAACCGATATTGGATATGGCAAATGATTTATCAACCAAAGAGGATAATGACTGGCAAAGAATTATCATGGGGAATGCTTTGATGCAAAACTATAATGCATCTGTAAAAGGCGGTAATAAGGGATATACTTATTATGTCGGATTAGGCTATTTCAATCAGGATGGTGTTATGAAAGAAACTAATTATGAACGTTTCAATATTCAAGCCAAATCCGATTACAAACGAGGATGGTTTACATTCGGACACAACATCTTATTGCAAATGTCCACAACTCTCGGTCCCAATACCTCTGATGCCGGTAACATATCCTATCTGGCGACAACTTTGTTTGCGATTCCGACACAAGCGAAATATGATCCGACAAGAGTAGGCGGATACGGACATTTGTACGGCGACGTATTTAATAATCCGCATCCATTAGTAAACGCAGACCGGAATTTGAGAAAGAACGATGCCAAATCCTATTCTGTCAATGCAAATATATATGCTCAGATGGAACTTCCTTTTGGACTGAAATACAAATTAACGGCCACACCGGGTTTTAGTTTCGGGGATGGCATGGAGTATGATGGAATCTATGACACAGGGCTTGTACGAAATGCAAAAACATCTCTTAAGCGAACCACAACAAAAAGCAACAATATTCTTATAGAGAATATTTTCACATACGACAAAACATTTGGCGATCATAAAGTTTCAGCCTTATTAGGCTACACATACCAAGAGGATAACTACCGGTACACTATGGCTTCGGGGATGGAACTACCTGAAGGTATCTATGAAATTACGGCAGCAACTTCTAACCGGAATAATGACGGTACTTCAAGCAAGTCCAGTCTGAGTTCTATTCTATCTCGCGTATTTTATTCATATAAGAATCGTTATTTATTTACTGCGACCTTACGCCGTGACGGTTCTTCTCGTTTTGGATCTAATAACCGTTATGGGAATTTTCCTTCTTTTTCATTGGGCTGGAATATGGCGGAAGAATCGTTTATGAAAAAGTTCGAATGGTTGGATCAGTTGAAAGTACGTGGCGGTTATGGAGTTTTAGGTAACCAGGAAATCGGTAATTACCTGTATCAATCATCCGTTTCTTCCGGCATGAATTACCCGAATGGAAAAGGCGGACTTGATTACGGTTCATTCCCGAAAGAATTTTCCAGTCCTTCTATCCGTTGGGAAGAAACAGCCATGACCAATATTGGATTAGACATGATCCTTCTTCAGAATAGATTAAGTTTTACCGGTGAATACTATATTAAGAACACAAAAGATATTTTACTTACAGTGCCCATTCCACCATCAACCGGAGGCTCTAATGATCCGGTCCGGAATGCAGGAAAAATTTCAAACAAAGGTTTCGAATTTTCAGTTTCATGGAGAGACCAGGTTCAGAACGATTTTTCCTATGGAGCCAGTTTTGTGGGTAATATCATGAAAAATAATGTAACTGAGATGGGAACCGGTGATCAGGTCATTTGGGCTGGAAGTACAGGCGGAACTTCGAATGTCAATACATCAAAAACATTACAAGGATATCCTATCGGTGGTTTTTGGCTAATTCCGACAGATGGGCTTTTCAAGAATACAGAAGAAGTCCAGGCACACAGTAAAGACGGTAAATTAATCCAACCAGCTGCAGTTCCCGGTGATGTACGATTCAAAGATGTAAATAATAACGGGACGATTGATGATGGTGACCGCGTTTATTTAGGAAGCCCATTCCCTTCTTTCACTATGGGATTGAATTTGAATGCCCAGTGGAAATGGTTCGATATCATGGTAGGAATTCAAGGTAATTTTGGGAACAAAATATATAATGCCACTAAAGTCTATCTGGAGAATACTACAGCCGGAATCAATTATCTTTCTTCGACGTTAGATTATTGGACGGAACAAAATACAAATGCTTCATATCCGCGCTTGACCTGGAACGATACAAATCGCAATCTCCGTCCCGAATCCGATCGCTATCTGGAAGATGGTTCGTATGTCAGGCTTAGAAATATCCAGGTTGGATACACGCTTCCCCGGTTTATCAAAGGGTTAAATAAATGCAGAGTATATGTAAATATGGAAAACCTGTTTACAATTACCGGATACTCCGGATATACACCAGATGTAAACAATGGAGCAGCCATGTCTCGTGGTGTGGATAATTTTATTTATCCTCTTAATAAAACATTTATGTTAGGTCTTAATGTCTCATTCTAATTTAATACTGAATATCATATGAAAACTATACTGAATTTATCACTTTGCTTTTTCATTGTTCTCTGGATAACAGGATGTGATAGTAAACTTGATCTGTCGAATCCTAATAAGCTAACAGATAGTGATTTCTGGAAAACGGAAGCACAGTTTTCGTCTGCTTTGACAGCAGTCTATCCCTTACTGAAAAATACAAACACCGGATATTATGGCCGTACAGGCGTACGAATCCGCAATACTCGCGGAGATGAGTTCTTGTGGCGTAGTAACACACCTGATATATATACCTTGCATATTTTTACCAATTCAAATACAAATGGTGTTATTCAGGGTATATTTTCGGCCTGCTATTCGGGTATTTACAGAACAAATCTTATTTTACAAAAGATTGAAGAGACATCATTTTCCGATTCCTTTAAAAATCAAATCAAAGGAGAATCTTATTTTCTAAGAGGTTTGTTCTATTTTATTTTGGCAAAGGAGTTTGGTGATGTGCCCATCCGTGCTGCTGCATCACAAGATCCGTCTACATTTGCTATCAAAAAATCACCACAAGCAGATGTCTATGCACAAGCAATCGGTGATTTTACAGAAGCTGGAAAACTGCTTCAACAAACGGCCGAGGTCGGACGTCCAACCAGAGGTGCAGCCTTTGCCTTTTTAGGAAAAATTCATGTTTACATGGAAAACTGGCAAAAGGCAAAAGATATTCTTGAACCCCTAACTAAAGCACCTTATACATATAAGCTCGTAGATGATTATGAATGGAATTTTGATGCAGAACATGAAAACAATGAAGAAAGCATTTTTGAAATTCCTTTTGAGGACTTGGGAGGAACTTCTGTTTGGGATAATGGAGAAGATGCAAATTCAGCACAGGGAACACCGGTGGGTATGGATTATTCGGCTGCGGCAGTAGGAGGATGGTTTAATGCGACAATCTCAGAACAAGCACTAAACACATTGCTTATGGAAAAGGATAAAAATGACTCAATTGATTACCGGGTACGAATGACTGCAGCCTGGGATTATCCGGGATGCATGTATTATATGAAATCTTTTCAGGAAGTTTTCTCCGGTGCAAACATATCTGATGCTAAACTGATTTGGCTGCTTAAATATCAAAATTGGCAGACGATGACAGCCGAAGATCCAACAGCCCGTTCTTTCATTAATGATCGTGCATTTCGTTTTGCAGATGTACTCCTGTTACTCGGCGAAATTGAAAATGAATTGGGAAATCAGTCACAAGCGATTAATTACATTAATCAAATTCGGGAAAGAGCAAACCTGAATCCTTATTCGGGTACAACGGACAAAATGGCTGTTAAAGATGAAATTATCCACCAACGATATGTAGAGCTGTTTAAAGAGGGAGAACGTTTTTATGATTTACGCCGTTGGGGAATACTAAAAGATGCTATTCTGAAAGCAGATCCGATACGAGCGAAAAATCTTCAGGAAAAACATGAGTATTTACCTATTCCGGCAAAGGAATTACAAACAAATACGTTATGTGAACAAAATCCGCTTTGGTAAATATAATATGGGAGAAACGAAAAATACAGTTTCTCCCTACTTTATTAATCAATAAACAAAAAATGAATAATAGATTTATAATGAAGTTTCTTCCTTGCATTTTTTCTCTATTTATCTTCTTTCAAATTGAAGCGAAAGAATATTCAAAAAAGATAGAAGTCGATTCTATAAAACAAGTAGTGACGGATGTTGTTTTATGGCAGATCAATGCTTATCCGAATATGAACGATAACCGTGTTTGGAAAGAGTTGAATGATATGACATGGGCAAACGGTGTTTTCCTTTCAGCATTAGCAACCTGGCTGGATTATTCGGATTCTCCTGAAATCAAGAACTGGTGTTTGAATATTGCCCACCAAAATAATTATGCAACTAATACAAGTCAAAACAGCATTTATTTTGCAGATGATTTTGCAATTTGTCTGATGTATGCCAAATTATATGAAAAAGAACATAACAAACGAATGCTTCATCACTCATTGGCAAAGTTGGATTTTGTAATCAATAATCCGGTCAGAAATTCATTACAAATGAAAACATTAGACAGCAAGGACCGTTGGTCATGGGCAGATGCATTATATATGGCACCACCTTCATTTGCCGCTTTTTCCAAAATCACAGGCGACATTAAATACCTATCTTTTATGGATCAAGAGTTTTGGGCGACATATGACTATCTGTATGATAAAAATGATTCTCTTTTTTACCGGGATTCCAATTACTTTGGCAAAAAAGAAAAGAATGGGAAAAAGGTTTTCTGGGGAAGAGGAAATGCATGGGTTGTTGGTGGACTTTGTCAAATACTGAATTATATGCCGGCAGACTTCCCGTCTCGTTCCAGATATAAGCAACTGTTTACAGAGATGATGATAAAGATAGCATCTTTGCAGGATAACCAGGGATACTGGCACGCCAGTATGCTTGACCCGGAGTCTTATCCTTCCCCGGAAACCAGCTCCACCGGATTGTTCACGTATGCATTATGGTGGGGAATAAATCAAGGGCTACTGGAAGAATCCCGCTTTAAGCAGCAGGCGATAAAAGGATGGAGGGCTTTAGTTGAAGCAGTTCATTCCGATGGGATGTTAGGATGGGTACAGCCAATAGGAGCTGATCCTCAAAAAGTAACCAGGGAAATGACAGAGGTATATGGACCTGGTGCGATGATGTTGGCAGCTGCGGAAATAATTCAATACATATCCAAGCAGAATAATTGATTTTTCCATAATCAACATAGTAGGGATGGATTTAAAACTCCGCCCCTACTTCCTCTCCGGTTCGCCTTAATTCAATCCATAAACGAATTTTCTCCTTTACATTCGGGCTAACTTAGTCCGCAAAAACATACACAACAACAAATTACGTCATATTCGTAACATTTACATACAATTCGTTAGAACAGATCGACATCGAAAAACTGAAGCAGACAAAAGTCCTTCTCCCTGAGAAACGGGATCAACTGGTCAAGATACTGGAAAACCTCAAAGATGACGATAATCCGGTTGTCATGGTAGCAACCCTCAAATACTGAGCGGACTTTACTTTTCCGGATAGGTCCGCTTTGGATTCTTAGGGAACCAGCCTTTGAGGACACGTTCTTCCTGTTCGAACACCTCCTTTATTGTCCAGAAGGAAGAGAATGCGAAAACGCCGCAAATGGCCGAAAAGAAGACGCTTTCGATCAGCAAAGAGGCGATTGTTCCGGCAATACCCAATAGGAGAAAAATCCACCAGCATTTCGTGCCCCAGTAATATTCCGCTTTCACTACGACCGGATGAAAAAGCCCGATAATCAAGAAGGTTGCGATACCTATCAATAATCCATTAAAGTTAATCAAGTCCATCATATTTGTTTACTGTTTAGAGGAGGGTGCCTGTTTGCACATCCTTTTCAGACAAAGATACAAGAAAATAATATCTCCCACGATCAATTATATCTATCCATTTATCGATAATTATATAAAAGATAACAAAAAAAGAGGCATCCCGGTTGCGGAATACCTCTTCTCTATATCAGAAAATTCGTTTCTAATTAATTAGCCGGAGTATCTTCAGAAGGAACAGGGGCTGTAGCAGGCTGCTGAGCCGTACCGAAGTCAGGAGCTACCGTATTCGGATCGATCGTTACAGCGTTGTTTATCTGTTCTTTGATTTCAGACTGGGTAGTGTGCTGAGCTCTTGGAATGAAAGCAGTAATCACAATACTTAAAACAACAACGGTACCGGCAAGGCTCCATGTTGCTTTTTCAAGAAAGTCCGTGGTTTTGCGTACCCCCATAATTTGGTTAGAAGAAGAGAATCCTGAAGCCAGACCTCCGCCTTTTGAGTTCTGTATCAATACAATCAAGATCAATAGTATAGATGCGATCAGGATTAAGATAGAAATAAATACGTACATCTTTGTTTTATTTTTTAGTGTTAATAATCAACTTTTCAAGAAATCTGATTTGGTCTGCAAAGTAAACATTTTTTTCTGGATATTTCAAGTTTAAGTTTTTAATTATTTGCAATGCCTTCTCATATCGCTTCTGTTTTATGTAAATATGGGCCAAAGTCTCGGTAAAATAGGAGTCGTCCAGCGATTTATGCTGTCCTTCTTCCAGCTCGGCCAGATTTTCGGGAGCGCTTGCTTCCGGAGCTTCCGCATCCAGATTCAGACCGCTTCCGGGCGGGCGCTGTTCCTCGTTGCGGATAAAAGAGTCGATCAGGTCGTGATGCTGCAAACGGACCTCTTCTTTTTCCTCGGGCTGTTCGTTTTCTTTTGTCAGCGACCAATAGATATAATCGGACGAAACGGACGGCTGGAACAAGAGAGAAGCATCTGCCTTCGGTTCCTCCTCTTCTCGGTTGGACAGGAAAGCGTCAATCAAGGAAAAAGCATCTTCCTGTGACGGTGTTTCCTCTTCTACCGGCTTGGATTGCAGACCGTAGCGCTCTCCTTCTATCAAGGTGAACAGTTTCCTGCGATCAGGAATAAATATCGCCATTTTTTTGAGTTCAGCGCTGAAACGTATATCACTCAGGACAGCCAGATTCTTCAGGTAAAGCATCCGGGCTATCTGAAAATAGGGAAACTCGTCCACGATCTGCTTCAACTGGGGAAGCGTTTCCTCAGTCAGCAGCGTGGGATTTCCCATCAATTGATATAAATCAGCCGCTTTCATCCTTACCAGTTAGCAACGGTTGCATTATAAATCTGGTCGACCAACTCATCCGTAATCTCTTCCGACAACTGGTCCTGTACCTGCTGTAACATCTGAGTCGCATCGAACTCGCGATAAGCCGAGAAACTCTGTTCGAAATCTTCTTCCGGGTTCACCCGGTTGGAATAGCGGACACGCACCGTAATCGTCAGCTTGGTCTGAGACGCATAGGCATCTTCCTTGACTGCCATAGGAGTCAGGTCGTAGCCGGTGATCTCACCTTCCAGATCGAGGTCGCCATTGCTGTTGACCAGTTGCAGGCGGGTCTGGCGGATATAAATATCCTTCAGGGCTTCCGTGAACTTCTGCGAAAGGGGCGGATAGACCAGCGGGGCCTGGTTGGGGAAATCCTTGATGGTGATCGTCTTGACCTTCGTATAGTCGATAGAGGCACCATTAAACTTATAGGAGATCGAACAAGCCGTCACGATCAGCCCGATCAGGCAGAAAAGCCATATCTTATTATTCTTCAACATCTTTTATTCCAGATTATATTCTTTAATTTTTCTGTACAGGGTACGCTCCGATATTTTCAGGTCCGCAGCGGCATTCTTGCGGCGTCCGTTATGTTTCTCGAGCGCTTTGCGGATCATCTCTCTCTCGACCTCTTCCAACGACAACGTCTCTTCCTCTTCCACCGCCTCGGCTTCCTGGATGGTGGGAACGGGATGAACCGGATGTGCGGAATGAATCGGATGCGGATACGTCACCGGTTCTTCGGGAACATCGATCGGCATCTTGCCTCCCATAATATCGTGCACTAACTTTTTCAGGTCATTGACATCTTTCTTCATATCGAACAATACCTGGTACAGGATTTCCCGTTCACTGTTAAATATCTTCTGATCCGGGTCTTGCTTGACCAGGACCGGATATTTCTCCATATTCAGATCCGGCAGATACAGGCGGAGCGTGGGAGCTGTGATATCCCGGTTCTCCTCGATCACGGAAATACGTTCGGTGATATTTTTCAATTCCCTGACGTTGCCCGGCCAGCGGTACGACAGCATCAACTGGCGTGCTTCCTCATCCAGGCGGATCGGCGGCATGCGGTATTTCTCCGCACAATCACCGGCAAACTTACGGAACAGCAAGATTATATCTTCCCCCCGCTCGCGCAAAGGAGGAACCTGGATAGGTACCGTACTCAAACGATAGAACAAGTCCTCGCGGAACTTGCCTTCCGCAACGGCCTGCGTCAGGTTCACATTGGTGGCCGCCACGATGCGGACATTTGTTTTCTGCACTTTGGAAGAACCGACACGGATAAATTCGCCCGTTTCCAGCACACGCAGCAGGCGTGCTTGCGTGGGGGTCGGCAACTCTCCTACCTCATCCAGAAAAATAGTTCCGCCGTCCGCCACTTCGAAATAGCCTTTACGATCGGACAAAGCCCCTGTAAAAGAGCCCTTTTCATGCCCGAACAATTCGGAATCGATCGTTCCTTCAGGGATGGCGCCACAGTTCACGGCTATATATTGCCCATGCTTACGCGGGCTGTTCTGATGTATTATCTGAGGAAAAGTTTCTTTACCGACACCGCTCTCTCCGGTAATCAGCACAGACAAATCCGTCGGAGCGACTTGTAAGGCAACATCGATAGCACGGTTCAACGCGGCATTATTGCCGATAATCCCAAAACGCTGCTTTATCTGTTGCACGTCAACCTTAATCATATCTTCTATCTGTAATTATTTCA
Organism: Parabacteroides sp. AF17-28; assembly: GCF_003479205.1. Taxonomy (NCBI): domain Bacteria; kingdom Pseudomonadati; phylum Bacteroidota; class Bacteroidia; order Bacteroidales; family Tannerellaceae; genus Parabacteroides; species Parabacteroides sp. AF17-28. The sequence goes on along the minus strand of NZ_QUGV01000007.1, from coordinate 14,487 downwards.
GTTTAACCTGCCAAAATTACAAATCTTAATCCAATTTACCGAATCTGCAGGTGGTTTCTGTGCCGCTTTGTTATTTTTTAGCACCGTATGTCCGCTGATACAGGAATTCGGCCAGGTCTTTATCATCGGCGATCGCCCCGATTTCTTCCGGAGTGACAGGCTCGCCGATATAGACATCGACCATACGTCCGCGTTTGTTAAACGCTTCGGTCGGTATCCGCAACGTACGGATACGCCAGTCGATACGCCCCAGCCAATAGAAAAAGCGGGAATTCAGAAAATCGAAATAGACAGGATAGACAGGCACTTTGGATTTCCGGATCAGGCGGATCACACTGTGCGTCCAGGGCAAATCCTGTATCCTCCTTGTTTTCTTATTATACATCGAGATACCGCCCGCCGGGAAAAAGCCCATCGGATGGCCCTCTTTCAGTTGTTGCAGGGAGAGGCGGACTCCGTTTATATTTTTTGGATTGGCTCCTTGCTTGTTGGAATCGGGAGTGACAGAGACGAAATTGTCTTCCATCGCGCCGATCTTTGTCAACACTCCGTTGACCATCACTTTGAAATCCGGACGCCGCGAAGCAAATATATCGATCAGCATAATACCGTCTATCGACCCGATCGGATGGTTGGAGACGGTTGCAAACGCACCTTCCGGCAAGTGGTCCAACACTTCGGCATTGTGCAACCTGTATTGAATATCAATCAACGGATCATTCAGCAAAGCCGTTGTAAAAGCAGCCCCCCGCAGGTGGCAGTTGTTAGCATGTACCCGGTTTACCTTTTCGATGTTAAACCATTTGATCAGCGCATTTCCGAGAAATGCACCGAAACGACTTTTAAAGAACGGGGCGACCTGCTGTAAATCATGGATGTCTACTACGCTCTCTTTCATAAGTTATTGTTTATAGAATGTTGCACACATCTTTTCGTGCTTCCGCATGGCAAGCAGCAAAACGATGTTCAACACGATTATCTCATAGAGGAAATAAAACCAGACCTCCCCGACCAGCACGACGATAAACATTACGATCGTACGCCCGTTGAAGGTCAGCAGGTCGATCATCCGCATCAGTTCCTTGCTCTGCTTGCGAAACCTGACGCGGATATCCTCCGGTATATTATCCCCATAACGGGCATGCAGACTGCGGAGCATCCCTTGCAAGGAAGGGGTAGCCTTCACCTGTAAAAGCGTATAGCCACGATACAGGAAATAAAAGAATTTGTTTATACCGTATTTCATCTCCTTATGGCGGGCACGCACCTGTTCCAATGTCTGGAACTCCGCACCTTTATCCTTACTGATGAAATACAAATGAAGTGTCTTGTAATAGTCCGTGATATTAGCCTGCACCAGATGCGACAGGCCTGAAAGGACCGCTAAGGCAAAGAACCAGTCCGTCCCGTAATCGTGAGACAGGCGGAGCGCAAAAGCAACGTATATACAAGCGAACCAGATATCTCCGGCAAAGCCATCCAGGATACGGCCGATAGCCGATTTGATGCCGGTCAACCGGGCCAACTGCCCGTCCACGCAATCCAGGATATTCGCAAGCACCAGCAACAGGATGCCGCATATGTTATAAATCAAATCGTCATGATAGAAAAAGAAACCGACTGCCGCCCCCACAAAGATGGACACCACAGTCACCATATTAGGAGTAATACCTGTACCTTTCAGCATACGGGCAATGCGGAAACCGATAGGACGATAAAAAATCCGGTCAATCTTATTTTCTGTTTCTATCGACTTCAACGAAGCCTCGTATTCCTTATCCAAATCGCTCATTTATCTTTTATTTATACGAATAACCGCCGTCTACAACGACCACTTCGCCATTAAAATAACTATTTTCTATTAACATCTTATAGACCTCCGCCAACTCTTCCGGATCGCAGAAACGCCCCAACGAAACCTTATTTTCGATGTTACGGCGTATCTCGGCAGGCTTTGTCTTCTGCCATTCGGTATCGACGAAACCGGGTGCCACAGCGTTCACACGCAGTTCATACGGCACGAGGAATTTCACCATATTTTTCACCAGCGAATGCACGGCGCTCTTCGTCACACCATAGGCCAATGAAACCGAATGAGGCTGAATCCCCATCAGCGAACCGGTGAAGACAATGCTTCCCCCTTTGCCGATACGACGGACAATCCGCTGCAACAGGAAAACCGGGAAATGCACATTGGCAAAAAATACCCGCTCCCACTCTGCCATATCCAGATCCTCAAACGGATCCCGGCAAGTCAGACCGGCATTAAAAACAACCGCTTCCAACCGTATGTCGCGGTCATCCAGGTATTGTTCTATCTTGTCAATCGTATTTTTATCGGAAATATCAGCCTGCAGCGAATCGACCTCCACGCCGAACTGCTGCTGCAATCCGTTTACGGCACGGATAGCCTCGCCTTCATCCGAAGCATAGGTAAGGAGCAGATTATGCCCGGCTTTTGCCAGGCAAGAGGCAACCGCTTTACCGATTCCTTTTGTCCCCCCTGTTATCAATATAAACTGTCCCATCTGCAACCCTCACTCTTTTTCACCGAAACCTTTGACGGATTCAGGCTTGGACTGACGCTGAGACTTCAAATTCGCTTCATAAGAATCGTGAATCGTTTTCTTCAGGTTCGAAGAAGAAACGCCTGTGCCGTAAGGGAAGTAAAACACCTGTACACCCAAGTCTTTCAAATAGTCGTATTTACCGTACCAGTCGTCTCCCACGACAAAAGCATCGATATTCAGCTTTTTCACTATTTCAGAATGGTCCAGTGTATGTTGCGGAATCACAATATCCGGAGTTTTCAATGCTTCGATAATCTGCAGGCGTTCGGTAAAAGGGATAATCGGTTTCGCTTTATAAGAAGACACCAATTCATCCGTGCTTACACCCACGATCAATATATCCGCAATACTGCGGGCATAATTTATCATCCGGAGATGGTTGTAATGGAACATGTCGAATGTTCCAGATGTATATACAATTGTTTTATCCTTAAACATACTACTTATATTCTTTTGAAACCGCAAACTTACGCAAACTTTTCCTATCAAAAAAAAAATGACAGGAAAAAGGGACAGATATTATCACTGCTGTAGCCTTTTAGAAAGAAAGACAGCGCGATAACAAAAAGACCAATGCCAAAAGCTGCAAAATATCTATTGAAGATGCTACACTCACCGTTAGACAAACGATAATTAAGTATGAATATAAACATTAATAAGTTGTATAAGGTCAAAATACATAGGAAAAAAAGTGTTGGAGGAGGGAAAGTAGAAATTATTCGAGTGACATATTACCGTCAATAATAGTTCGGAATTTCTTTTCCGCATCTATAGCATTGAGGTGTAAAAGTTGCTCTTCCGCCATGCAACGAAGATGCATATATCGTTTGGACTTGCCAACCTGACGTTTGATGAGTTCAGCATTAAAGGACTCCATATTCGACAATACAACTAATTCATTGATACTTGCCATATCTCTTATGTTCAGGTTCTTCTCCGCATACTTGGGATTGGCTTCGCGCCACTGCTTGGCAGTACATCCCCATAATGCCAGATTCAACAAATCGGCTTCATCGGCATACGCTATCTTTTGGTCGATGTCATTTGTCTGAGGAATAATAAAATCGCGGATTGCATCCGTGTGCAGTGTATAGTTCACTTTACTCAATATGCGTTTCACATTCCATTCTCCTAATAGCGGATGTGATTCGATTTCTTTCATCCGTTGGTATTCCTTAATGAGATAAAGCTTAAATTCAGGGCTCAACCATGTTCCAAACTCAAAAGCAATGTCCTTGTGAGCATAAGTACCTCCATATCTACCGGGTTTGGACACAATTCCTATCGCCCCGGTTTTTTCAATCCATTGCTTTGGAGTAAGAATAAAGCTGTTGGTGCCTGCTTCCATTTTAAAGGCATCGAATTCGATGCTTTTAAAAGCCGGATTGTTTATCCGTTCCCACAACCCTAAGAAATCAATCGTACTACGTAAACGCATCCAGTTCTGAATTATATAATTCGTCCGCTCCTTATCCTTGAAATGTGCCATGTCAGTCAGGCAGATGTAATCGTTACTATCTGGACGTACAGAAACTGATACCTCAATATCGGTTACTGTGATTTTTCTTACGGGTGTCATATCGTTATAATTCCTTTTAGGGTTTACGACGTAAAGATACGCTTTCCTTTCCTTTTCACCAACACAATCTTTCAAAGAACGCTTTTGTTTTCAGTGTGCGGCCACAAGCGTCCCGGCTCATTATCCAAGCGGACCAGGTCCATCAGGTCGCATAGGTCGTCGGTCGAAGCGGAGTCTTTGCGCAGTTTGTCGCTCAGGTAATCCACTGTTTCGGAGAAGTCGAAAGCGAGGAGTAGGCAGAAAGACAGATGCCTGTACGACGGGACGCCGCCGTTGCCCTTTCCTTCCGATAGCGAGAGTAGCCGCCGAAGCAAGACGGGTTCGCGGAGGATGTAGACCAGCGAGCCGAACACCGTGTGCCGGCGCAGGTAGTCGACGGTCCGTTGCTTGTCGTGCAACAACAAGTTTGTGAGAAATGTACGGTAACTTTTTGCAAGCGTGTCCCACTCCGTAAAAGCGGCGTCGTAGGCCGCCTTATAATAGAAGGGGTGCTTTTCGGTAGGTAATGTACTCAATTTAAGGTTAAACTTCTTGACCGAAGGGATTTCCTTCCCAAATAACTCTTTTAAGTCTTGATACATAGAACGGA